>SKTU01000050.1 GCA_007122455.1 Haloarculaceae archaeon | reverse complement strand
TTCCAGCGCAACTGCTTATCGGTCGAGCGAACGTCGTCGATCTTCGAGCTCACCGTGGCGAAATGATAACCGCCGAAACGCTTGCTAGTTCCGGTTCAGCGATCGGTGCCACCGATCGCGTTCTACTCCTAACGGGCGACGTCGACGAACGATTCGGTGACGTCGGTTTTTTCGACGACGCTGCGGCGTTTACTCCCGGGGCGGCCGAGTGGTTGGTCGAGAGCGGCGTCTCGTTGATCGCGAACGACTTTCTGACTGAACGGTTAGCGGACCCGGAACGTCCGGTCCACAAAACGCTGCTCGGTGGCGGGATCCCGATCGTCGAGTACCTCTGTAACGCCGATCGCGTCGCGTCGTACGAGACGGTCGAGTTGATCGCACTTCCGCTTGCACTCAGTGGGCTCGATGGCTCGCCTGCTAGAGTGATTGCTCGGACCGACGATTGAGCGACCGGTCGGACAGAGGCGCTCTCCTCTACCGTATTGGGAACCGACCACGATGAGTCAATCGAGTGGCTGGTGTTCCCCGTAGAACTAAATCGTATACCGGTAAAACGGAACTATGCAGATCGTAGACGTAGAGGCAGTCCCACTGTCGAGCTCGATTCCCGAAGAGAAACAGCACCGGACGGATCTCGGTACGAAAGTCAAATCCGATGCGGTGTTAGTGTTCGTAACCGCGGACGACGGAACGACCGGCGTCGGCGCATCGCTCGGACAGCCGCGATCGATCGAAGCGATCGTCGACGAATCGTTGGCACCCCTCGTCGAAGGGGAGAACCCGCACGATACGACTCGCTGCTGGGAAAAAATGTACACCGGTTCCCGGTGGCCGCCGTCGATCGAACGTGGGTACACGCAGCCGCGGGAGGGTCGACGGGGACTCACCCTCGAAGCGATCTCGGGCGTAGATATCGCGATACACGACCTCGCCGCAAAGCTAGTCGAGCTACCACTCTATCGGTATTTAGGTGCGGCTCGCCACTCGATTCGTGCATACGCCTCCGGCGGCTGGGCCGCCGGCGAGGCGGCAAAAGACGAACTCGGGGAGTACACCGATCGAGGATTTGAAGCAGTAAAAATGCGGGTCGTCGGAGAAGAGTCCTCGGAGCGCTTCGATATCCAGGCCACCGTCGAACGGGTTTCGGCGGCCCGGGATGGCGTCGGCGACGCCGATCTGATGATCGATGCGCACGGTTCTCTCGACGTCTCGACGGCGATTCGTTTAGCCGAACGATTGCAGCCGTTCGATATCTCGTGGTTCGAGGAGCCGGTATCCCCGGACGACCATCCCGGACTCGCAACGGTCCGTGAGTCGACGACGATCCCGATCGCGACTGGTGAGCGCGAATTCACTCGATTCGACTTCCGATCGCTGTTCGACCACGACGCCTGCGATGTCGCTCAACCCGATATCGCTCGTGCTGGAGGGATCACTGAACTTCGCAGGATAGCTGCGATGGCATCGGCACGAGGGGTTCGCGTTGCCCCTCACGCCTGGGGGAGCGGTGTACTGTTCGCCGCGTCGCTACATTTCGCACTAGCGACGCAGAACGTACACGTCCTCGAAGTCCCCCAGGGGCACATGCCGATGCTGACTGAACTCTTCGACCAGGAGTTCGAAATCGAGGACGGGCGGGTTCATCCACCGGCGCGACCCGGACTCGGCTTTACGATCCGCGACGACTTCGCGGATCGGTTCGAATACGAACCTGGTCCGGAGTACGTTTTTTAAGGAAAACGGAGTCACAGTCGTCGGCCCCCTCTGCTCAGACCGTCAATGTTCGTGTGGCTCGATTCCCTTTGATTACTCGTCGAAGGTTCGCTGATACAGCCCTCGGAATCAGGCCTTTCCGTCGGGACCGTACGTGAACTGCGGTGTTCCCGGGTACAGCGAAAAGTGGGTGTGGCGGGCCACCCACGTCCCGTCACGACGCTCGAGAACGACGGTGGCTCGGCCGGGGCGATAGAACGACTCACCGTCTTCGTCGAACCCCGTCGAGTCCCACGTAGCAACGCCCCAGGCTGTGGACTCCCCGCCGAACGAACGAAGGTTCTCCAGGTCGATCGAGAACGCCTCGATGTTTCCCCATATCTCGCGCCACTGGTTTTCGATCAGATGCTCTCGCCCGACGACGAGTTCGGCTTTCGTTCCGAAGGAGACGACGTCTTCCGCGACGTGCGGGCGCATCGCATCGTAGTCCTCGGTCTCACAGTACTCGTCGAGGAGCGTGAACCACTCCGTGACCGCTTCGTCGGGATCGTCAGTCGTGATCAAAGTCACGATCTGACGTCCACCCCCACGAATATCAATGTAATTGGGTCCGACCGTCGTCGTTTGCGGTGAGATTACGGGCCGTACGTTCCGTTCGGCTCGCGTTTTGAATATAGACCGAAATGGCTCATCAAATTATCAAAATTCAATATACTACTATACTATTATACTTTCTGCCAAAACGCATCGGAAAGAGTAATTAAATAGTTTAAAAATATAATGCAATCTACGTCTAAATATTCATTTTAATATGGTATTAAAGTGTATACAACAATCCATTTTAGATATATATGGTTATTTTGGGATTATAAAATCTACAGTCGATCACACGTGATCTTACATCAGCATATGCAGTGAAAGCGGTTAAATTAGCTTAATTCGATCTTATAGTCCGATGTGTCGTCACTGGGGTTAGGAGCAATATTAAATATATTTTAAAAATTAGGATTAAAGAACAGTCAGTAAATATATCGTTCTGTGTGGTTCTGGCCGCAGCTAAGCGTGCCGACTCCACAGGTGGCGCAGGACGAGTTCCCTGGGGCCGTGCGAAACTGTCTTATTTCTGTAATGTTCGACAGAGCGACGAACTCTCTCGAACCACTTGACTCTAAGAGGATCCACCGCAACACGATTTTTCGATCTGTGCACTCATCGGAAGAGGTGGCCGATCTTCGAAATCGACGCGCAATGGCGGTTAACTGCGTGCGCTGAAACCAATACGAGTGTATCCACTCTGCCGGCGAAACGTCGGGGCTCTCGAGGCGGCGGTCGTCGCCGATTCCGACAGTAATAAATAACGAGTGAATTAGGGGTTACCATGAGAAATTTGAACAGTTCACACCCTACAACACGCGAAGGATCTCCAATGATCGCCTCCGCTCCCGAACGAACCGCGAAGCGATGGGAAACGCGCTCCTCACCGCGAGCCCTACAGGGTGACGTCGCGCCGTGATCATCGGCGTTCCAACCGAGACGGTACCCGGGGAGACGCGCGTCGCGCTCGTCCCCGCTGAGGCGGAGGCGCTCGTCGATCGGGGACACACGGTCTGTGTCGCCGCCGGCGCGGGCGACGCCACCGACTGGTCGAACGCCGACTACCGAGCGGTGGGCTGTGAGATCGTCGACGACCGCGACGGCGTCTTCGAGCGGGCCGACGTGGTCCTCCAGGTTCGCGGCATCGGTGCCGTCGACGAACTCGATCCCTACGACGACGACCAGATCGCCGTGGGACTGTTCGACCCGTACAACGTCGACGATGCCACCTTCGAGACGCTCGCCGACCGGGGCGTCAGCGCGTTCGCGCTCGAACTCGTTCCGCGCATCAGCCGTGCTCAGAGCATGGACGCGCTCTCCTCGATGGCGAGCATCGGCGGCTACAAGGCGACCATCACGGCCGCGGAGGCGTTGCCGAAGATGTTCCCGCTACAGATGACCGCCGCGGGGACGGTCCAGCCCGCCGACGTCTTCGTCATCGGCGCCGGCGTCGCCGGCCTGCAGGCCATCGCGACTGCCGAGCGTCTCGGTGCGTCGGTCCGCGGCTACGACATTCGCCTCGAGGTGAGACAGGAGGTACAGAGCCTCGGCGCCGACTTCGTCGAGTTGGATCTCGAGACCGAGGGCTCCGGCGACGAGGAAGGGTACGCCCGCGAGATGGACGAGGAGTTCTACCGCCAGCAACGAACTGAACTGACGCGGGTCGTCGCCGACTCCGACGTGGTGATCACGACGGCCGCCATCCCTGGTCGAGAGGCTCCCGAACTCGTCACCGCCGAGATGATCGAGGGGATGGATCCCGGATCCGTCATCGTCGACCTCTCGGCGGTCACCGGCGGCAACTGCGAGCCGACCGTCCCCGGCGAGACGGTCGAGCACGCCGGCGTCACGATCTTCGGGCCGACCAACCTCCCCGCAACCGTGTCACACCACGCGAGTCAGCTCTACGCCAGCAACGTGGCGAGCTTCCTCGAGTTGCTCCTCGACGACGAGGGGGGCGTCGCGATCGATACCGACGACGAGATCGTCGACTCGACGTTGCTCACGCACGAGGGACGGGCTCGATATCCGCATCTCCCCGACGCCCCGACCGACGAGGACGAGGACGAAGACGAGGCCGACGCTCCGGACGCCGACACCGAGGAGGGCGACCGATGACTGACGTCGTGACGAACCTGACGCTGTTCGTGTTGGCAGCGTTCCTCGGCTACTCCATCATCACGAAGATCCCGGCGACGCTGCACACACCGCTGATGTCCGGTGCCAACGCCATCACCGGGATCACGCTGGTCGGGGCAGTCGTCGTCGCCGGCTCGGGATCGTCGACGCTCGCGACTGCGCTCGGCTTCCTCGCGGTCGTCATGGCCACCGTGAACGTCGTCGGAGGGTATCTGGTGAGTCACTTCATGCTCGAGGACTTCAGCAAGGCCGGAGGTGACCTGTCGTGATCGCCGGGATACCCGAGTCGGTGCTCTCGCTGGCGTATCTCCTGGCGGCGATCCTGTTCATTCAGGGGCTGCGCGACATGACCCACCCGCGGACCGCGACGCGTGGGAACCTCACGTCGGCGGCGGGGATGCTGCTCGCCGTCGGCGTGACGGTCGTCTGGTTCGAGATCATCTCGCCGGTCGTGCTGCTCGCCGGCCTGGTCGTTGGATCGCTCGTCGGCGTTTTCCTCGCGGTCAGAGTCGAGATGACCGAGATGCCACAGCTCGTCGGCGTCTTCAACGGCTTCGGCGGCGGGGCCTCCGCGCTGGTCGCCGGCGCCGAACTGATCGAACTGCAGGGCGGGAACCCCGGCGGTGCGATCCCGGTGGACGTGGGAATTGCCGCCGCTGCCGCGGGACTCATCGGCGCGGTCACCCTCTTCGGCAGCATGGTCGCCGCCGGAAAGCTCCACGGCGTCATCGGCGGATCCGCCATCCGCTACACCGGCGAGCACGTCGTCAAGGCCGTCCTCCTCGGCGTCGCCGTGGTGGCCGGCGTCTACCTGGTCGTCCAGCCGGACGTGCTGTCGGCGTCCCTGCAGGGTTCGTGGGTGCCGTCGTTCTGGATCCTGATCCTCGCGGCGTCGCTGCTCGGCATCGCGCTCGTGGTCCCCATCGGCGGCGCCGACATGCCTGTCGTCATCGCGCTGTTGAACTCCTACTCCGGGCTGGCGGCCGCGGGGACCGGCTTCGTGCTGAACAACACCGCGCTGATCATCGCGGGCACGCTGGTCGGCGCCGCCGGAATGATCCTCACAGTCATCATGTGCGAGTCGATGAATCGATCGCTCCTGAACGTCCTCTTCGGCGGCTTCGGCGAAACCGGCTCCGACGAGGAGATGCCCGACATCTACGAGGGCAACATCACCGAGACGTCCCCCGAGGAGATGGGAATACTGCTCGACTCGGTGAACCGGGTCGTCATCGTACCGGGATACGGGATGGCCGTTGCCCAGGCCCAGCACGCGGTCGCGGAGCTGGCGACACTCCTCGGGGAGCGCGGTGTCGAGGTCGAGTTCGGTATCCACCCCGTCGCCGGACGGATGCCGGGGCACATGAACGTGCTCCTCGCGGAGGCGGACGTCCCCTACGAGCGAATGAAGGAACTCGAGGAGATCAACCCGACCTTCTCACAGACCGACCTCGTGATCGTCATCGGCGCCAACGACGTCGTCAATCCGCTGGCCAACACCGACGACTCCAGCCCGATCGCCGGGATGCCCGTGCTGAACGTCAGCGAAGCGGGTACGGTCATCGTCAACAAGCGGAGCCTCAGTCCCGGCTTCTCCGGGATCCCCAACCCGCTTTTCGCCGAGGACAACACGTTCATGCTCTTCGGTGACGGGAAGGCGACGATGCAGGCGGTCGTCAACGAGTACAAAGAGTCCAGATAGCGCCGCGAGGCGCTCGCTGGGGTCGAACACACGCTGGCGGTCGAGGCGGGAACCGCCTACGAGGCGGCAGTCACCGTCGCCGACCACGCGGGGAACGCAGCGACCTACGCGACGAGCTTTTCGGTCACGGCGCCGCCAGCCGACGACGTCCTCGCCGAGGCGGCGCGATCGACCGCTGCGACCGAGTCCCAGTTCGGCTTCGGTCCCGTCGCCGCGGCGATCGCGTTGCTGCTCGCCGTTCTGATCGCCGGCAGACGCCGGTAAAGCGATTTCCGGACACGTCGGCCGAAGTTCAGCGTCCCCATCTCGCGCCGTTTAATCGACTATCTGGAGCAGTGCCAACCCGAGAAGTGCAACGATCGTCAACACAGCCAGCGGTGCCGGGGGTATCGTCCCGAGCGGACTGATGCCAGTGATTCCGATCGCGGTGATGGACGTCACCACCACCGCTACGGCGAGTTCGAGGCGTCCGCTAGCCAATCTCGTCTCGCTGTCGAGATACGGCTCCAGGTGAGACGCCACGTGGTGGAGTGTGACCGTGTTGGTGTCTGTATCGAAGTCGATCACTCCCAGTTCCTCCATCCTGTCGAGGTGACACTGGTAGAGTCCGGTATACACTCGCTTGTACTGTTCGGGCGTCAGCTCCGAAGCAGGAACGCCGTACTCTTCGGCTGCAACGTACGTCGACAGCTCCTTGACCGACAGTTCTCCTCCTCGCGCACGGAGACCGGAGATAATGGCTCGGCGCCTACTGTTTCGAAGAATATCGAACGCCTGGTCCTTCGATAACCCCTCCGTACTCTCTGTCTCGTGGTGAGATCGGTCCTCGTCGGCTGTCTCGCCGTTGCTGACCTGCTCGGTGACGTTCCCCCGTCTTCTGTGTGTCGACGCCGCTAACCCACTCATACTTCCGTATACCCTTCAACTACATATTGTTAATTCGAGCTTGCTCTCGCTATCAGGTGTTACCTAACGGAATCCACGGTGCAATGGCTGACGTTTTCGATCGACGCTTCGCGTCCATCGTCGGCTGAGCGAACCGCGATATCCCGTCGATCGAATATCCGACGCTCGGGACGACGACGAGTTTCCGAGCCACGATCGGCCCTACTTCGGAAGAGCGGCCGGATGAACTCTCGGGCGGAGTATCTGCGAGGAGGAGCGGTGTCTCAAGCAGGACCGTACGCTTCGAGTGCAGGCAGCCCGAAGAGGCCGGCCCCTCCGAGAGCGAGCCACAGCAGGTCCGGCACGGCGGCGAACGTACCGACGTTGAGAACGCCGAACAGGATCACCCCGGCCAGACCGACCGCCCCAGCGGCTTTCAGTCGAGCGACGTTCGAACTGTCGGTGTCGTCCAGAAACGGTTCGAGCTGGGACGCACACTCCCGTAGTTGCACTGTTCCTCGGTTCTTGTCGTAATCGATGACGCCGACCGCCTTCATCATCGGGAGGTGGTTCTGGTAGAGCCCGACGTACACGCGCTTTCGCTCGTAGGAGGACAGCTGCTGGACGGTCGTTTCGTTCTCCTCGGCCGCGATGTGTTCCGCTATGTCGCTAACAGTGGAGGCTCCGTCCTGTTCCCGCAGATACGCTATCACGTCTCTCCGTCGGCGATTGTACAGGACTTCGAACACGTCGTCGTCGGACAGCTCTCCGGCAGTCTCTTCCGGGTCGTAGTCGGAGCGTATCCCGTTCAGTTCGTCCAAGCTATCGGCCTGCTCCAGTACGTCGCTAACGTGCCGCTTCCGTTCGTCCGTATCATTTAGCTGTCGTTGCATCTGTGGATTCCTACTGCGGAACACCGTCGCTGTACGCATAGTTAATGCCGGAGTACCCCATCGAACGGTTTTCGTACGAAAGCGTAGGGTGAGCCGGATGGAACGAACGCACTCGCTCCGGGAGAGCCGCCGTGTTCGAGTGCCGTCTCGATCGGCTTCGGACAGATGATCCCGTCGATTTTCCGCGCCGTGAGCGCAGTTTTTGAGACGTGGATCGGATTCAGCGTTGTCGCTGTATTAGGTGGCTCCTTCCGGTCTGTAGAAGCCGACTTCCGATCTACAGAAGCGTCGTAACAAAGCTACAATGGGCGGTAGTCGGGGTGGATGACAGAAGTTGAGAGACTGAAGATCAGTTCACGGATCGGGGTCGCGGCTCGACGAACGGATCCGAAACGCTCGTCGAGGCGATAGGCGTATGAGTGGGGATACAATCGAGGTCGCCACGATCCCCGGCGACGAGGCCTCCGACGACTCTCCGGTCGTTCTCGGGGAGTACACGTGGAGGGAGTTCATGCGCGAGCACGGCTACGGTGACGAGATCGAAGCCGTCTACCGGGACGTCGAACCCACCCCGCGGTGGGACGCACTGCTTCCGTTCTACGGCAACGGCAGGGACGTTCCCGGGGCGGACGACTGGGCACGCGTCGAGTTCGATCCGGCGTCGTATCTCGGCTGTCCGCCCGACGAGCTCGGAGATCGACTCGTCGAAGCCGCGACGGCGGCGGCCGAATTCGACCGTTCGTTCCGAAGCTGGATCGACGAGACGCGGGTCACGAAGGGAGAGTACTCCTGGGAGCATTTCAAGTGGGAGTATTACTACGAGGACGGTCGAGTACCGCGCGACCGGAACGGGGAGATCGAGAGCTTCGATCCGGCGAAATTCCTGGGATTCGACCCCGACGACATCGAGTCGCGACTCGCTACCGGAGCGACACGAGCCGACGAGCTGATCGATCTCGAGGCACGGCGAACGGTGAACGTCACCCCCGACCTGAACGAGGACGAGTTCTTCTCGACCGCTGACGGTCGGACGACCATCGTGAACCGGTACGATCTCGAGAAGACCGTCTCGATGAGTGACAAGCGGCATTACATCGAGGAGGAACGGTACTGGGTCGACAAACCGTACGCGTTCGTCGTCGTCTTCCACTCGGTGAAGGAAAACGAGAAGAAGTACTACGTGGTCGAGCCGTATCTCAACGCAATCGAGGCGGACCTCGTGGAGTTCTTCTCCGGAAAACTTCGGACGAGCATCAAATACTCCGACGAGGACATCGTGGTTCGGGGATCCGACGAGGACCGTGGTGCGGTGCTCGAAGAGGAAACCAAATGGTTGATCGATCGACACGACCTCCGGACGCCCACAACCGGCGGTCCAGGGACGGACGGTCGAACGATCCTCGAGGAATTCAAGCGTCTGGACGCGGAGACTGTCCTCGAAGCTCTCGAAGGCGTGGATTCGAGACGGTTCCTCGACAGGATAACGCGGGTCGTGGGATCGGACGACGGAGTCGACGACTCGACGGACGAAATCGAGGAGCTCGATGGAATCGCCGCCCGTCCGGAGCCAGCAGTGCTCGAGGAGGACTCGGGACGGCTCACCGAATACCAGATCGAGAAGCTGCTCCACGTGATCCGTCGCGACTTCATCGGTTACGGGCGGATCGATCCGATCAAGCACGACATCAACGTCGAGGATATCTCCTGTGACGGCTACAACTCGCCGGTTTTCGTCTACCACACCGATTACGAGAACCTGATCACGAACGTTCACCACGGCGAGTCTCGGCTCGATAACTTCGTGATCAAACTCGCCCAGCGCTCCGGGAAGGGGATCTCGAAGCGGCAGCCGCAGGTCGACGCGACGCTCCCCGACGGCTCCCGTGCCCAGCTCACCCTCGGCCGTGAGGTCTCCGACCACGGGACGAACTACACGATCCGACAGTTCAAGGACGTCCCGTTCACGCCGGTAGACCTGATCAACTGGAACACGTTTTCGCTCGATCAGATGGCGTTCCTGTGGCTCTGCATCGAGAACCACAAATCGCTGATATTCGCCGGTGGTACCGCCTCCGGGAAGACGACCTCGCTGAACGCGGTGTCGCTGTTTATCCCCTCGAAGGCGAAGATCGTCTCCATCGAGGACACCCGCGAGGTCGAGTTGCCGCAGCGAAACTGGATCGCCTCGATCACCCGCCCGTCCTTCTCGGACGACGGGAAGGGCGACGTCGACGAGTTCGACCTCCTCGAGGCGGCGCTCCGTCAACGCCCCGAGTACATCGTGATGGGTGAGATCCGTGGCGAAGAGGGGCGAACGCTCTTTCAGGTCATGTCGACCGGCCACACGACGTTGACGACGTTTCACGCCGACAGCGTCGGCGAGGTGATAAAGCGGTTCACGACCGAGCCGATCAACGTCTCGAAGACGATGTTCACGGCGCTGGATCTGGTGTCGATTCAGACCCAAACCCGGGTACGCGGGAACAAGGTCCGGCGGAGCAAATCGCTCACCGAGATCAATCACTACGACCCGGAGAACGACGAGATCAACGTCCAGGACGTCTACCAGTGGCAGGCCGAAACTGACGAGTTCCTGAAGCTCGGCGATTCGAACACCCTGGGTGACATCCGGTTCGACCGCGGCTGGAGCCACGACGAACTCCACGAGGCGGTCTTCTCGCGGGAGCTCGTGCTGGCGTATCTCATCAAGAACGGGCTCAACACGTACACGCAGGTCGCGGCGTCGCTACAGGCGTTCATCAACGATCCCGAGACGATCCTGGCGCTGATCGCCAACGACCGGCTCGAACGTTCCCTGGAGGACCTGCGGGAGATGGAGTCGGTCGAGATCGACATCGATCCCGAGAAGGAGGCGATGGTGCCGCGTCCGTCCGCGGGCGAGGAGATGCTCGAGGTGGCGACCGAGAAGCTCGACGCCGCCGAGGAACTGCTCGCCGACTACCGCGGCGAGGAGACCGAGGGCGGTGTCGCCGAAGCGCTCAACATTGAACCACAGGAGGACATCGATCTCGCCGACGAACCGTTCGACTACGGCGGGTTCTCCTTCGACAACCGGGACGGTGGCGGCGAGACGACCGCCGACGGTGGACGCGTCGATCCCGAGAGTGACGAATGAGCTTCGGCTCCGGTGGGACGTCGTTCGGCGATCCCGACGCGTTCAGCGACCTCTTTTATCCCCTCTACCGCTTGCTCTTCAACGACGAGGGCGATTTCGTCTCGACGCTGGAGTCGAAGCTCGCCGCGGCACGGATGCCGAGCACGGTCGAGATCTACCTCTCGAAGTCGCTCGGGATCGGCGTGATCACAGGGCTCGCGCTGTGGCTCCTCGGAACCGTCCTCGGATGGATGCTCGTTACGTTCGTCATTACGGCGCCACCGGTGTTTCTCGGCCTGCCGATGCCCGACCCGTATCTCTCGGTGATCAACTCGCTGAAGTTCCCGTTCATCATCTTCGTTTCGGGACTGTTCTTCGGTTCGATCGGCTTCGGGCTCGGCTTCGGCACGATGGTCGCCCGTCCGTATCTCACCGCCGACGCCCGAAAGCGGGAGATCAACGTTCTGCTCTCGGATTCGGTGTCGTTCATGTACGCGCTGTCGGTCGGCGGACTCAATCAGCTCGAGATCCTGCAGGCGATGGCGAAGGCCGACGACACCTACGGCGAGGTCGCGAGGGAGTTCGAGTCGATCGTCCTCGAGACGGAGTATTTCGACACAGACTACCGGACCGCGGTTCGCAACCAGGCGATGCAGACCCCCTCGGAGGAGCTGAGCCAGTTCCTGACGGACATGCTGTCGATCATCAACTCGGGTGGGGACATGGAGCGGTTCCTCGAGGACCAGAAGGAAAAGCACATGCGGACCTCCAAGCAGGAACAGGAGATGGTCCTCGAGACGCTGGAGCTGTTCGGAGAGATGTACATGACGCTGTCGCTGTTCCCGCTGCTCCTCATCATCATCCTCGTCATCATGTCGATGCTCGGGGAGGCACAGGACATGCTGCTCTACGGGACGGTCTACGGGCTGATCCCGCTGATCGGCGTCGGCTTCCTCGTGCTGGTCTCGACGGTCGTTCAGGACGAGGTCGGTGACGGCTACCTCCGGGACGAGAGCGGGGAGATCGTCGAGGAGTCCGGGGGGCCGTTCGGTCTCGGTATCGTCGAGCGGTACGCGGGCAGCTACTCGGTCTTCGACCGGATCAAGCGCAACGAGGGGACGTATGTCACGATCAACCTGTTCAAGCGACCGCACGTCTTCTTCCGCGACTATCCGCTCGCAACCCTCGCGGTGACGGTTCCGGCGACGATGGTGTTCGTGTGGACGTCCGTGCGCGCCGGGTTCGCGCCACTCACGGCGGAGGGGTTCGTCGGGGCACCGGTCCGCGGGACGTTCTTCTGGGTGTATCTCCCGCTGTACGTCACGCTCGTACCGCTGGCGATCTTCTACGAGTGGAACGTTCATTCGCGGCGGTCGATCACGAACAACCTCTCGGATAACCTCCGGAAGCTCTCGAGTGCCAACGACACGGGCATGACGCTTCTGGAGTCGCTGAAGATCGTCTCGGACACGTCATCCGGAAAGCTCGCCGACGAGTTCGACACGATGTACGCGAAGGTGAACTACGGGACGAGCCTGAAGACGGCGCTTCGGGAGTTCAACAACCGATACCACATTCCCCGGCTGGCACGGACTGTCAAGCTGATCTCGAAGGCCCAGGAGGCGTCGAGTCAGATCACGCAGGTGCTGTCGACGGCCGCGCAGGCGTCGGAGAATCAGGACGACATCGAGCGGGATCGGAAATCGAGAACGCGGATGCAGATGGTGATCATCATCATGACATACGTCACGCTGCTCGGCGTGATGGCGCTTTTGAAGATCGAGTTCCTCGACACGATGGCGGCACTCACCGAGGAGGCAAGCGGCGACGACGCCGGCGGCATGTCGTTCGGCGGCGGGCTCGACGTCGACATGCTGACGCTGCTGTTCTTCCACGCCGTCACGCTCCAGGGGATCATCTCCGGCTTCATCGCCGGCTACATCCGCGACGTCAGCATCATGGCCGGATTGAAATACGTCATCGTCCTGCCGACGCTGGCGCTCATCGTATTCATGCTCATATGAGGGGACAGACCACACTCGACTTCGCGATCGCGATGGGCGTCTTCCTGCTGACTGTCGCGTTCGTCTTCACGTTCATCCCGTCGGTCACGGCGCCGTTTATCGACGGGGGTCAGGAGCAACCGGCGGCTGCCGACCGGATCGGGAGCCATCTCGCGGAGGGGGCGCTCGGTGACCCCTCGGAGCCGTACGTCGTTCGCGAGGAGTGCGCGTCGGTGTTCTTCAACCGGACGACGACCGACGGCGACATCCCCAACGGATGCGGTTTCGTCGGCAACACGACTCACGAGCGGGTGGGGTTGGCCGAGCGTTCGAACCTCCACGTCGAGATCGTCCGACGGAACGAGACGGGTGTCGAAAACGCGGCGTGTCTCGACGACGACGGGATGGTGAGCCACGACGGGCACGGTAGCTGCGATCTCGAGTACAGCGTCGGCGACGACTCGGCGCCGGCGAATTCGGTGACGGTCGCGACCCGCGTGGTCGTCTTCGAGGCGTGTGAGTTCGAGGGCGACGGCTGCGACGCGATCCTGCGGGTGGAGGTGTGGTGATGCGGGGACAGGCCTACACGCTGGAGGCGGTGATCGCGGCGCTTTTGATCGTCTCGAGTCTCGTCTTCGCGCTGCAGGTGACGGCGGTGACGCCGCTGTCGGCCAGTACGTCGAGCCAGCACATCGAGAACCAACAGCGAGCGTCCGCGGCGGGGGCCCTCGCGGCCGCGGATCACACGCCGGTCGAGGGCGAGTCGAACGCGCTTCGCGAGGCGGTGCTATACTGCAACGCGACGCAAATGCCAGGATACCACGACGCGGACTCACCGCCGTCGTACACGAACCAGAACCCCGACAACGCGTTCGGCGAGATACTCGACCGGTCGTTCCAGCGGGGCGTCGCGCTGAACGTCCGGGTTCACGCCGACGAGGCCGGTGACACCCACCGGATGGTCGACCGCGGTACGCCGAGCGACAACGCGGTGTCGGCCAGTCGGACGGTGACGATATACGAGAACGACACGCTGACGTCGCCGGAGGCGGCCGGGATGACGGTCATCGAGGCCTCTGAACAGGGGCTCCTCGAGGACTGTCTCCCCGACTCGACCGTCGACGACGGGCCGGTGTACGCCGTCGTCCGCGTGGAGGTGACCGCGTGGCGGATGTAGAGCGCGGCGTCTCGCCGGTGTTGGCGTACACGCTGACGATCGGGATCGGGACGCTGCTCGTCGCCGGGCTCGTCGTCGCCGCCGGCGGCTACGTCGAGAACCAGCGCGAGCTGACGACCGAGCGGGAACTGGAGGTGATCGGCCAGCAGGTGTCGGCGGACATCGCGGCCGCCGATCGGCTCGCACGAACCGACGGCGCCGAGGTGGAGGTCACGCGGACGCTGCAGTCGAGATCGGTCGGTGCCCAGTATACGATCGAGGTGGTCGACGACGGGGCCGGCCCCACCGAGCCGTATCTGCGGCTGTCGACGTCGTCGCCCGACGTGACCGTCGAAGTCGGCGTCGTCAGCGTCACGCCGGTCGGGGAGCGCCGCGTCGGCGGGGGCGACATCGTCGTCGTCCTCGAGAACGGACAGCTGGAGGTGTACAGTGCGTAACCGCGGCGTGAGCGAGGTGGTCGGTTTCGTGCTCGTCTTCTCGCTCGTGATCGCGACGATCTCCTTCGTCTACGTCGGCGGCTTCGCGAGTCTCACCGACAGCCGGGACTCCGAGCGTGCGGCCAACGCCGAGCGAGCGATGGACGTCCTCGCCGGGAACTTCCAGCAGCTCGGCCGCGGGAACGCCCCGAGTCGCGCGACAGAGATCCGGATCGCGGACGCGAGCATCCGCACCTCGTCGAACCGTCACGTTTCGACGAACGCTACGCCGCTGGCCAGTTCCCAGACCGCCAACCCCGTATCGATCGAATACTCGACCGGCAGCTCCGGGACGATCGCCTACGAGTCGGGTGCCGTGATTCGGACCGACGGCGGAGGATCGGTCATGCTCCGAGATCCGGATTTCGTCTTCGACGAGAACCGGACCGTCATCCGGTATATCGAGCCCAGAGGTGCGAGACAGTCGATCAGCGGGACGACGACGATTCTCGTTCGCGGGATCGTTCGCGATTCGTCCGTGCAGGCGTCGGCGTCGGACCCCGACGGGATGACGGTCGAGTTCGCGATCGAAACGGTGCCCGAGAGAACGGACGTCTGGGTGGCGTACTTGGAGCGGGAGATGCCCGACCCCTCGTGTCACGTCGACGAGGGGAGCTCCGTCGATCAGATCACCTGTCAGTTCGAAACGGAGTCGCTCCACGTCTCCCGAACGCGGGTGAGCGTGACGATCATCTGAACTCGATTTCGATCTCGTTCTCCGTTATGTGGAGGTAGGTGATGATGTGTCCGCCTCCCTCGTAGTCGATGACGCCGCCCGAGGCGTCACCGATTCCGGCCTGATTTCCTTCCTCGATATCGAGGTCGATGCTTCCGATGTCGTCGAGATAGTGTTTGACGACCGTTCCGATCTCGTCGTTTTCGAGATCCGGCGCGTCTTCGACGAACTGGTTCTCCTCTCCCCTGTACGCCGGAAGCGCTTGTCCCTGTCCCCCACCGGTGAATTCGTCTGCCTCCTCGTACGTCATCTCGACGTCGCCGAGGAAGTCGACGGTCACGGATTCGGTGTCGTCATCACAGTCGATTTCGAACGACTCCTCGTCGGTCCAACTCTCGAACGTCTCGCCGCCGTCGGGGCTGTAGTAGACCACCGCACGTATCGAATCACCGCAGCTCGTTGTCCCCTGTGGGGCGGTGAGGTAGAACTCGAGCAGTTCGCCGTCGTCGCTCTCCCCGTGCATCGACCACTCGAAGTTGCTGAACCCGGAGCCATCGCCCGATCCTTCCTCGGTGAACGTGATCTCGAACTCGGTGACGTTCTCGACTCCCCGGAGATTCAGCTCGCTGCCGCCGATGACGTCGATGTCCCCTCGGTCACCGAGCGTTTCCAGGGAGGCGGTGACGGTGTCGTCCTCGCAGCTGCTGACGTCCCCTTCGGTCCGCTGCTGGAAGTAGAGTCGCCACCCCTCGCAGTACTCTGACTGGATCTCTGCCTTCATCGTCCCGTTCTCGACGGGGTTCGCGTAGGGCGGCCCGCTCTCACCGTACGATGCGGATCCGTTCGGGAAGAGTGGCTGGGACGGGCCGGTTCGGCTCACTTTAGCTCTGGTGTCGCCGGAGACCATCCCAGATCCTCGGACGGTGATGACCGGGAACGTCAGCGTCGCGCCCTGATAGTGGAACTCCGGCGGTGACACCATCCGTGCGGCACCCTCCGGGTCGCTGCGCCAGACCCCGCCGCCCTGATAGGCGACCTCGGTGTCGTCGGACCTGTAGATGACGGCGCCTAGCGACCCCTCGTAGATCGTCTCCGGTTCGGCCCCGTCCTCCCACTCCTCGTGGACGATCGTGACCGAACCCGCGTCGGGATCTACTTGGTAGCTGCCGCCCGTGTTCCCGAGGCTGACCTCCTGTCGCGTCGCGTCGCCGAGAGCGACCTGTGAGGCCTTCGAGTCGAACTGGGCCATCGCTTGCTCGGCCTGTGCGATCCGGCTGTCCTGCTGGGAGTTGCCGATGACGCTGCCGCCGATGGCGACGGTCGCAACCGCGACGGTGAGCGTGATCCCGATGATGAGAACGATCCCGATGACGGAGGACTGGGATCGGTCGTCGCCGCGGCTCATACGTCACGTGGGCGACAAACCCTCTTAAACGACGTGACCGACTCAGCCGTCGTTACTCATCTCCGCGTCGGACCCACCGTGCTCGAGGTGCCTCCATGTCGAGGCCGTACGCGCTGTCGTGTACTGGGTAGATTTAATAGGGGTTCTTGAGTATCGGTATCATTCCACAACGTCCGTAGAAGATACTCCGCAGCTGTCAGGTGGGATCGGAGCAGGGGGCGGTTCGTCTTTTACCGCAGAGTGGAGTGTACACCATGTCACGAAACGATACACGACACGTTAGACGACGCGAACTCCTCCAAGCGACGGCGGGAGGACTCCTCGTCGGTGCCGCGGGTGTCTCGGCATCGTTCGCGGGAGTCGCCACCGCACGTAGTGGAGAGCAACGCTACATCGTCACCACAAACTCGAACGCCGAGCCAGGGATCGAAGCCGCCGGATTCGACGTCACCGGAACGCTCGCCGACGGCACGGTGCTGATCGTGGTCGGCTCCGAAGGCGGTCGAGACACTCTCGAAGGGGTCTCCGGCGTCCAGCACGTCGCCCAGGACGTCGAGATCAGGCTCGAGGACCCATTGGTCGACGGATCCGCTATCGACGCATCGCCCGGCGTCGCACCGACGAGTGACGGATCACCCGCGCTTTGGGAGTTCCAGTGGGAAAAGCGACTGATCGAGCTCCCGGAGGCCCACCGGACCGCGACTGGTGCCGGCACCAGAATCGCCATCGTCGACACCGGAATTCAGCCCGGCCATCCCGACCTCGGAAATTTGAACGAAGCGGACAGCCTCGCGTTCATCGGGGGTGAGCGTATCGAAGTCGACGAACCCGTCGACGTGAGCGTGTTTTCACACGGGACGATGGTCGCCGGTATCGCAGCCGCTCAGGGCGAGGGTATCGTCGGGACGGCTCCGGACGCGGAACTCGTCTCGATTCGCGTCTTCTCGGAGGAGGGGATCGCCACCGCTGTCGACGTTCTGCTCGCGCTGGAGTACGCAGCCGAGATCGATGCCGACGTCGTAAACCTCAGTCTCGGGACCGTGCCACTTCCCCCCGAGGTGAACGCGACCGGGCTCAGGGCGGCAAGGGAGCGCGTCGCAAACCGGGTCGTCAGGGAGGGGACGGTCATCACCGCCGCCGGGGGGAACAGTAACGCGAACCTCCAACACGGCGGGTGGTTCATGTTCTACTCCAGCCTGGCAGGGACTGTGGGCGCGAGTGCGACCGGTGCCGACGATCTGCTGACGTTCTACTCGAACTATGGAACGAACGCGATCGACGTCGCTGCACCGGGCGGTGGGATGGCCGATCCCATCAAGAGTTACTGCGGGGTCCTCGAGTATTTTCTCGAGGGTCGAATCGCCGACCCCGGAGAGGAGACCCAGGTGTGCGTCCTCGATCTGGAGCCCGTCTTCCCGATTTTGGTGCCGCCGGATTACCCGGGCGCTCAGTGTTACCCGTGTATCACCTCGGAGTATCCGTTTCCGCTCAACGGAATCGTCTCGACCGTCTACAACCCGTCCACTGGTGAGTTCGGCTACGACTGGCAGGGTGGAACGTCGTTCGCGGCACCACACGTCGCCGGGCTCGTCGCCCTCGTCCGCGAACTCGAACCGGGTATGAACCCGCGGCGCGTCGTGGACGCGATCGAGCAGGGTGCAGAGGGGGCCACAGGCCGGAGCGATCCGGAACTCGGCGCCGGGCGGATCAATGCGCTGAACACCGTCGAACGCGTCGCAGGCGATCGAGGACGTGGACGGAGACGACTACACGGTCCCCCATAGTTCGGCCACGCTCCGGGAACGGTGCGTCCGGGTCCGTCGACCGCCTTTCGCCCGAGGATTCATTAGGTCGGCCACGCAGTCGGAGATATGGACCTCGACACTGACGAACTACTGGCGTCGCTCACCCCGAGAGAGGAGAACCCGGCGATAAAGTCCTACCAGAACACCGTCGCGGTCGCGTGTCCGGCCTGCGAGGAGCCGTTCGACGATCTCGTCGTCTGCAAGCAGAACCCCACCAGCCTCAACCTCTCGAAACAGCTCGATCTCTGCGTCGGCGTCGAAGACGAGCAGGCGTTCATCTTCACGCACAAACCCTAGGTCGACGCCCACGGTCCGACGCCGAAGACGTTGCCGGCCACCCAGCCGACAAGAAACGGGGTCACCACCGCGAGGCAGACCACGCCGACGTACCGAATCGGCGGCGGCTGCAGCGCCAAGTAGACGAGATACAGCGTCCCGACGAGCGGCAGTGATCTCGAGAGAAGCGACCGGATCTGCGGGAGCATACCGTCCGTTACTGCCGAGTCCTAAAGAGCGTAACGTGGCACCGTCACCGGATACTGGCGTTCCGATTCCACGATTCCTCGCGGAATCGAGCCGAAAAACTGGACGATCACCGATGTACTTATGTGGTCTCTCTTGGCCATTGCTGTATGTCCGACATGAACGTTTACGAGAAATTACGGTCTGGTGCACCGAAACCGACGACAGCGTTGTGGGGTGAGCGGGATGTCCGGTGAGCCGGCGACCGACACCGGCGACGTGAACGCCGATCTCGACTACCCCTCGAGCGACTGGAAGGGCTTTTTTGCCAACCACTTCGGCCCGTCGATGCTGTGGGCGCTGATAAGTATCGGTGGAAGTCACATCGTTCTCGGGCCGGAGATCGGCGCGACGTTCGGCGTCTTCGCCGTCTGGATCTTCGCGATCATCTACATCGCGAAGTATGGCGCGTGGGAACTCGGCATACGGTACAACTACGGCGTCGGCGGCAACCCCGTCGAGGCGTACGATCAGCTCCCCGGACCGAAAAACTGGATGCAGTGGTTCACTGTCGTCGTCTTCGGGGTGTTCTACATCGCCATCACCGGCGCCGTGGGAATGAGTACGGCAGCGATCGTCGCGTCGCTGGTCCCGCTCTCGGTTCCGCAGGCGTTCGTGCTGCTCGTCGGCGGCGCCGGCGTGCTCGTCTTCATCGCGCGGTACAGCCTGCTGGAGAAGATACTGATCGGTTTCACGGTCGCGCTGGGCGTGTTACTCGTCGTCGGCGCCATCGTCGGTCCGCCGTCGGCCAGCGTGATCGGCGAGACGGCGTTCACGCCCGATCTGAGCGGCGACCGAATCGTCCTCTTCGTGGCGCTTTTCGCCGCTGCGGCCGGATTCGCGCCGACCGGGTTCAGTACGAGCGTCCTGATCGGTAGCTGGAGCATGGCAAAGGGCGAGGGTGCAAAACAGCTCAAAGAGCAGGGGCTCGATCCCGAGGACGAGCGACACCACGACTACATTCAGGCGTGGATCGACACCGGTCGTCGGGACTTCAACATCGGCTACGCGTTCAGCTTCGTCCTCGTCGCCGCGATGGCGCTGCTCGCGGCGAACGTCCTCTATCCGGACGCGCCGGGCGATGCGAACTTCGCGATCGCGCTGGGGCAGGTGCTCTCGGAGTCCTTCGGCGAGTGGTCCTTCTGGGCGATCATGATCGGTGCCTTCGCGGCGCTGTACTCGACAGTCATCACCCTCCTGGACGGTGCCTCGCGAGCGGTCGGTGACGTCCTTCCGATGGCGATGGAGGACGAGAGCATGGACAGCGACCTCATCCGAAAGGTCGTACTGACGATCATCGTCGTCGTCAGCAGCGTCACGGTGCTCATTCTCGGGAACGTCCCCGTCTCCTTCATCGTCTACATCGCCGCGGTCCTCGCGGTGACGGAGATCCTCTTCTTCCCGGCGAACTGGTACGTCGTCAAGAAGAACCTCCCCGAGCGGTTCCACCCCTCGACGGCGTGGAACGTCTACTACGTCTTCGCGCTGATCGCCGTGTTGATCTTCGGCGCGATGGGTGCCGCCGTCCGTCTGGGCGTCGTTCCGCAACTCGTCGAACTGTTCACCTGATCGATCGCTACGCTTTTTAACGCGAACGGGCGACGTCCGTCTCCATCGGGAGTGTCTCGTCGGCCCCCCACTCCGACAGCGAGCCGTCGTACACTGCCACCTCGTCGATGCCGAGCAGGTGCAGCGCGAACGCGGCGCTGGAGGCGGCGATCCCACCGCCACAGTAGGTGATGATCTGTTCGCTGTCGGTCACACCGGCGTCGGCGAATCGCTCCCGGAGCTCGGGTTCGGGGAGGAACGTCCGGTCGTCGGCGTCGACGATCGCCTCCTCGCCGACCGCCGGGACGTTGACGCTGTCGGGGATTCGACCGGGTCGGCCGTACTTCACGATTCCCGATCCCTCGAAATCCGCCGGACGAAGCGCGTTGACGAGACAGACGTCGTCGTCGCCGATCGCCGCGAGCACGTTGTCCTTGTCGGCAAACAGCTCCGGGCGCGGGTCGGGGGTGAACGTCGCCTCGTGCACGCTCCGTGGATCGGTGGAGACCGGTCGTTCCTCCGCGAGCCAGCGATCCCAGCCGCCGTTCAGTACGCCGGCGCGGTCGAAGCCGAACGCCCGGAGGAGCCACCAGACGCGGGCGGCCCAGTCGCAGCCCTCCGAATCGTAGAGGACGACGACGGAGTCGTCGCCGACGCCGAGTTGCTCCATCGCGGCGGCGAACCGCTCGGCACTCGGACGCTGGTAGGGGTACTCCGGGTCCGCGGCCGAGAGTTCGCCGAGCAGATCCCCGAAGACGCTACCGGGGATGTGGGACCGCTCCCAGTCCGATCGACCGGACTCGGAGCGGCGTTCGCCGGTCTCCTCGTCGAATTCGAGGTGGACGGTGCAGTCGACGACGCGGACGTTTGGATCTTCGAGTCGATCGTGGAGCCACGACGGCTCGACGAGCGACGGTACTGGATCGTCGATCATCGTCGACGCGTGGTGGCGCTCGGATTTCGGTCTGTCGTTCGCGCCGGCCTCTAGGCGACGCGAGGATCAGAGGAGGAACGGGACGTTCGGTTCAGCACCGATAGTCTCCATGCACTCCTCACAGAACCTCGTCTCGCTGGTGATCGAGTTGCTGCCGTAGAGCTCCGCGATCGACGTGGTCGACTCCTCGTCGACGACGGTAGAGCAGCCGGTACACTCGATTTCGGTCATCAGTCCCCCTTCGGTTTCCTGAACAATAACTCCTCTCCAAAACTGGGCGGAGCCGTCGAACGAGCGTCACTCCTCCGGCCACTCGGGGCCCGTTCCGTCCCGATCGAACGACGTCACCCCGTTTCGACCGTCGGTGAACGTCACTCGGATCCCCGACGGCGACCACTCCCTGAAGAGCCTGACGAGACGGGGATACGGCGCCCAGTCGTCGGTCATCCCTCGCCGACGGATGCAGACGTAGAGGTGGATTCGATCGTCGTCGCGGACGGCGTGGGTGACCCGTGGCTCCGAAGAGTTGCCCGAGGAGCCGACAACCACGGCGACGAGGAACGCCGACCCGAAGTCGGTGTCCTCGATGTACGTTCGGTCGCTCTCGGGGAGTTCGTAGTCGACGGGGGAGTTCTCCGGTGGGAGAAGCCGTTCGACGTGAGCCGGTTCAGTGACGAGCACCGCCTCGTTTCGGTTGGCCCACTCGCTGGAGTCGGCCGTCCGGGAGTCGAACTCCAGTCGATCGACGTTCGGCGGTGGTCGACTGCATCGGGCAAAAAACGGACAGCCGGCGACTCCGGCAGTGGCTGCGGGGAGGGCGGCGAGGAGGGCACGGCGACGCATGAACGCCGTAACGGACACCGACCCTAATAACCTTCCGCCGACGCGGGCGGATGAGCGCTCCGGGGATCCGGTTCGGCGACGGTCGCCGGTGCGTCGGTCAGTTCCTCGAACGCCTCCGCGACCGTGAGCCGCAGCCAGCCGACGTACGGTATTCGGACGTAGGCGGTGCTTATGACCCACTCCTCCCGAACCGGTGGGGCGATGCCGTTGTCCTGGTCGTAGTGGTTGTTGTTGTCGCCCTTCGTGACGTAGCCGGAGTGCGGCGCCGGGCAGTGCTCGACTGCGTCGCAGTTCGATCGATCGAGATGCGCCGGATCGGCTCGGTCGATCCAGTTTTCGCCCTCCTCGACGTAGAAGTGCGCTCGATGGATCGTCGGCGTGCCGCCGTCCGGCGTCCGGAAGACGATCACCGAGCCGCGCTCGCCGAAGTACCGATCGTCCGCCGTCGCTTCGTCGGCGGCGACGACTCCGGATCCGTCTCCGAACCGACCGGGCTCGGTGACGAAGACGAGGTCGCCCGTGTTGATGTTCGGCTCCATGCTGCCGGACTCGACGGCGACCATCGGCGGCCACGTTCCGCTGAGTGCGAAGAGTGCGCCGCCGACGAGGAGGATGATCGCGATACCGACGAACAGCTCTCGGAGCCACGCCAGCGGGCCGTCGTCGTCCCGGTAGAGTCGTGCGCGTAACGATTCGGAACGGTTCGGATCGCGCGTTCGGTCCCACATCGCTTCCCGGTGCCGACGGAACTTCTCGACGTCCTCCGAATCCGTCTGCTCGCGATCGGAGCGAGAGCGGGTGTCGCGGCGATCCGTCATTCGGCTCGTTTCGGTCGTCGCGCTCCTAGGACTCGACTATTTCGGCGTCGATCCAACATGTCACTCTACACGATGGTTGTGCGGTCTGGTTCGTTCTCGAGCGACGGTCATCCGCATGGTTTGCGGTTGTGAGTCTCGGCGGTCCACTGAGTTGGTGCGTTTCAGGCTGTGTGTTTGAATGCGAGCGCTGTGGTCAGCGCGGTGAACAGCGAGGTCACGACCACGGCCACCGCGAGGGGGCCGAGCGCCACCAGCGGGGCTGCGCCGACGAGCAGTCCACCGACGAGGCCGATGCTGACGGCGGCCGCGCCGAGATACGCCTGGAGCCACGGGAGCGACTGTTCTTCAGCGTCGGTCGCTTCGTCGTCGTCGTTGAGGTTCAGGTAGCTGGTTGCTTCTTCGGTGAGTTTTCGCGGTTCGACGATGCCTCGGGACTGGTTGTAGTTGATCAGCCCGAGTTTGTCGAGTTTCGGGAGGTGTGACTGATAGAGTGCGATGTAGACGCGCTGTCGCTGGTCGGAGGTGATCTGGCTGACCGAGGTGTCGTTTTCCCAGGCGGTGACCTGGTCGGCGATGTCGCGCATCTGGACGGGGCCTTCGACGCCGGCCAGACAGCGCAACACGAGTCGGCGGCGCTCGTTTTGGAGGACGTGGAAGACGTCGTCTTTCGCGAGCGTGCGACTCTGCGCGTCGGTGTCGGCGTCGTTGTCGGCGTCGGCGTCGGCGTCGGTCGTTCCCTCCACATCCACGGGGGTTTCGGGTATCTCCGGGTCGCTGGTTGCGATCTCCTCGGGGTCGACGCGGTTGATCTCAGCGTTTGCCATCACACTTTCCCCAATGGCGGAGATGTCTATAAACACCGTAACCCGTTGCAAACGGTTTCGCCGGGTTTCAGCACCGTTGCAGACCGTTTAGGTAATTATGCATATATTTTCCTGGATACGTTTCATCCCGG
>SKTU01000133.1 GCA_007122455.1 Haloarculaceae archaeon | reverse complement strand
TCCGTTTCCGTTTCCGTTTCCGTTTCCGTTACCATTGCCGTTTCCGTTGCCATTGCCGTTTCCGTTCCCGTTGTCGTCGTCCGGGTCGTCGCCGGCACAGCCGGCCAGACCGGTGACACCGGCGGCACCGATGCCCGCTAACACGTCGCGACGTCGAACATTTCGTACCATGCTGAGGGGTCGTAGCCATTGGGCACATATAAAATTGTCTGCATGTTTTCGGAGGGTGCGGGTACGAGCTGGTTGAGAGAGGCAATTTCGGATGATAGAGTCTGTCAGGCGAACTCGACGTCAGTGTGTTCCTCTCGACATGTCTCCAGTGCGTGCTTTGCGTCCATTCCTGCTACCTGGACGGTTCGCGATTGGCCGACACCGACCTTCAACTCGACGCCGACCGTCTCGTTGACGTGTTCGATGGCGTCGGCGAAGCCGCGACGGTCCACGTCGGCACAGACGGCGATGACGTTGTCGCCTCCCACGAAGAAGGAGAGTGAATCGTGGGCGTGTCGCATGTAGCGCATCAGTTCGGCGTACCCCTGTTCGATATTGATGAAGGTGTCGAACTCGTTGAGCTGATCGGTGTATTTCCCGGTCGCGTCGTTGACGTCGAAGTGGGCGATCTGGACGTCGTCGTCGCTCCGCTCGTCTTCGGGGAGCGTCGCTCCGCGGAGGATCTCCGTCCGGCTTCGGTCCTGTGCGCTGCCCGCGTCCTGCAGCTGATCCGTCGCGGTTCCGAGCGCCACCGCGGGCGAGCCGTCGACCGCGACGCTGAGGCTGATCGTGACCGGATAGCGATTGCCGACCGATTCCTGTATCAGCGCGTGTGCGTCCCGATCGAGGCCGTTCGTCACCGCGATCATGTTGTCGAACCGCGTGAAGAAGACGTATCCGTCGCGGTTGCCGAACAGCTGAGAGAGGTCGGCGTAGAGTCGCGACTGTAGCGTCTGGAGGTCGACTTCCCGACGCGGCTCGGGGGTGACGGTCCACGGACCGTAGTTGTCGATCTGGATCAGCGTTACCTGCGTGTTGGTCACGCCAGACGGTTCGGGGCGCCCCGGTATTTGCCTTACCATCGCGGATTCACACGAGCGCGGGATCGTCACGACGGGCTTAACCGGAGTGGAATCGTCTGGCCGGTATGCTGATCGGTATCGCCGGCGGAACCGGTGCCGGGAAGACGACCGTCGCCCGAGAGATCACCGACGACGTCGCAGACGTCAGAGTTCTCCCCCTCGACAACTACTATCGCGACCTCTCGGATCTCTCCGATCCCGAGCGTGCCCGGATCAACTACGACCACCCGGACGCGTTCGACTGGGAACTCGTCCGATCCCAGCTGTCGGCTCTGTCGGCGGGCGCTGCGATCGAGATGCCCCAGTACGACTTCGAGACGCACACGCGTCGGGAGTCGACCGTCCGCGTCGAGCCGGGATCGGTCATCGTCGTCGAGGGGATTCTCGCACTGTACGACGAGACGCTTCGGGGGGAGCTGGATCTCCGGCTCTACGTCGAAACCGACGCCGACGTCCGCGTCCTCCGCCGCATCCGGCGCGACGTCGAGGAGCGGGGACGCAGCCTCGAAGGGGTGATCGATCAGTATCTCTCGACGGTCAAACCAATGCACGAGCAGTTCGTCCAGCCGACGCGGCGACACGCGGACCTCATCATTCCGGAGGGCGCAAACGAGACTGCGGTCTCGCTGCTGCGAAAACAGATCAGATCGGCCGTCTGATCAGGCGTGGGCGTCGACGTCGATCTCCCACATGCCGGCGGATCGCATCGCGCGACCGACGGCCTTGTGGAACGAAACGATCTTCTCGAAGGACTCCTCGTCGACGTGTTCGAAGATGTCGCGGACGCTAACGACCGTCTCGTGGTTGAGCCGGATCGGATCGTCGCCGTACTCCTCGACGAAGTCGGCCTTCGAGAGCGGGAAGTCCTCGTCCTCGTCGAGTTTCTTCGCGAGGATCGCCTGCCCGTACTTTCGCATCCCTTCCGAACCGTCTTCGCCGTCGGGGTCGTGGGGCCACTCCATACTCGTGGCGTCGGTGAGCGGTCCCAAAAGCGTTTCCGCTCGCGCCGTCGCTACAGTTCGACCCCGCTCGGGATGAGACTGTGCTGGCGCAGCAGTTCCCCGTCGGTGTCGTAGACGAGAAACGTCGACGTCTCGAAGGCGACGAGTCGTTCGTCGTCGGCGTCGATCTCGATTCGGAACCCGAACTCGCCGTCCTCGCGCTCGTTTGCCACCGCGGCGAGTTCGAGCAGCCGATCGGACGGCGAGTTGAGTTCGAGGATGTACTCGCCGGTGATGCGGTTCGTGATCGCGAACACCCCTTCGTCGTCCCCGTCCAGCGTTTCGCGGAAGCGATAGGTGACGTCTATCTCCGATGCATCGACCCACCCGCCGTCGTCAGTCCGGAGCCGGCGTCGCAACTCGTCGGTCGGCCCCTCGTAGGCGATCCGAACCGTCGGCGGTTCGGCGACCGTGTCGGTCCCCTCGACTCGTAGAGTGAAGTAGTCACGCCGCATTCCTGTTTGTCTACCCGTCCGTACGTGATCCGCACGCATCAACGTAACGCTGGGCGACGGACGCCCGACAGCTTTTATATTCTGCCGTGAGCGCTGTCGGTAATGTGGGTACGTTCCGAGTACGCCGGCGAACTCGCCGTTCTCTCGGCGTGGCTCTGTGCGCTGCTGCCGTGGGGGATAACGTACACGGCCGGCGGTGGGGCCCGACTCGTTCGGATGCACTTCATCTACGGGTTCTTACAGTTCACGAGCGGGCTCGGTGGCGTCGCCGCGCCGTACGTCCTCGTTTACGACGCCCCCGGCTTTCCCGGTGAGGGGGGTGTGGCGTTCGGCTATCAGCTGTGGCTGGTGACCGCGATCGTCTTCTCCGGCGCGATCGTTCTCAGCGTCCTCTACTACGTCTACGACGAACGGCTCGAGAGCCGCTCGCCGGTCGACCCGGTTCGGCTCATGGGCGGGCTGCTCGTTCTCTCGGCGATCGGGCTCTCGGCTGCGACGTACGTGCTCGTCACCCACGCGGCCGGCTGGACGATCCCGATCGGGGTTCCGTTCCTCTACGTCCTCGGCGGTCTCCTGCTGGTCGTCGAGCGGACGGACGTCGACCCAGAGGAGGGGAGTATTTCGGCTGATATCGAGTAGGGATTTATACGCCCCCGTTCGGTAGGACCGTTCGAGTTCACTGCGTCGACGGATCGAGATAGATGTCACTTGACGACACCCCCAACGTCTTCCGCACGGTTCGTCAGCGGATCGTCAGAACGATGGAGACGATTCGTGGGAGCCGCGTCCCCAAGGACCGATACTCGCCGGAGAGGGACGGCCGGCTCGTCGAGGACCGATCGTTCGACGGCGAGGGGATCGAGCGCTACTGGCTTCGAGCGCCCTACTCCTACGCCGTGATCAGCTACGACGAGGAGGCGAACCAGCAGTTCTACCACGCCGTCGAGCCGTCGCTCGACGAGTTCGAACGGGACCTCCTCGAGACGCTGTACGACGACGTTCGGACGCCGCTCCTCTACGGGTCGCGTGACGGGGACCCCGAGGAAATGCTCCGAGAGGAGCTCCACCGACGGCTCGAACAGTACGGTGTCGACGTCGACGTCGCCGGCGTCTACAGGCTCTACTACTACCTCCACCGTCGGTTTCAGGGATTCGGCCGGCTCGATCCGCTGATGCACGATCCGCGGATCGAGGACATCTCCTGTGACGGCTACGGGATCCCGCTGTACGCCTACCACGACGACTACCAGGACATCGAAACCAACGTGCAGTTCGAACGGGAGGAGCTCGACAACTACATCGTTCGGATGGCCCAACAGTCCGGGCGGCACATCTCGGTCGGGAGTCCCGTGATCGAGGCGACGCTACAGGACGGATCGCGAGCCGAACTCGCCCTCGGCGAGGAGGTGACGCCTCGCGGCTCGGCGTTCACGATCCGGAAGTACAGCGAGGAGCCGTTCACCCCGATCGACCTGCTCGAGTTCGGCACCTACTCGCTCGAGCAGATGGCGTATCTCTGGCTCGCGATCGAACACAACAAGAACATCATCTTCGCGGGCGGAACAGCGTCGGGCAAAACGACGTCGATGAACGCGATCTCGATGTTCATCCCGCCCCGCTCGAAGCTGATCACGATCGAGGACACCCGCGAACTGTCGCTCCATCACGACAACTGGCTCTCGACGGTGACGCGGGAGCGGCTCGACGAGGGATCGACGGTGACGATGTACGATCTGCTTCGCTCTGCGCTCCGACACCGGCCGGAGTACATCATCGTGGGCGAGGTGCGCGGTGAGGAAGCGATCACGCTGTTTCAGGCGATGAACACCGGTCACACGACGATGTCGACGATGCACGCCGACTCGGTGCAGACGATCATCAACCGACTCGAGAACGAACCGATCAACGTTCCGCGACCGATGGTCCAGTCGCTCGACGTTCTCTGTGTGCAGACGCTCGCACGGTTCGGGAGCAAGCGAGTCCGCCGGGCCGACACGATCGCCGAGATCGAGGGGATCGACCAGCGAACCGGCGAACTGGACTACGCGAACGCCTACACGTGGGCGTCGACGGACGACACCTTCCAGGAGGGGAACCGGAACCTGCTCGACGAGATCAAGGCCGAGCGGGGGTGGTCGCAGTCGGAACTGCTCCGAGAGCTGCAACGTCGAGAGACGTTCCTCGAACATCTCCGGGAGCACGGAATCAACCAGTATCAGCAGTTCACGGCGATGGTGAACCGATACTACGCCAGACCGGAGGACGTAATGGAGCGGATCGAAGCCGACGCGCACCGATGATGCGCCTGGTACCGCTCGTAGCCGTGTTTGGGATGATCCTCGTCCTCGCGTCGGCACCACTCAGTTCGCGGCTCGACGGGGCGCTTTCCCGAGCGGCGTACGTCCTCTTCGACGGGCGCTCGATCGACGTCGTCCCCCGCCGCGAGCGCCGTCTTCGCGCGGCGGGGCTCGGCGTCCCCTACCGGGAGTTCGTGAGCAAGACGTATCTCTACGTCTTCGGCGCCGCTGCGGCCGGTGCCGTCGGTGGTGTCTATCTCGGTGCCGCAGCGCTGACGCTCGCCCATCGGTTCGGCATCGAGACGGCAGGGCCGTCGCTCGGAGCGGTGGTCGGTGGAACGGCCCTGCTCGGTGACCGGCTCGCGGCCTTCGACCTCCTCGTTTTCGCCGTGCTGGTCGCGGTGAGCGCCGCCGCCGGGATCGCGAGCGCGGCTGCGGCGCACGCGTGGCGCTGGCAGCTCGTCTCGGTTCGCGCCGACGCTCGACGACGGCAGATCGACGCTGGAATGGCTCGCACGGTGGCGTTCGTCTACGCGCTCTCGAGGGGAGGGATGTCGTTTCCCGACGTGATGCGAGCGCTTTCCCGAAACGGGAACGTCTTCGGCGAGGCGGCGACTGAAGTCGGAACCGGCGTCCGAAACATCGACGTGTTCAACGTCGATCTCATCACCGCGATCGAGGACCTCTCCCAGCGGACGCCCTCCGCGCAGTTCGAGTCGTTCACCGAGAACCTCGCGAGCGTCCTCCAGAGCGGACGGGATCTCTCGGCGTTTCTCGAGGAGGAGTACGAGCGGTACCGCGAGACAGCCGAGGAACAGCAGGAGGAGATCCTGGAACTGCTAGCGACGGCCGCGGAGGTCTACGTCACGGTCGTCGTCGCCGGAATGCTGTTTCTCATCACGATCCTCCTCATCATCGGGCTGACCGCGGGCGATACGCTGTTGGCGGTGCAGGTTCTCACGTACGTGATTCTCCCGGCCATCAATCTCCTCTTTTTGGCGTATCTCTCCGGACTCACGCAGCCGCTTCGAGCGACGGAGGGGAGTGTCGGTTCGTTCGACGGAGAGTCGGTCAGTCGACGAATCGCAACTCGAACGGATGGGGGCGGCTACTCCCGCCCCTCGTCGCCGACGAACCACGAGCGACTGGCCGCCCACGAACGGCTTCGACGGATCCGGTCGTATCTCGCCGCCCCCGTCGAATCCGTGATCGACCGCCCGGTGCGAGTGCTCTACGTCGCGGTTCCGATCACGGTCGCCGTGACGCTCCTTCGGCTTCCGGAAGCTGTCGTCGACGGCGGCATCGACGTCCGTCTCCTCGACGACCTCCTCATCCAGGCGACGCTTCTGGTGCTGGCGTCGTTCGCCGCGGTTTACGAGCTGAATCGGCGCCGTCTGAAGCGCCTGGAGAGCGAACTCCCGGACTTCCTCGAGCGCCTCGCCAGCCTCAACGGTGCCGGAATCGCCATCGTCTCCTCGTTCGACAGGGTTCGACGCAGTGACGTCGGCGCGCTCAATGAGGAGGCGAACCGTATCTGGCGGGACATCCGGTGGGGTGCGAGCGTCGACGAGGCGATCGCCCGCTTCCAGAGCCGCGTTCGAACCCCGTCGGTCACTCGAGTCGTGACGCTGCTGCGGAACGCGATGCACGCCTCGAACGACATCGGACCGGTGCTCCGGATCGCGGCCGAACAGGCCCGCGCGGACCGGCGACTCGAACGTCAGCGCAAACAGGAGATGTTCACCTACCTCGTCGTCATATACGTCGCGTTCATGGTCTTTCTCGTCGTCATCCTCGCGCTGGATCAGGTGCTCATCCCGAGTTTACCCGAGTCGGGCGCCGTCGCGAACGGGGACTCCGGCCCTTCGCCGGGGTTCATCGAGTTCGATCCCAGCGACACGGCGGCCTATCGGCTCGTCTTCTTCCACGCCGCCATGCTGCAAGCGACGCTCTCCGGTCTCGTCGGCGGCACGATGGGTGGCGGTTCGATCAAGGCCGGTGCCAAGCACGCGACGATCATGCTCGGATTCACGTACGCGCTGCTCGTTCTCCTCTGATCGACACGTCTCAGCGGATCACGGCGTTGATGTACCCGCTGGCAGTACGTGACCCATGACCGATCGGCGCGACGTCCAGCGAGCCTACGATCGCATCGCGGAGCAGTTCTCGGAGACCCGATCCGCTCCGTGGCCGGAAGTCGAGACGTTCTGTGGGGACCGAGAGGTCGCCACCGCGATCGACGTTGGCTGCGGCAACGGCCGCCACACCGAACTGCTCGCCGAGCGCGCCGACCGGGCGGTCGGCATCGACGCGAGCGTCGAACTGCTTCGAATCGCTCGTGAACGGCTTCCCGCGGCGTCGTTTCTCGCCGGCGACGCTGTCCGACTACCACTCGCCGACGACGCCACCGATCTCGCGATCTACGTCGCGACGCTGCATCACCTGCCGAGCCGGGAGCTCCGGCGTCGAAGCTTGGCGGAACTGGCTCGGGTGCTCGACGGCGTCGGACTTGTCAGCGCCTGGAGCGTGGCCCACGACCGCTTCGACGCGACGGAGGGGTTCGACACGACGGTCGACTGGACGCTCCCGGACGGGACGCTCGTCGATCGGTACTACCACATCTACGATCGCGAGGAGTTCGACGCCGACCTCGCCGCGAGCCTGCTCGGCGTCGAGCGATCGTGGCTCTCCTCGGGGAACCACTACGCGATCGTCACCGCCTGAACCGCATCAGGACGAATCGTAGTACCGCTCCATCAGCTCGACCGCCCACCGGGGCTGTTCGAGTTCGCCGTGCGGTCCGAACTCCTCCATGTACGGCTTGATGTCCAGGACGGGCGTCCCGTCGATCGCGTCCAACCCGGTGACGTGAACCGTCGTCCCGTCGACACGGCGCACTCGACAGCGGGAGATCCCGAGCCGGTTCGGCCGACCCTTCCCGCGCTGGGCGAAGATCCCGACCTCGGGCCACGCCGCGTTGTTCCGCGGCCGCCGCGATCCCCACTCGATCTGATCTTCGTCGACCCGGTGCAGATAAAAGACGATCTCCGCGTGGGAGAACTCCTCGAGCCCCCGAAGCGCCTCCGGGCCGAACGTCTCCGCGTCGAGTTCGATTCTCGATTCGACGCCGCCCCACTCGTCGTCCCGCTTGGCAGTTCGCGGCGACCGAACGATGCCGATCGGCTCACAGTCGACGCTCGGAAATCGGGAAGCCATATTCCGCGTGAGTCCTCCGCTATCAAGTCGGTATCGCTCCGTCTCAAAAACGATCGCGAACGGAAAGGTCCTTAGTGGATGGGGTTCCTACGCCTAACTGCGCGCCGGTGGTCTAGTGGCAGGACCTGAGCCTTCCAAGCTCATGGCCCGGGTTCAAATCCCGGCCGGCGCAT
>SKTU01000074.1 GCA_007122455.1 Haloarculaceae archaeon | reverse complement strand
GGCAACGGCAATGGCAACGGCAACGGCAATGGCAACGGCAACGGAGACGACGACACGCTTCCGGACGTCGACATGGAGATCGGTAGCTCCTACGATTCACAGCACATCAACGTCCGAACCGCCGAGTGGTTCAAAGAACGGATGGAGGAGGAGACGGACGGTCGGTTTTCGGTTACGATAACGTCGGGTGCGGCCTACGGTGGCGAGGAGGAGCACGCGGAGATGGTCGCCGATGGAGCGATCGAAGCCCACGCAAACGGCGTGATGCTCCACTCGATGTGGGCTCCCGAATACTCGTTTTACCAGAATCCCTTCACTGTAGAGGACATCGATCACTACCACCGGATCCTGGAGTCGGATCTCCTGCAGGAAGGGTGGGACATGGTCCTGGAGAACGGCAATCAGCGCCCTCTCTCGAAGAACGTGGTCTACCGAGGTGCCCGCCACTTCACCGCCAACCACGCGGTTCACGAACCGGAGGACGTGCAGGGTATCGATCTCCGCCTTCCACAGTTCGACGAGTGGATCGCCATCTGGGAAGCGATCGGAGCGAACCCGGTCGCGGTTGCGCTGGACGAGCTGTACTCCGCGCTTCAAACCGGCGTCGCGGATGCCTCCGAAGGGCCTGCAGAGCAGATCCGATCGTTCAGCCTGTGGGAAGTGCAGTCCCACTACAGCCTCACGAATCACGACATCTCTACCGGTGCGATCTTCGTCAACGACGATTTCTATCAGGGGTTAGACGAAACGTATCAGGAGCTGATGCGCGAGGCGGCCGAGGAAGCGCAGGACGAGGCGACGGAGACCGTTCTCGAGGACGAGGAGGAGACCATCGACGAGATCGAGGACGAGGGAATGGAGATCGTTCGCGACGTCGACGAGGACGCCTTCTTCGACGCGGCGCAACCGGCGATGAACGAACTCTACGATGAACACTACCCGGTGACGACGTACGAGGAAGTCCAGAACATGTAACCGGCGGTTCGGCTCGTCCGAACGAAGGGCATCGATCGACAATCGAGGCAGACGAGTTACGACGGACTCGTTACTCGTCGTCTCCGTACGCCTCCCCGCTGAACGCGGCGCGAACCTCCGCAGCGTCGTCGGCGCGTTCGAGGTTCTCCTGTAGCTCCTCCTCTCGTTCCTCGAGCGCTCGAACGTTGGCCAGTACGTCGTCGAGATGATCCGCCGGGAACTTGACGGCGCCGTTTTCGTCCATGTGGATGATCTCGCCGGGGGCGACGTCCATGCCGCAGATCGACACCGGGGTGTTCACCGCCTGGACCGCCATCTCCCCGTGGGCGGGCGAGACTCCCGTCGTGAGATACTGGAACTCCATCGGTCGGATCTCGTCGATGTCTCGCGCCGGACCGTCCGACACGCAGCCGATGCAGCCGACGGACTGCATTGCGGTGGTCATGTTCCCGCCCGTGAGACCGACTTTGCCGGCGATCTCCGGCGGGAACTCCTGGTCCAGTGCGAGGATCGTCGGTTCGGGAGCGTCGTCCAGCGCGTCGACGACGTCCATGAAGCTCAGTTCGTCGTAGTTCGGATCGGGAACGCCGTAGACACAGGTTACGACGTGGCCCGCTCGGGGACCCAGTTCGGGGTACATGCAGCTGATCTGCTGGTTGGTGTACCAGTTCTCCCGCCACGGGTTGTACAGTCCGAGGCAGAGTGGGTCGGTCGGGTACGTCGCGATCACGTTCGAGACCGATGGGGTATCGAACTGTTCGAGCTCGGCCAGCTTTTCTCGGGTCGTCATGGGTGTTCGGTTCGTGGGTGGGTATCATAGTTCTTCGTCCGATCCGGACCGACGCCGATCGAAACTCGATTGGGGGCGTTTGCCTCGAACGCCGGATGTTGTTGGCATAATTATCAAAAATAACTATATTACTTAGATTTGAAATTATATCACAACGATAATTGAAGTTGTATATACGGTGTATTGGGGGATAACCAAATTAATGATCCTATTTAACACTATATTGTAACTATATGGGGAATAAATAGATATATAAATAGAAATATATCAAATATTTATATAATATGGTATTCATTGGAAACCTACCCCAACAATCCAACGAGATCGAGCACTTTCATCACTGTATTCCTTATCTAAGTATGTCTGAGAATAAATCCTCTTGTGGCAACAGTTGGTGGCCGTACAAATAATGTAACATAATAAATTTATGTATCTAGAATTTATATATTACCTATATATAATTTAACTAACCACTTTCTCTGTGGCTTTCGAGACGTTCGATCTCTGAAAAGGGTGCGTCGCAGTTCGTCGGAGTTCGGAGTCGTTACTCCGGCTCGACGAACGTGAGCATCTCTCGGGGGTTGTCGATCATGATCCGATCGAGCACGTCCCGGCTGACGCCGCGGTCCTCGAGCAGGGGGATGACGTTCTCGAGGACGTGGGCGTATCCGAAACCGCCGTAGGCGGTTCGCTGTAGCTTCGTGTAGACGTCGTGTGCGAAGAGGAGTTGATCCGCGTAGCCGTCATCGAGCAGCTCCGTGACGAACTCGAGCCGCTGGAAGTCCGACATGTACGCGTCGCCGTACTGGTCGAGCGTCGCCTCCATTCCCCACAGGTCGTACTCGAGGTACGCCCCGCGATCGGCGAGTTCGCGCTGGTACGACAGTTCCTCGAAGGCCGTTCGGTCCATGTGCCCCATCACGACCCGTTCGGGCGAGAGCCCCTCCCCTTCGACGATGTCGAGCAGTTCGAGACACCACCGAGAGGTCGGATACGTCCGATCGCGCTGGCTGTAGTCGGTCCGTCCCGGCGGGTGGAAGCTCACCGAGGCGCCGGTTCGAAGCGCGGCGCGGGCGGCCGCTTTCGTGACTTTCCGCTCTGCGTCGTGGATCTGTTGACTGAGTCCGATCTCGCCGATCAGCCCGGCGCGGACGTCGGTGTCACCGATGCCGTTTCTGACGTCGTCGACGAACTCGTCGGCGATCTCCTCGACGCTCATCCGGTCGATCCGATCCGGATGGACCGGTCGAACGTAGTGGGCGGTGCCGTGGATCACTGTCGCGCCCGTCTGGCGTGCGACCGCCCGGACGGCCTCCGGATCCTCGCCGGTGTTTTTCGGCGTCACGTCGACGATCGCGTCGCCGCCCGCCCGGAGATACTTGTTCACCTCGTCGATCGCTTCCTCGAGGGAGTCCAGCCGCATGTTGTCGCGGTGCTGCATCGCGTTTCGCCTGACGTAGGGGAGCCGTTCGAGCGAGACCGGCTCGCGGGCGAGTCTGCGCTCGATCGCGCTATCGGGTTCGGTGTAGAGCGCGTCGACGGTGTCGATGAAGAGGTGTTCGTGCGGCAGCGTTACGCCGAGTGCTTCGGGGTCGATCGGTCCGGTAACCGTGACGATCGATCCGACGTCGTTTGACATCGACCGGGAATCTCGCCGTCGCGGTTTTAATGTTGGGTTGAGGGAGGGCGGGGAGGTCCTAGACGAAGCCGAACTGCTCGGGGAGATAGAGGGTGAGCTCCGGGAAGAGAACGATCAGGACGAGCACGCAGAGGTTGGTAACGAAGAACGGGACGATCTGCTTTGCGATGTCCCAGACGGGGGTTTGCGAGACCGACGACGCCGCGAACAGACAGATCCCGACCGGCGGCGTGATCAGCCCGTAACAGAGCGCCAGCACCAGCACGAGCCCGAACTGTAGCGGATCGATGCCGAAAACGATGGCGAGTTCCGCCAGCGTGGGTGCGAGCATGATCGTCGCCGCACCGATTTCGAGGAACGTGCCGATCAGCAGTAACATCACGACGACGATCAGCATGTATCCGACCGGTCCAACGCCGAGTCCGATCAGCATCTCGGAGGCCGCCTGCGGAATGCGCTCGCGGGCGAGGATCCACGTGAGCACGAGCGCGAAGCCGATGATGACGTACAGCTGCGCGGAGCGCTTCAGCGAGACGTGGAGCGACCGGTACAGCCCGTTCGCGTCGAGCGTCCCGTAGATGAACACGCCGATGACGAATGCGTAGGCGCAGGCGACTGCCGCGGCTTCGGTGGGCGTCGAGTAGCCGCCGAGGATCAACACGAGGATCAGGACGGGCATCGTCAGCGCGAGCACGGAGTCGCCGAGAATGACGGGATACTCCTTCAGTTCGATCTCCTCCTCGAACCGGGGGAAATCCCGGCGGAACGACATCGCGAAGACGAGCGTCATCATCGCGATCGCCAGCAGAATCCCCGGAACGATCGCGGCGGCGAACAGCCCACCGATCGACGTCTGGGTGACGCCGCCGTAGACGACGAGGATGATGCTTGGCGGGATGATCGGACCGATGAGCGACGACGCGGCCGTCACCGCGGCACTGAAGTCCCGGGGATACCCCTCGTCGCTCATCGCGGGGACGAAGATCGATCCGAGCGCGGCGACGTCCGCAACCGCGGCGCCGGAGATCCCCGCGAACAGGAAGCTCGTGGCGACGTTCGCCTGTGCGAGCCCGCCCCGGATCCGACCGACCGTCACGTTCGCCACGCGAATGAGCCGGTCGGTGATCCGCGAGTTGTTCATCAACTCGCCCAAGAGGAGGAAGAACGGGATGGCCACGAGCACGAACTGGTCCATTCCGGTGAACGCCTGCGAAGCGACGATGTGGAGCGGATAGTCGCCGTAGACGAGCCACCCGACGGAGACGAACGCGAGGGCGAACGCGACCTCGACCCGGATGAAGATCAGCGTCAGCAGAACGATGAGAAAGCCGAACGCGACTAGCTCACTCATCGGACCGTGTCCTCGTCTTCCACTACGTACTTGCTTTCGTAATCCTGAACGACCATGTTTGGATAGTAGTTTATTTGAACTAGCTTTCCGAGCGTGAACAGGATCAACAGTCCGGCCGTGACGGTGATGATCGTGTACGGCCAGAACATCTGGAACGGCATCGACGGCGATTGCTGTATCGTCCCGCTGCTCTGTGCGTAGGTGTTTCCGGCCCACAGTAGGAGCACGGAAAAGCCGAGCAGTACGGTCAGTTGCAGCGTACGCAACTGCCGACGTCGCGCTATCGAGAGCTTCTGGGAGAGCAGTTCGACCTGTAGGTGGTCGTCCTCGTAGACGAGCACGCCGGCGAGCGACATCGCGATCCAGATCATCATGTATCTCGAGAGCTCCGGACCCCACACCGGAACGAATCCGAGCACGTACCGCGTGGTCACCTGTGCCGTGATCAGAAGCACCATCGCCGATCCGATGATGTAACAGCTGTACCAGATTGCTTTCGAGAGGTAGTCGAGGAAGCGGAGGTACGACTCGATCACCGTTCCGAGCGTGTCGGCGAGATTGTCGGAGACATACCTCGACAGGTCGACTGTTTCGAGTTCCTCAGTCATACTGATATCTACTACTTCGGCTAGTATTTGATGAGAGGAGGCCCTACACGTCGATTTCGAACTCGTCGTATCCGGGCATTCGGTCCATCTCCCGCTCGATCCCTTCGTACATCTCCTCGATCAGTTCGGGATCGTCCATCTCCTCGCGGATGATTTCCTCGACGGGGGCCTGTGTCGCGTCCTGGAATTCCTCGATCTCGTCGGGCGTCGGCTCGTACACCTCGATACCGTACTCCTCCTGGACCATCTCCAGGTCCTGTTCGCGGCGAACTCGCGTGATCGTACGGGCGTCGTTCATCGCCCAGAAGTTCGCTTCGGTGAAGAGCTGCTGGTAGGTCGGGTGGAGGTCCTGGAACCAGTCGTCGTTGACGCAGTTGTACACCATCGTGTAGACGTGGCCATCGAGGATGATGTAATCCTGCACCTCCTGGAGGTTCCCCAGCGTGAACGTCGGGATCGCGTTCTCCTGGCCGTCGACGACGCCCTGGTTGAGCGCGTCGTACAGCTCGGTCCAGTCGATCGCTTCCGGGCTGGCGCCGAGCTGGCGGACGATCTCCTGGTGGGCTTCGATCTGCATCGTCCGGAACGTCTTCCCCTCGAAGTCGTCGATCGACCGGAGGGGGTCGTTCGCGCTGTAATGCCGGAACCCGCCGTTGTCCCACCACGCGAGCATCCGGAGACCGGTCTTCTCCAGGAGGTCCTCCCGCATCGTCTCGCCGAACTCGTTGTCGAACACCCGGTTGGCGATCTCGACGTCAGGGAAGACGTACGGCACCGAGTAGACGTTTATGTTCGGATAGAACGGGGCGATGTGTCCCTCCGCGATCGAGGAGACGACCTCTATCGTCCCGTCGATCGTCTGCTCGATGATGTCGGTCGTCGTTCCGAGCTCTCCCCCTGCAGCGATATCCATCTGGAACCGGCCGTCGGATCGCGCTTCCATGTACCGCTGTATTCGCTCCGCCTGATGCTGGGGCGGCTGTCTCGGATCCGGATCGCTCGTGTGCGAGAGCGTGATCTCGACCTCCGGGAGGTCGTCGGCGTTCTCGACCGGCTCTTCGGCTCCGGCCCCACCGTTACCGTTGTCGTCGCCAGAGCAACCTGCCAAGGCGACGGAGAGTCCCACTGCCCCCGCGGCTGACGCTGTTTTCAGAAAACTTCGTCGACCGTTATGTATGATATTATCTGCCATCCAAGAGGGGCTTACGACGGACAGTATATATTCGTTTACAATTATCTTCTCCTGATTATGTATTGGAAGTTTTATTACCAGATGAGAGTCAAACTCCGAGATACTGTATTCGAGTTTGAACTCTCGCAAACGTTCGAGTTCAGGTTGCCACAAGCGTTCGAGTTCGAACTGTCACGAAACGCACTCCGCGGTCGTCGTCCGAATTCCGGTATCGGTTACTTTCGAGAGCCAGTCGTTTAATACGTACACGTCGGTCGTACTACCATGGCGTTTGCTCTCTCACCGGAGACGGCCGGGGCGTATCTGGCCGACAGAGGCCGAATCAGTGATCCGTCCGTGGACGCGGTGCAGCTGGGTGGTGGCGTATCGAACCGCGTCGTCGCGGTTCGGAGCGACGAGGGGACGCTCGTCCTCAAGCAGCCGCTGCCGAACTTGGCGGTCGAGGAGGATTGGCCCGCCGACGTGAGTCGGGTCCACAACGAGGCGGCGGCGACCCGTGCGTACGAGTCGATCCTCGACGATGCGGGGCTCGCGGCGACGGTTCCCTCCGTCCTGCTGGAGGATCGCGAACATCACGTCGTCGGCTTCGAACGTGCGCCCGAACACAGTCGGATGTGGAAGCGTGATCTCCTCGAAGGGACCGTCGACCGCCGCGTCGCTCGGGAAGTCGGTCGAGTCCTCGGCGCGGTTCACCGGGAGGCGGCCGACGATCCGGCGCTTCTCGCCCCCTTCGAGAGCAAACTGCCGTTCGATCAGCTCCGGATCGACCCCTACCACCGGACGGTCGCTCGCCGCCATCCGGACGTCGCCGACGAGGTCGACGCCGCGAGCGAGCGGCTGCTTGCGTCCGACCGAACGCTCGTACACGGCGATTACAGCCCGAAGAACGTCCTCGTCGAGGACCGCGGAACGTTTCGTGTCTGGATCCTCGACTTCGAGGTCGCTCACCGCGGCGACCCATCCTTCGACACCGCGTTCATGCTCAACCACCTCTTCATCAAATCCGTCTACAACGCCGACCGAAGGGAGGCGTATCGTGAGGCGGCTTCGGCGTTCTTCGAGGCGTACGACGACGCAGTGACGTGGGACATCGAGACGGAGACGGTCGAGGAACTGGGCGTCCTCATGCTCGCGAGAGTCGACGGGAAATCGCCCGTCGAGTACGTCGAGCGGTCGGCGACGAAGGACGCGCTGCGGCGGATCGCGAAGCGCACGCTCCTCGAAGGGGTTGCTGATCTCGACGCGTTCGCGGCACTCGTTCGAGCCGAATCGCCGTGAACCGGATCCCTGAACCGAACCCGACGGCACCGCAGCCGGGGCGCACGGCGTCGGCATCGGAACGCGGACGTGCGCTCGGCGGATAGACAGGACGATCGATCTCGTGACCGGCGCCACGCGACGTATCGACCCGAGCGGAACCCCGAGAAAGTGCTTCCCGATTCGACTGATAGTGACTGGCGTAAGTATTCATACACCCTAACAGAACATATTATAGATATTTTGGGCTCTGTAGTTTCGGTACACTGCGGTTGATTTCACGGGTATCGGACGCTCCGGCGAAGGTTGTAGACGGTAGCTTTCAGCAGCATTTCTCGGAACTCTAGTTTGTGCGTTTGCACACGTTCACATAGTGTCGCGTACGCGTGGAACGCGGTGGTTCCACGCTTCGCTACCGAAT
>SKTU01000088.1 GCA_007122455.1 Haloarculaceae archaeon | reverse complement strand
GCCTGCGGTGTGTCGACGCCACCAGTTCCGAGTCCGAGAACGACGCCGCCGATGACGGCTGCAAGGATCACCGTGATGGCGATGAGCAGCGCCACGCCCACGACGGGCGAAACGGCGCGATCGTCCGTGAATAGTTCGTTCAGTTTCATTGTTGGTCTTCTTCGTTTTACACCCCCTCACGTGTCGTCCGCACGTGCAAGCGCACGTCCGTCGCGTCCGACCGATTCGGGAGGTGTTAGCCGACCACACCACAGGGGAGGGGTTTGTAATGTAGAGTATACGGAAGCGTAGTCGGCGGTTTAAAATCGAACGCCGAACGGAACGGGACCGTACTCTCCGCGCCAAAAGATGCCGGCGATTGAAATCACGAGCGGTAGTGCCGGAGGTTCCGACGGTCGCGATTTCGACAGGCTGGCCGCGCTTCGAGGTCGAATCGGATCGAGAACAGCGAGTGGGTAACGAACCGTTGTCGATCTCAGGCTCTCAATTACTACCGCGGTCGATGCCGTTATTCCGGTCAGTAATGACGAATTCGAACCAGTGTGCGGAGACGTACTCGATGGCGACGTGCGACGGCGACGACCAGCGACGAGGGACGATCCACCGATGACAGAGACGCTCTCGACCGGGATCGAGGTCCTCGACCGGGAACTCGACGGTGGACTTCCGAGCGGTCGCATCCTCGCGCTCTCGGCGTCACCGGTCAGCCAGTCCGAACTGTTCCTCTACGAGATGGCCGCCGTCCGACCGACAGTGTACCTCACGACCGAGCGAACCGAGTCGGACGTCCTCGACGGTCTCGAACAGACGGGGACGTCCACCGAGGAGATCGACGTCTACCGGATCACGTCCGAAGATCCCCTCGACGAGGCGCGGGCGGCGATCGAGGCTCTTCCGGAAACGGGGACGCTGATCGTCGACCCGATGCGATTGCTCGAAGAGACAGATGCGAACGCCTACCGAACGTTCATGAACGATCTGAAGACACGGACCGCCGAGACCGGGAGCCTCACGCTGCTTCACTGTCTGGAGGGGCGGCGTGTTCCCGACCAGCGAGACCGAACGGAGTATCTCGCGGACATCATCTTCGATCTCTCGACGGAGCTTCGAGGGGGAAAGATGAAGAACAGCCTCTCGATTCCCAAATTCCGTGGCGGACAGGCGCTTCCGCAGGCGATCGATCTAGATCTAACTGCCGACGTCACGATCGACGTCAGCCGGAAGATAGCCTGAAGAGTCGGTCGTTTCTCTCGTCGTGAACCGAAGCTACCGGAGGGTCACGTCGACCCAGTGGACCGTCACGTAGAGCCGCTCGGTCTCGATCTCGACCTCGACGCGGTTTTCATCGAAATCGGGCGTGACGTTCGTGACAGGCCCCCCATCCTCGAACTGCTCGAAGTACCGCGTCCAGGCGTCGACGTGAGGGGTCGTCAGCTCGATCGTGACGTTGTCGTCCACCGAATCATTCTCGGCGACGACGTCGGTCTCACCGCCGCGCGTCCAAACGTCGACACTCGACGTCCCGCCGATCGTGCTGGGGTTTTCCGACGACGCGCGGATCACCGGAAGGATCAGTTCCTCCTCCGTCACGACGAAGTCGGGCTCGCGGAACAGTAGCGAACTCCCGTCGTCCTGGCGGATCAACGCGCCACTCCGATAGGTGATCGTCGTCTCCGTGCCCGAGTCGTAGACGATCGCCCCGGTCGCCCCCGCGCCGTCGAGATCGAGCGGTTCCCCGTCGACGGCGACGCTGATGTTCGTCATCTCCTCCTCGAACGACAGCGAGGCGTCGGCGATCCGTATCTCGGTCGTTCGGCTGGGTGCACCCGCCCGGACCACGTCGTCGACGTTGTTCGCCAGCGCGGTGAATGCACCCTCGGCGTTGGCGGTCCGCTGGTAGTCCTGTGCGCTGTTGAAGCCGACAAAGCCGGTCGCACTCACCAGCGCGATAGTGAGTACGACGACAGTGAAGATCAGCAGGAAGCCGAGGAGCTCGCTCTGACCGCGATCGTCCTCACGCATTCCGAACCACCAGCCGTTCCCCGTCGCCGTCGTGGACGAGTTCGATCGTTAGCGTTCCGCCGTCGAGGACGTCGGGATCGCCCTCGATCGGTCTTTGGGACCGGACGCGAACTCTGGCAGTCGTCTCCGGCTCACTGCTTCGGAGCTCGATCTCGTAGTCGTAGAACGTGCTTCCGTTCCCGCCGGTTCTGTTGACGAATTCGATCTCGTAGCTGGTTCCACCCACGCGTTCCGGGAGCCGAGTCCGGAGTTCGACCGCGCCGCCGTCACCCGCCCTCGACGCGAGACGGTCCGCACTGTTGACGTCTCCCGCGAGATCGTGGCCGAAGACCTCCAGCGTGGAGTGGACCGAATCGTGCTGCTGGTTGGTGACGAGCGGAGCGAAACCGCCGACAAGCGCCGACGCCAACAGGGCGACGATCCCCAGAACGAGGACGTAGCTCACGGTGGCGGAGACGCCGCGGTCATCCATCGATCTCACCCGGGAGAACCACGATCTCGGTCCCGTAGGTCAGGTCGGTGGATCGGTACCGCACGCTGACGTCTGCGGCGTCGATTTTCGCTTCGATCCTCGGGGAGCCGTCCGTCCCGTACCGCTCGTCGTCGTCGATCGTTTCGTCGACGATCTTTCCACCGACGATCAGTTCGTACGTCCCGCTGACGTTGTCCGCGTTCGTGTACGTCAGGGTGTACGGTGCCTCGATTCCACCGTCCTGGAGGAACGTGGTGAACTCGTCTTCGGAACCGCCGACGTCGAAGCTCCCCTCGGCGACGTCGATTCTCACCGGTGTTTCGGTCGCAGTATACGTTTCAGTTCCGCCCGACGGGGAGTCGACGGTGATCGTCACACCACCGTCGTCGTGGACGAACAGCTGCCAGCTGTTCCCGTTGGCTCCCTCGACCTCCAGGCCGAAGCACGCCCCACCTCCTGCACAGTCGCCCGTCGCGGTGAGGTTCTCCCCGCTCACGTTCATCTCGAACCCGCGAACGTCGGAAACGTCCTCCGTGACGCCCCACTCAGTACGCCCGCTCCGGTCGGTGAACGCTCTCGACTCGTCCTGTATAACTCGGCTCTCGTACGTCACGCGCTCCAGCGAACTGTTCGTTATCGTCCCGTCGCGTAGCTGTTCCGAACTCGACAGGTCGTTCCAGACCGCGACCGCGTCGTGGAGTTCGCGCTCCAGTTCGCCGTACTCGTCGTACTCCTCGTTGAGCGAGTCGATCAGGCCGCTGACACCACGCTCGACGCTGTAGTGGTACTGGACGGCCCCGCGCTCTTCCTTGAGACTGTTGTCGGACTGGGCGGCGTGGATCTCGCCGAATACCGCCGTGTTCAGTGCCAGCGTCATTAGCGTGAGCAGGACCGCGAGCCCGATCGCGGCGACGAGGATCAGTTGGCCCCGGTCGTTCGATCGTATCCTCAACTCTTCCACAGTACCACCTCCACTCGAACGACGTTGTACAGCGGACTCTCCTCGTCGACGTTCGGTGCGTAGAACTGCTCTTCGACGTCCGCAAGGGTCGTCTCTCGAGGGGTACCGCTCTCGTCGACGAGCGAGCTGTCGTCGTACAGCGTCACCGTCTCCACGACCCGAACGGCATCGTCGCTTGGGGTGCCGGATTCGACCAACCGTTGTAGCTCCCGCTCGCCAGCCGCGTTTCGGTAGTAGAGGTCGACGTTGTATCTGACTTGCCGGTCGCCGAACGTCCGCTCCAGGGAATCCCCGAACGCAGTTCCCTCCGGTGTCGGCGGAATTCGCGAATCGTAGTGTCCATCTTCGCCCGCGTTGTGGAACTGGACGGAGGACTCACTCCAGTACAGGAGCGTGGTTCGAAGCGATCCGTCCGCGACCGCCTCGTCGAGGACACCTTCGGCGAGACCTGCATGCTGGTTTCGTATCTCCGTGTCTCCGACGCTTGCCGTGTTCGACGTGATCGTGACGGCCTGCAGTGCGAAGGCGACCGTCGCCACCAGGAGTATCGCCGCCACGAACGCCTCGAGTGTGAACGTTTGACCACGATCGGACATACTACCACACCCTGACTTCGAGTACAGCGTCGGTTTTTTCGGTGAAGACACCGACTCTGGCGGTGCTAACTGACCGGTCGTTCTGCGGCACTGACGGGCCGATGGCGAGCTTCGAGCCGCCGTTACAGGCGTCTATCGATCCGTCCTCCTCACAGAGCGTCTCCGATCCCCAGGCGTCGCTCGAGGCGTTTCTGAGCGTGACGTTCACCGAGTACGTCGGATTCACACCGAGCTGATCGGTCAGCGCCTCCTCCTCGAACGGACAGTCCGTACCGCCCTCGCGATCGAAGAACGCGATCGTACAGCTCTCGTTCAGCATCGACGGCCGATCCCGCTCTGCGAGCAGGTTCTTGCTCAGGTCGCTTCCGATCCGCTCGGCAACGACTGACTGTTCCTGATCGTCGAAGGGAAGCGACATCTGTGGAACGAATACGGCGATGAACGCGAGCGTGAGCAGGAAGATGGTGATACCGACGGCGAAATCCGGAAGCGTCTGCCCGCGATCGACACCTCGTGCATCGCTCATGCGACCACCATCCACGTACCGAGTGCGGCGATCAACAGCAGCACCACGTATTTCACGCCCGACGTCAGGTTGGCGTTCCGGATGTAGCCACAGACGAGGCCGGACAGGATGGCCTGAATGGTCACCGCGTGGAAGAACAGAAGCGACAGGAGATCGAGATCCATTGTCGTACCGAAACTTTGTCCCGCGGCGCTCGTGGTGCCGCCCGTCTGTGCCGTGACCTCGGCCATGACGTCGACGAACTGTGCTTTCAGGAGCGCCATCACGCCCAGTAGCGTCAGGTACGTCATGACGATGATCGCAACCTGCATCATCGCGCGCTGTCTGCGATCCCGCTCGATGTCCTCCTGCGTCTCGGTCGCCTTCGCGGCCGTCGACAGCACCGAGGAGATCTGACTCGAGATCTCCTGAGCCTTGCTGATGAGCTTCACCGTCCGAGCCAGTCGCGGGATGTGGTACTCGTTGTTGAAGACGACGAGTGACTCCTTGAGGTGCATCCCGTAGCGGCTCTTCGAGTACATCGTCTCGAACTCCTCGCCGAGCTTTCCCGGCGTCGTATCGGCGACCACCTTGATCGACTCGAGGAGCGTGAGACCAGTCGCGTTCGCGCTCGCCAGCTTCCGGAGGTTCTCCGAGAGGTCCTTGAGAACCGCCCGTCGCCGTCGAAGGTTCCACTCCCAGAAGACTGCGAGCGGGATGCAGACGAAGAACAGTGGAACGTAGACGTAGACGATCGTCGACCAGACGGGACGCTCGACGATACCGCTCCACGACGTCGAAACCGACCCCGTCACGGCGGCGACGACCACGAACGCGAACGCCGCCGGAACGGTGATTGCCAGCGTGTAGAACGGATTCTCGCGCAGGAAGACGTGCGGACGCTTGACCACCTCGATCGCCTCGATCGTTCCCTCGCTCTTCGCGATTCGATCGAAAATGTAGTACGACCCCGTGAACTGGCTGACGAGACCGAGGCCCAGTGCACCGGACTCCCGCCCGACCTCGAACCGTCGGTCGGATTCCTCGAGATCGAGATAGCCGTCGCCAGGCTCGTCCGTCCTGATCGTCGAAACGAGGACCAGAAACGCAATCCCAAGTCCCGGGATCAACGCATACACAGTCGCGTACAGCAGGACCGCTTGGCTGCCGCCAATCATATCGAGAATGACGAGAATGACGATCAACAGCAACGGGAAAAGCGAGATCGTGATGTACATCTCGCTGAACAGCTCGAGCGTTTCGAGGGTGCGTTCCTGCTCCTCCTTGGCCGTCCGGAAGTGGACGTCCTTCTTGTCGTCGAGGAACTCCGTCATGCTCCCGCCGCTGTCGATGATCGACAACATATCGGTGAGGAATTGGCTTAGCTCGGCGCTCGGGGTCTGCGCCGAGCGCTTCTGTATGGCCGACCGGTAATCGGTGTCGAAGTATCGCGTCTCCTGAAGGATGGTCAGGAACTCCTTGGAGACTTCCCCGTAGGTGTCCTCCGCCTCCGCCATCGTTTCGATGATCTCCACCTGGCTCATGCCACCGAGCGAAAGGGCGTACATGAACGACACGGCGTCCGGAAGCAGGGTGTTGATCTCTCGTTGTCGTCTCGACGCTCGACTGTACGGGAGCGCGACGTAGGTTCCGAAGACGGCGGCGAAGCCGATCGATCCGAGCACCAGGCCAGTCGAGACGATCAGAAACGGCGTTCGTGCCGTCTGGATCAGAGCGACGATCGTTTCGTTCGGAATACGGATCCCTGTGAGAGTACCGATCTCCACGGTGCCCGTCACCACCAGTACCGCGCTTACGGTGATACCGACCAGCCACAGCAGCACCCCGCTCGTGACCCCGAACGCCAGCGCCCGTGTAAGGTAGAGTCCGACGGTGTCGTCCATCCGTGCCTCGGCGAGTTTCCGCTCCAGATCGACGACGAAGGTTGCGTCCTCGTCGAACAGGCGCTCGTAGACGGGGTGAAACGCGTCCGTGAGACTATCGACGCGGGGCTGGCGTCCCCGACCGGGGCCAGTGACGGACTCCGTGCTCATTTCGCTACCTCTCCGAGGCGGAATCGTCGCCCGGTGAACGTTCGGACGCCTCGGTCTCCTCCGCCGCTACCGGAGTGTCCACCTCCCCATCCCCCGAGACTGGTGCACCGTGATCGTCGGGAGAATCGGCCGCCTCGTCGTCGACGTCAGCGGGGCCGATGTCGTCCACCTCGACGTCCTCGAGTGCGGCGACGAGCGCTTTGACGCGGGATCGCTCGACAGCAACTCCCGCAGCCTCCAGCACTGCAGTCAGGTTCGTTTCGTTGATCTCTTCGCCGGATTCGTTCAACAGTAGCGTAGCGTACGCGTAATCCATGATTTATCTCTCCTCGGTTTCTTCAGCTTCAGTGCGGTTCGTTTCGGCGTTCGCGTCGTTCGCGTCCGCCTCCACGATCTCTACGTCGTCAGTGTCGGTCGCACGGTCGCCGTTGGCGTCGACTTCCGGGCCACTAGCCGCGTGGACTGGGGACCCGTCAGCGACTGACGCCAGCGCCTCCCTGTCGAGATCCGCCGACGCGATGACGTCCGCCTCCGACGTCGCCTTCGACAGGGCGTCGACCAGGCTGCCCGGTCGCCGGCCTCGATACTGATCGAAGAGCCGGCTGTCGGCCTCGTCGAGAACCCGCTCCGCTTCGGCGAGGACGTCCTCACCGGGGTCCGGACGAGGAACGAGCGCCTCTTTCTCCGGATCGACGTCGATCAGCACCGACTCCATCTCTCGAAGGTCCGCGAGGCTCGCCTCGAGATCCCCGTTGGCGATCAGCGTCAGTATCGTCTCGGGGTCGTTTATGTACGCCTGTAACGTCGCCGCCACCTCCGTGTAGGTGTTGAGCCCGTTCGTGATGAGATACGAGAGGACGGTGCAGCGTTCGAAACGCTCCGCCTCGAGTTGCTCCTTCGACCAGCCGCGATCGAAGGCGATCTCCTCGAGTTTCTCGGAGTTCCCGTGCTGCCTGAACTCGTCGTCCTCCGGTTGCCACTGGTAGATGTCCTGGACGCTTATCTCGTCGTTCTCCGAATCGTAGGCGTTGATCTCGGTGATCGTCTTGTTGCGCCGGACCTTCCGTCCCTGGACTTTGGTCTGCGTCTGGACCGAGACGAGATCTAGCGCCGTGAACAGCGTCTTCGAGACGTTGATCGGATCCGTCGTGAACCGCTTGAGCACCTCGTCCACCGTGTCAGCGTGGAATGTTGTGTAGGTCGTGTGGCCGGTCGACATGACCTGAAAGAGCGTTCGTCCCTCCTCACCCCGGACCTCGCCCATGACGATGTAATCCGGACGCTGGCGTAGTGCCGCCTCGAGGAGGTCGAACTCGTCGACGTCGCCGGCGTTGTCCTGACTGAACGAGGGACGCGTCACGCTGGCGATCCAGTTTCGCTGTGGTAACTCGACCTCGCGGGTGTCTTCGATGGAGACGATCTTCGCATTCGAGGGGATAAACAGCGACACCGCGTTCAGCGAGGTCGTCTTCCCGGAGGCGGTACCACCGGCGAAGATCAACGATTTCTTGCTCTCGATACAGAGCCACAGGAACGCCATCTCGTCCAGGCTGAACGTCTTCCAGTTGATCAGGTCCACCGGCGTGAACGGGACGTCCTTGAACTGTCGGATCGTGTAGTTCGTCCCGTGGTCGGAGACCTCACGGCCGAGGGTGAGCTGGGCACGGGAGCCGTCGGGGAGCGTCGCG
>SKTU01000111.1 GCA_007122455.1 Haloarculaceae archaeon | reverse complement strand
TTTCTCGCTGTCTGGCTCGACTCGGGACCACCGACGCGGGCTCTGGACGTGGCCAACGCCTGCGGTGCGCTCGCGGCTGCCGTTCGCGGTCCGCGTCCCGAGCTGTCGTGGGAGGCGATCGATTCGCTCGTCACCGACGACCACGGTGCGTTTTAGTCCCCGCCCGTGGAGATTCGCGTATGGGAAAACAGCCGCACCTGCTCGTCGAGGAGGGTGACGTGGCCGACGTCGCGCTCGTTCCGGGCGACCCCGGCCGAGTCGATCGAATCGCCGACTACTGTGACGACGCCGAGACGGTCGCACAGAACCGCGAGTACAAACTCGTCAACGCGACGTACGAGGGCTGTAAGTTGACGATCTGTTCGACGGGAATCGGGTCCCCCTCGGCGGCGATCGCCGCCGAGGAGTTGGCCAACGTCGGCGTCGAGACGTTCATTCGCGTCGGGACGACCGGCGCGCTCCAGTCGGGGATCGAGATCGGCGACATGGTCGTCGCGACCGGCGCGGCCAAGGACGAGGGGACGACGAAGCGGTACGAGGACGTTTCCGTGCCGGCGGTCCCGAGCTACGAGGTTCTGTCGGCGCTCGTCACGGCCGCCGAGAGCCGCGAGGTGCCAGTCCACGTCGGCCCGATCGTGACGGACGACGCCTTCTACGCCGAAACGGAGACGTTCGTCGAAACGTGGGAGGCTGCGGGCCTGCTCGCGGTCGAGATGGAGGCCGCCGCGCTGTTCACGCTGGCACGACGGAAAGGGCTCTCCGCCGGCGCTATCTGTACGGTCGACGGAAACCTCGTGGAAGGGACCCAGAAGGGGGAGACGGACGACGAGGAACTCCCCGAGAAGGCGAAGGACAACGTCGGCCGGGCGATCCGGATAGCGCTCGACGCGGCCGAGCGTCTCTGATCAGCTCCCTCGGTCGAGCAGCTCCTCGATCGCGCGTTCGGGGTCGTCGTCGCCGCGCGCCGATCTGACCAACAGCCGGCCGCCCAGCACTGCCGGGCTGAGCACGACATCGGCGCCGGCACGTCGAAGCTTTCTGGTGTTCTGTCTGTCCGTCGCGGCGGCGACGATCCGGAGCGTTGGGTTCAGCTCTCTGGCCGTCAGGACGGTCATCGCGTCCATCGCGTCGTTGTTCGTCGCGGCGAACAGCGCGCGCGCCCGCTCAATGTGGAGTCGCTCGAGCGGTTCCTCGTCGCTCGGATCTGCCGTGATCACCTCGTAGCCGTGGTCGCGGAGCTGCTTTGCGCGTTCGGGATCGCTGACGATGACGACGGTTCGATCGGCGCCGAGCTCTTCGAGGATCGGTTCGGTCAGGTCGCCGTAACCGGCGACGATGTAGTGGTCGTCGAGCAGGTCGAGTTGTTTGTCACTCATGTTTCCAAGTGCGTTCGCGAGTCTGGCCTCGATGATCGGGCCCAGCAGGGTACCGAGGGCCACACCGAAGCTGGCGACACCGAGCAGGAGTACGGACATCGAAAAGAGGCGGCCGAACTGACTTCCGGCAGTCATGTCGCCGTAGCCGACGGTCGAGGCGGTTACGAGCGTGAAGTAGAAGGCGTCGAGTATCGTGTTGACCTCCTCGAACTCGTCGCGGAGCGCGTAGGTTCCGACGGTGCCGTACACCTGTGCGGCGACGACGGCCGCCAGCGACGCCAGCTGAGCCAGCGTGAGATCGAGCGATCGGGTGAACACTCCGCGGTTCGAGAGCACCGTCGGAAGCGCGAGAACGGAGAGCGCGACGAGTGGGAACGACAGGACGCTCGACTGTGCGAGTCCCTGCAGCGCCGTCACCGGCAAGAGGACGATCGTTAGATACCACGCGGAACGGTAGCCTCGTCGGAGGCCGTACGATCCAAGCAGCATCAGGAAGCCTGTCATCGTCCCCGTGAAGCCGGCAGTTCGGGCGACGAACTCCGGGATGAACGGTGCGAGCGGTCCGGAGACCTCTGTCGATCCGATGTTGACGATGCCGGTTATGATCGAGAGGATGGCGACGAGCGTCACGAACCCGATCGCCGCTCGGGTTCGTAGCAGTCCCGATCGTGACTTTTCGTCGCCCTCCGCACTCGCCATGCGTCGAACGGTAACCGCCAGCCCCGAAAAAGCTACCGCCCTGTGTCGGTAGCCCTTTAACGAGTCCGATCGTTCGAGCCGCTATGTCACAGCCGCTACCTGTCGAGATCCTGCTCGGGATCTACCTCGGTATTCTGACGGGGGTGATTCCGGCACTCGTCGCGTGGGGGCTCGGATTCATATTCAAATATTTCACCGGCGTGACGATTCCCGGGCTCGGGGTCGTCGTGCTCGCGCTGGCGATCGCAGGTATCAACGGCGGGCTCTTGGCGCTCAACGATCCTGCGGTGCTGGAGTCGGGGCTTCGGGTCATCGTCGCGCTGCTCGTCGTGCTCATGCTTTCGCTGTACGCCCACTCGAAGGGCGATACGATGGGTGCAACGTTTCCGAAGCGGATCTCGCTCTCGAAGCTCCGGGAGCGAACGCTCTCGAGCGACGTCGTCGAGTTCGTCGGCGCTCGCGGCGAAGTGAGGATCCAAATCGCGGGCGACGTCGCGGACATGGAGGGGTATCCGCCGCTGTCGGAGGAGACGCGAGCCGCGATCAAGGACGGCGACTGGCGGTTCCCGGCCGACATTCCGATCTCGGAGCTGGAGACGCGGTTCGCCGACCGGCTCAAAACGAAGCTCGATCTGGCCGACGTCTCGGTGTCGATCGACGAACGGGGTGCGGCGACGGTGGTGGCTGCACCGCCGCTGTCGGGACTGTCGAAGCGAGTGCCGACCGGACAACGCGCGGTGTCGATCGACACTCTCGTTCCGACCGGCATCTCCCGTGGCGACGAAGTGACGCTCCTCACGGACGAGTTGGCCGTCGACGGAACCGTCGTCGCCGCGAGGTCGGGGAAGGCGTCCGAACCGACGGCGACTGACGGCGGCACGTCCGACGACGCCACACTGCCGGTGACCGTTCCCACGACCACCGGCGGGGAGGGCCGGATCACCGTTGCCGTCGCGAGAACTGACGCCGGGAAACTGCTTGAGGTCGATCGTGCGAAGGTCGTGGTTCGGGCCCGCGGGACGCGCCGGGAGTTCGAGCTGATATCGCTGCTTCGCCGCGCCGGCCGTCGGTTCAGGACGACGACGGTTCGGACGGGGGGGCCGCTCGACGGAACGACGCTCGGCGACGCAACGGTTCGGGGCACGTACAGCGTCGCGATCCTCGCAATAAAGCGACCGGATGGGTGGATCGTCGCACCGAAAGGGTCGGTCGTGCTGCGTTCCGGGGACGAGCTGTTCGTCGTCGGAACGCGCGAGAAACTCGACGCCTTTCAGGAGGCGATCGCATGATCGGGACCCAGCTCGCTCCGATCGGGGGGGATCTCCTCGTCGATCTCGCTCGGATCATCGTACTCACGGTTCTCTCGGGGGCGATCGGCGTCGGTATCGGCTGTGTACACCGGTGGTACGCCGCCGAACGCGTTCCCGACGGGCTCGCCGTTCTGGTCGGACTGAGCGGCGTCGCCGTCTATCTCAACACTGCCGGGGCGCTCGGGGAGATCATCGGCGGCCAACAGGAGCTCGCCACCCCGGAAGCTGCCGTCTTCAACGTCGTCACGTTCTTCGTCGCCGGTGTCGCCGCAGTGGCCGGTTCGCGGCTCGGCGACCGGATCGGAGTCGACCTCTTCGCCGCGACCGGAGCCACGTCGATCGACGCCGACGTCAGTCGGTTCGTCCGGACGGTCGGTCGCGTCATCACCGTCAAGGTTCCCCAGGAGATCGAGGACATGGAGGGGTACGCCCCCGTCGACGACGCGACGAAGGAGAAACTCGCCGGACAGACGCTACTCTTCCCGCGGCGTCTCACCGTCGACGAGCTCCGAAAGCGGTTTCTGGAGCGACTCCGCGTCGACTACGGCATCGGTCACGTCGACGTCGACTTCACCGCCGACGCCGAAATCGAGTATCTCGCGCTCGGGGGCCGCGAGTCGGGGATCGGCCCGACGCTACCGCCAGCGACTGCCGCGGTTGCAGTCCGGGCCGATCCTGCGAACAATGCCAGTCCCGGCGACGCGGTCCAGCTGTGGCTCGGTGGCGACTCGTCGAAGCGCGTGACGACCGCGGAGCTTCGCGGGACGGCCGACGACACCGCGACGCTGGCGATGGACGCCGAGGAGGCGGAGTCGATCGATCCGGAGCTTCGGTACCGGATCGTCACGCTACCCATCGAACCGCGGGTCGACCGGGAGTTCGCCGCTCAGCTGCGGGCCGCCGAGGAGACGATGGGTGCCGTAACCGTCGCCGACGGATCGGCGCTGGCTCGCGGAACGGTGGCCGCGATCGACGCCGCGGTCGTCGCCGTCCGGACGCTCACCGGCGACGTCGAAGCGATCCCGCCCCGAGATCGGGCGATCGTCGCCGGCGAAACCGTCTACGTCATCGCCAGACCGGATCGACTGCGCCGGCTCGAAGCCGCGGCGTCGGCGACCGAACCGACTGACGACGAGCCGACCGCGAGCCGGTAAGGCCAAATCGTTCGCGTCCCGAGTACGACCATGGCCGACGGCGACGAACCGATCGACCCGAGCGAGATCGGAGAGGGGAACGCTCCACCGATCGAGGAGGCACCGTACAAGATCATCTTCGAGGCGAACAAATGCATCGCCGCCGGGAAATGTGCCGAAGTTTCGACGAACTGGGAGATGGACATCACGACGGGGATCGCAAAGCCGAACGTCTACTTCTTCGAAGCGTCCGAGCTGGAGCACAACGTCCGGGCGGCCGAGGCGTGTCCGGCGAAGAAGGATCGCGGCGTCATTCACGTGATCGATCGACGGACCAACGAGGAGATCGCACCCGATCCACACGGGGACGGAACGCTTTCGGTCGACTGGTAGCCGCAGTCACGCTATCTCGGCTCGACGATGGTGACCGTGACCACGTCCTCGAGTCGCTCCGGAACGTCCGGGACGTTGAGCGCCACGCCGATGGTGTGGTCCCCCACGTCGGCCGGCTCCCACTTCCGCTCCGAGACCCGAAACATCGCCTGCCAGTGACGTCGGAACCGCTTTCGCTCGCCGCGACCGAACTGCCACTCGTACGGTTCCTCCCGGGGTCGCCCCTCGTCCCATTTGGAGGCATCGACGACTCCGTCGACGTCCCACCGCCACAGACGCGACGTGGGCGTCCGAAGCGTGACCGGGAAGGGGGCACCGTTCTTCAGCGTCACGTCGAACGGGATCGTCGCTCCCGCCGGATACTCCGTTTGCGGCGTCGTCACGTTGACCGAAATCGCCCGGTAGCGGAGCCATGTCGGGACGAGCCGACGGCTCCACGCCGTCGAGTCGATCCACCGCATCGACTGAGGCTCCGTCGACCGCCGCCGGGAGGGAGTGAACGCGTCCTCGTCGTCGCGGTGGAGGGCGTCGGATTCGTAAATACGACGCATTGCCGACTCTGCGTCCCGAGAAGACAAAACGCTGCCGACGTCACTCAGTCGGCGTGATCGGCGTGTCGGAGCCGTTCGTCGGCGTACTGCTCGTCCTGGAGGTGACACGCGATCCGGTGGCCCCCACCGACGTCGATGGCGTCGGGGGGTTCAGCCTCACACGGCGAGCGGAAGCGGTCGGCGAGCGCATCGGCGGCCGCATCCAGATCGTCGTCGTGGACCGCGTCGATCGCCTCCGAGAACGCCGTCTCGAGGTCCGGATCGGAGAGTCGGTCGGGGAGATCGAACTCCGAACGAACGAGCGTATCGAGGCGCTCCCGCGAGACTTCCGCGGGGTCCTCGTCTCGGGTTCGTGCGACGACGGCCTCGACGCTGGATCCGTCGTCGATCCGATGTTTGAAGTTCATCGCCGAGCGCCACTCGGAGGGGTCGACGTCGACTCCGTCGGGCTGGATGATCTTCGGACACCGGCTGTGGAACCGACAGCCGGACGGCGGATCGAGCGGTGACGGAACGCTTCCGGAGAGGAGAATCTGGTCTCCGTCCCACAGTGGATCGGGTTCGGGGATCGCCGAGAGGAGCGCCTCCGCGTACGGGTGGTTCGGCGGTTGGTACACCTCCTCGGTCGTTCCCGTTTCGACGATTTCTCCGAGATACATCACGGCAACCCGATCGGAGATGTGCTCGACGACGCTGAGATCGTGTGCGATGAAGATGTACGAGAGACCGAACTCCTCCTGGAGATCCTCCAGCAGGTTGAGGATCTGAGCCTGTACGCTCACGTCGAGTGCGCTCACCGGCTCGTCGCAGACGATCACCTCCGGATCGACCGCGAGCGCTCTCGCGATCCCGATCCGTTGACGCTGGCCGCCGGAGAACTCGTGGGGATACCGGTCGGCGTGACTCGGACTCAGCCCGACGACGTCGAGCAGTTCGTAGATGCGTTCGTTCCGCTCCGCACCGGAGGCGAGTCCGTGAATGTCGAGCGGTTCGCCGACGATGTCGCCGACCGTCATCCGTGGATTCAGGCTCGAGAGCGGATCCTGGAAGATGTACTGGAGATCCTTCCGGACCGCGCGGAGCTTTCGGCTCGACAGCTCTGTCAGATCCTCCCCGTGGTAGTAGACCGAGCCGTCGGTCGGCTCGATGAGGCGTAGCATCGCGCGCCCGAGCGACGTCTTTCCGCAGCCGCTCTCGCCGACGATACCGAGCGTCTCCCCCTCGTAGAGTTCCAGATCGACGCCGTCGACGGCCTTTACGAGCTGTTCGTTGCCGAGCAGCCGATCGACGAAGCCGCCTGTCGTGTCGTAATACTTCCGGAGCCCCTCGACTCGGATGATCGGCTCAGTCATCGGCCTCGTCCCCGATCGGAAGCTGTTCGTCACCCTCGACGGTTACCTCGTAATCGAGGCCGCCGGTGAGTTCGCCGGTGTACTCCAGGCAGGCTGCTGCCCGCTCGGCTGCGGCGTCGGTCGCCACGTCGCCGGTGTCGGGGTCGACGAGCTGTGGTTCGGTCTGACGGCACGCCTCTTCGGCGTACGGACACCGGGGGTGGAAGCTACACCCCGTCGGAACCTCGACGAGATCCGGCATCGTTCCGGGGATCGTCTGTAGTCGCTCCCTTCGATCCCCGATGCGCGGTATCGAGCTCATCAATCCGACCGTGTAGGGGTGCTTCGGGTCGTAGAACAGCTGTTCGACCGACGCCTTCTCGACCGGTTGACCGGCGTACATCACCATGACGCGGTCACACAGCTCGGCGACGACGCCGAGGTCGTGGGTGATGAGCTGGATCGCGGTGTCGAACTCCTCGGCGAGCGCCTCGATCTGCTTGAGGATCTTCGCCTCGATCGTCACGTCGAGCGCCGTCGTCGGCTCGTCGGCGATCAACAGATCCGGGTCACAGGCGAGCGCGATCGCGATGACCGCCCGTTGCTGCATTCCTCCGGAGAACTCGTGTGGGTAGTCGGAGTATCGGAGCTCGGCCTCGGGGATGCCGACCTGATCGAGCAGCTCGATCGCCCGCGTCCGCGCCTCCTCGTCGTCGTAGCCGAGGTGATGCCGCATCGCCTCGGCGATCTGCTCGCCGACGGTGTAGACGGGGTTCAGCGCCGTCTGTGCGTCCTGAAAGATCATCGCGATCCGGTTTCCGCGGATGTCGCGAACCTCCGACTCCGACAGCTCGAGTATGTCCGTACCGTCGAACCGTATCTCCCCCTTGACGATGCGTCCCGGCGATTCGATGAGCCGCATCAACGAGAGCGCGGTGACGCTCTTTCCGGCGCCGCTCTCGCCGACGACGCCGAACTTCTCGCCGCGTTCGATCTCGTAGCTGAGCCCGTCGACCGCCCGGACGACGCCGTCCTCGGTGTAGAACTCGACCGTGAGGTCGTTTACCTCCAGCAGCGTCATTCGCCCTCACCACCGCGTGCGACGCCGGTCTCCTGAGCGTCCAGCGCGTCGTTGATCCCGTCGCCGATCATGTTCATGGACATCACGAAGAGGAAGATCGCGAGCCCCGGGAAGACGGTCGCCCACCACGGTATCTGTCCGTCGGGGCCCTGAATGAGCGTCTCCCTCGTGTCGTCGAGCATCGTTCCCCACTCCGCGGTTCCGGTCCCCATTCCCAGACCGAGGAATCCGAGCGCGGCGACGCCGATGACGACCGTTCCGATGTTGAGCGACGCCAACACGAGAAGCGGCGGCATCGAGTTCGGGAGAACGTGTCTGAAGATGACTCGTCGATCGCTCGATCCCAACGCCTTCGCCGCCATCACGTACTCGTTTTCCTTGATCTTCAGCACCTCGCCACGGATGAGTCGCGCGTAGCCGGCCCAGCCGAAGAGACTAAAGGCGAGTACGAGCTGCCAGTAGCCGCCTCCGAGCGTGGCGATGATGACGAGCGCCAGAATGAGCGCCGGGAAGGCGAAGATGGTGTCGACGATCCGCATCATCAGCTCGTCGGTCCAGCCGCCGTAGTATCCCGAAATTCCGCCGTATACGAGCCCGAAGCTGGCGGTTACGGCGACCACGATGAAGCCGATCGAGATGCTGTACCGACCGCCGTAGAGGACGCGGGAGAACAGATCTCGCGAGGCGCCGTCGGTTCCCATCCAGTGTTCTCTCGACGGTGGTTCGTAGCTACTCGCGCCCGTCCCGAACAGGTTCTGGTGGGTCGTCGGGTCGTACGGCGCGAGCGCGAACGGCTGGACGACCGTCCCCATCAGCTCGATGGGTCTGGCGAAGACCGCCAGGAGAACCATCACCGTGACGACGACGACGCCGACGACGGCGGATCTGTTCCGCAGGAATCGCCGGAACGCTCGCTGCCATCGGCTCCGGGTTTCCCGTGGCTGTTCGTCGTACTGTTCGTCCTCGAGATCGCTGACGCGCTCGGCATCGAAGCCGGAAATCTGAATTCGTCCTCGTTGTGTCGACATCGTCTCTCCTATTCGTAGCGTATTCGCGGATCGAGCACTGCGTAGAGAATATCGGCGATCAGGTTCGCGATGATGACGAAGAAACCGGTAAAGAGCGTGATCGCCATGATCAGGTTCATTTCGCGGCCGTTGATCGCCATGATGAACTCCCGACCGAGCCCGGGCCAGTTGAACACCACCTCGACGACGACCGAGCCCGCGACGATACTGGCGGTGAGGGTCGCGGCGAGCGTGACGACCGAGATGAGCGAGTTCCGGAGGACGTGTTTCAGCACGATCTGTCGCTCCGGGAGCCCCTTGGCTCTCGCCGCGGTGACGTACTCCTTGTTCAGCTCTTCGGCCATCGACGTTCGCATCACGCGCATGATGCTCGCCGCGGCCGCGGTCCCGATCGTCACTCCCGGAAGCAGCAGATACCACAGCATCCGCGGGTGATACAGCGGTTCGCGGGACGGTGGAAGCACGGGGAACAGACCCAGGATGAGCGAGAAGATCAGGATGAGCATCAGTCCGAGCCAGAAGTTCGGAATCGAGATCCCCGACAGCGCGAGAAAGCGGCTGACGGTGTCGCCGAGCTGGTCCTTGTTCACGGCCGCGTAGATGCCGGCCGGAATTGCGATGACGAGCGCGAAGATCCATCCGAACAGTCCGAGCACGATCGTCTCGGGAAGTCGCTGGAGCACGACGCTACTGACGTCCCGGCCGCTGCTGTACACCTGTCCGAAATCGCCGGTGAGGACGTTCGACATCCACAGCAGATACTGCTCCCACGCCGGACGGTCGAGGCCGTACTGCGCGCGGAGCGTGGCCTCGTCGCTCGGGCTCACGTGCGGGTTCAGCGCGACCATCTGGTCGACCGGATCACCCGGCGTGAGGTAGACCAGCCCGAACGTGATGACCGAAACGCCGAACAGGATCGGGATGATCGACAGGAGGCGTTTGAGTATAAATCGGTGAAGGCTCATTTGGAATCGAAAGGCGGGTGGCCTGAGTTAGACGGTAGATTCGTAGCCGTGATCCGCAATGACCTCTTCGATGAGTTCGACGGCCCGTTCCGGGTCGTACTCGTTCGTCGGGCGGATCTCCGCTTCGAGCGCGTCGTAGTCGGCCGTTCCGAGACCTCGTGCGAGTTCCGGAATGTCCGTCCACGCCGGGTTGCGGTAACCGTTGAAAACCTCCTCGACGATCACTTCTCGCGGAATGAGATGATTGAACGCCTGGCGAAGTCGCTTGTCGTCCCACGGTTCGACGTTCAGCGGCGTCTGGAAGTAGTCGTAGGCGCCGGCCTCGACGATGTCGACGATGAAATCGTCGGAGGCGTCGAAGTCGTCCAGCGTCGCCGTCGCCAGCCCGTAGGTGAGGTCGACCTCGTCGTTCTGGAGCGCGCCCGATCGGGTCGCGTCGTCCGGGATGAACTCGAGTTCGATCTCGTCGATGACCGGTCCGTCGGGGAACTCCGCAGGGCCGTCGAACCACGGGATAGTGTCGACGCCCATCTCCTCGACCCAGTAGTCGTCGTACTTCTCGTATTCGGCGAACTGCTGGTCGGAGAACTCCTCGAGAGTGTACGGACCGGTACCGATCGGTGTCAGGTCCTCACGGGGATCGATGTCGCCCCGGTCGAGGTCGTCGTCGGCCTCGATCTCGTCGAGCTGTTCGGTCGAGAGGATGTAAACGCCGGGGAGCTCCCGTTCGGCCTCGGCGTCGGGAACCTGTGCGTAAACGCTGACCGTGTACTCGTCGTCGGCCTCGGCATGCAGCACCGAGTCGAACGTCTGTGCGGAGACGTTCGAGTTCTCGTAATACTCGTAGGATCGAACGACGTTCTCCGCCGTGAGTTCCTCGCCGTTGTGGAACGTGACGCCCTCGTGGAGTTCGTACTGAATCCGCATGCCGAAGACGCCGTCGGCGACGGCGTCGGCCGCTTCCTCGGGCGTGAGAACCCGGACCTCGTCGTCGCCGACGGGGTCGTCGTCCGGGTGAACCACGATGATCTGCTCGGTGGTGTCGATGGCACCCTCCTCGTCGGCGGCGACGGAGATCATGTACTCCTCGTAGTCGGCGCGGTCGACGTCCTGGACGTCGACGATCTCGTAGCTCTCGGCGAGCCACGGATAGACGTTCCCCTCCAGATCGGAGGTGACCAGCTGTTCGAAGATCAGAGACTGGACGAACGTCGACGTCGTGTCGCTACTGTAGGGTGGGTCGAACGAGTCGGGGTTCTCGACGACGCCGACGCGGAGGGTGCCGCCCTCCTGTACGTCGGAGAGGTCGGTTTCCCGGGGATCGGCGTCGTCGTCCATCCACGTGACCTGGTTCTCGGTCGGGGAGTACAGCGCGAAGCTGAGGAGGCCTTCGTTGAACGGCCACCCGTTGAAGCCGTGGACGCTGTTGTTCATGATCGCGTCCTCGACGCTGAAGTTCGCGATGGAGCTGTAGGACTCCTCGGCGAGGTAATGCCAGATCTCGTCGTAGCGCTCACGGCGGAGGTCCGGATCCTGGGACACCTCGATGCCGAAGCGGGCCGAGTCCATCATATCGTCGAGTTCGGGATCGCTGACGCCGGACATGTTACAACACTGCCCAATGTTTCCCGAGTGGTGGAGGGCGTTACAGAAACTCTCCGGGTTGAACGTGCCGGAGAGACCGACGCAGCCGATATGGCCGCGGTCGCCGTACTCGGGGTTGAGAATGCGCGCAACGAAATCGTTGAACTCGAACGTCTCGACGTTCGTCTCGAAGTAGCCAGTGTCCTCGAGCGAGGCGGCGACGAGTTCGACCATTTCGACGCGGTCGCTGTTGTCCGCGTTGGTTTCGAGTTGAACCTCCAGTGGGAAGGAAACCTCCTCCGGTTCGCCGTTGCCGTTTCCGTTGCCGTTTCCATTTCCGTTTCCGTTGCCCGAGTCGTCGTCGGAACAGCCGGCCAATCCGGTCACGGAGACTACGGAGGCGGCACCCATTGCCTGAAGCGTGCGTCGTCGGGTCGCCCCGTCGAAATAGCTCTTCTCTGACATAGAACTAGTGAACAGTACGACAGTGTGTGTAAATACCTTTTGGGAACGATTGTGGGAATTCGACCAAATTATCGAAAACGTGTAGATAGTTGTTCAAAAAGCGACCCTGATACACACAATGTAACAGTATTGCGTTCGTTTCGAAATTCGATTCGTGAGCTGGGGTTGAGCCGGTCAACCGGAACCCCTTTGCGTCATCCGTTCGGACCGACCTACGCGAGCGAGGGTGGCCGAGCCTGGCCAAAGGCGGCGGACTTAAGATCCGCTCCCGCAGGGGTTCGTGGGTTCAAATCCCTCCCCTCGCATGAGCGCGGTGCTCTTCGCACCGTGCTGCGAACACGGCGACACCGGAATTGTCGAGGAGCACCGCTCCGGTCGCGCTCTCGACCCGTCCGTGACGGTTCGTCTCACGCTCCGAGTAGCTCCGAGAGTTCGTCCTCCCGATCACCGATTCGGACTGTCAGCACCGGTACCGGTGAGACGTGAACGACCTTCTCGGCGACGCTTCCGAGCAGGTACCGCTCGAAGCCGGTCTTCCCCCGCGTCCCCATCGCGATCATGTCGACGTCGTTCTCGACGGCGTAGGCGACGATCGCGACCGCCGGATCGCCCCAGCGGATCTCCCGCTCGACGTCGATGTCCGCCTCGTGGGCCCGTTCGGCGATCGCACGCGTCGCGTCCTCCCCATCGGCAGCGAGCGTCTCGCGAACCCGATCCCGGGCGTCCTCCGGAACGGCGCTGTACGCGGCCTCGTCGACGACGTAGAGCGCGTGAATGCATCCGTCGCCACACTCCGCGAGTGCGAGTGCGCGCTCCGCGACGCGAGCCATGTCACCTCTGCCGTCCGTGGGAACGAGGATAGAGTCGAACATCACCGCCGAATGGTCGCCCACGCTCCTAAAGGATCCGGCCACGGAGCGGTGCGGTATCGGTCTGCCGGCGCAGTTGACGGCGGGAAGTATATGAATATGCGATTCCATGCAGTTGTCGTGCGAATTCACGGTCACGAAGTCCGTGGCGTCGGCGTCGACTCCGAAACGCGCTGTGCGCACTACGGAACCGAGCGAGACGTCGTCGCGATGAAGTTCGGCTGCTGTGAGACGTACGTTCCCTGCGTCCGGTGCCACGAGAGCGTCGCCGATCACGACGCCGAACCGTGGCCAACGGCGCGCACGGACGAACCGGCCGTTCTCTGTGGCGTCTGCGGGTTCGAAATGACCCCCTCGGAGTACGTGGCGCGCTCGAGCTGTCCGGAGTGTGCGGCGGCGTTCAACCCCGGATGCGAGGCTCACTACCACCGCTACTTCGAGTGGATCGACGACGCGTAGCGTTTTTTATCCGACGGTCGTTGTCGCCGTATGGACGAGACACTCGCGTGGGAGACGCTCGACTCCGAAACCGACTACAGCTGTCCGGGGTTCGAGGTGGTCCGCGACGACGTGCGGCTTCCGAGTGGCACCGAAACCGAGTTTCACTACGTCTCGGAACCGCCGTCGGTCGTCGTCCTACCGTTCACTGGCGACGGGGACGTGGTCGTCATCGACGAGTGGCGACAGGCCGTCTCCCGTCTCAACTACGGGCTCCCGGCAGGCGGTTTAGAGCCGGACGACGACGACCTGAAGGCGGCCGCGCGCCGCGAGCTCGCGGAGGAAACCGGCTACGACGCCGGAACGATCGAGCCGCTCGCGACGTACGAGCCGGCCAACGGGCTGTTCGATTCGGTGTTCCACTACGTCGTCGCCCACGACTGTGCACCGACGGCCGAGCGGAATCTCGATCACAACGAGTCGATCCGCGTTCGGACCACGTCGTTCGACGCGCTGCGCGACCGCGCCCTCGCGGGGGAACTCCGGGACGGCCGTTCGGCGCTCGCCGTGTTGCAGTACGCCTTAACAGAGGAGTGAACGGTTCGACGGCGGACGGCCTCGCGATCGAGGTGGTGGCGTTCGTCAGTCTACTCGATCTCGACCGACTGCAGGACGACCTCGGATCGGGGCTCGTCGTTGCGACCCGTCGGCACGCTTCCGATCTCCCGGACGACGTCCATCCCGTCGGTTACGGCTCCGAACACCGCGTGTCGGTCGTCGAGGTGCGGTTGGGCGTCGAGCGTGATGAAGAACTGCGAGCCGTTCGTGTTCGGTCCAGAGTTCGCCATCGAGAGTATTCCGGGACCGTCGTGCCGAAGTTCCGGGTGGAACTCGTCGTCGAACTGATAGCCCGGCCCGCCGCGGCCGGTCCCGGTCGGGTCGCCGCCCTGGATCATGAACCCCTCGATGATCCGGTGAAAGACGATGTCGTCGTAGAGCGGATCGGTCCGCTTCTCGCCGGTCTCCGGATCGGTCCACGCACCGGTTCCCGGCGCGACCTCGGCCTCGGCGTCGTCGGTTCCGGTCGCCAGCCCGACGAAGTTCTCGACGGTCCGCGGTGCTCGCTCACCGAACAGTTCGACGGTGATCTCTCCGTGGTTCGTCCGCAGCGTTGCGGTGTCGCTCATACGCGTTCGAGGCACGCACCCCGCAAAAGGGTGCCGACTCGGCTACTCCGCGACCGCGGTGTGCGGATAGAACGCCGCCCACGCGAACCACATCGCGTCGAACGCGACGAGCCGATCGAGCGGCAACTCGTCCGGGGCGTACGTCTCCCCGTCGAGCCGGTAGCCACCGTCGCCCGGTTCCACCGATATCGCGTCGGGATTGCGGTAGACGTATCCCGTGGAGAGCCCCTCGTCGGCGACTGCGACGTGTTGGACGCCCCCGACCGATTCTGTGAGCATCCCGCTCTCGAGTAATCGTTTCTTCTCGACGGCGAGTGCCCCATCGGGACCGCGAGCGCCGATCACCACGCGCTTGTCGTCGAACCGGCCGTCCGTGTGCATCACCCCGAACATCGGCGACCCCGTCGCGTAATACCCCTCCGTGGGGTTGTACTCCCCGTAGGGGTCGCGCTGGTAGTCGCGTGCGAACCCCGTCTGTTCGGAGAGGACGTCGGTCTCCGGATGCGTCGACCGCCACCGTTCCCACGTCGTCCAGACGACCGAACGCTGGCGGAGTGCCCGTCCGCGCAGCTCGCCGGCGATGCCGTGACCGATTACCTGCGGGAACCACGATCCGGTCGCCCGATCGTACATGATCAGGTTGGAGTTGACGAGCCGCCCCGAGACGCCGAACGTCGTCTCCCCGCGCTCGAACCCCATCGCGGTGCCGGTGAGCGGACAGTAGGTGATCGCGAGCGGCGTTCCGCCGACGACGTCGTTGACGATCTCGTGCCAGACGAGCACGTTCTGGGTGTAGGCGCGAGCGTCGTCGCCCTCGACGACCCCAAAGACGGGGTCGCCGGGATCTAGCGCCTCGTCGGCCTCGTCGGCGTCGACGAAGGCCGGATCGTCGATGGAGGGGATTCCGTCGCGAGCGACGCCGCCGGACTGGGCGTTCTCGGTAAATGTGCTCTCGTCGTCGACGAGCGGTACGTCGGGATCGCGCGTCGGGAGGTCCGACGACTCTCCATCCCCGTCGTAATCCCAGTCCCCCCGGGCCGAGACGTCGAGATCCGACGGCGGCGTCTCCGTCCCGTCCGGCTGTTCGGTCGGCGTTCCCTCGGAGGATACCGACTGGCCGAGACAGCCTGCCATCGACGCAGCACCGATGCCGACCGCGGCGAGGAGCCGACGTCGCGAGGGGGTGTGTGTCACAGTGGTTCATACGGCGGTGGGTGGGTTCAATGTAGAGCGGCTGTGTGCCCGACGTGCGACGACGCCGAACCGTTTATGCCATCGCAGTCGGATCGATCCGCCCACCGAGATAAACGAGTGTGCCGACCAGGGCGACGATCCCGAGCGGGAGCAGCCAGACCACGGCCGTCAGCAGGAGACCGCTCGCCTGGATCCCGAGAACCAGGAGCAGGACGGGCGCGCAGCAAGCGCTTCCGGAGAGTAGTGCCGGAACTGCGGCGAACACGCCGGATCCGGCGCCGATACCGCAGGAAGCCGGCTGGCGGATGGCCAGATACGAGAGTGCGAGATTCACGCCGACGAGGATTGCCAGCGCGACCGCGAGCCCGGCGTTGAGCGGCGAGAACAGCAGCCGGAACGTCCCGAGATCGACGAGCGCGATCGGTTCGTACCGGAACGGTCCCGGACCGGGTTCGAACGTCCGCGTCAGCGGCTCCGGAACGGTGGTCACCGACCAGCCCGCTCCGGTCGTCGCGAGGTCGCCGGTGGCGTACAGATAGCCGACGAGGTATCCCGCGGTCGCGACCGCAAACACCGCGACGCTGCCGGGACGGGAAAACGCGAGCCGGATCGCCGCCGCCGTCCTCTCTAGAGGTTCGAGCAGCGCGTCCGAGCGAGCGGTTGCCATACGAATACGTGGACGTCACGGCACGTCAACGTTCAGCGGTCGTGTACGAGATCAGAACGACCGCAGTGCCGCTAACCGATCGGCCGCTTGGCCGCTCGCCAGTGCGTCGCGAGCGGTCTCCAGCCCCGACTCGATACTGTCGGCGTCGCCTCGGGCGTAGATCCGAAGCGCAGCGTTGACCGCGACGGCGTCCGCGAAGGCGTCGTCACGGTCGCCCGACACGACTGCCTCCGTGATCGCTGCGGAGTCGCCCGCGACGTCGTCGACGCGGAGATCCTCGGCCTCGAAATCCATTCCGTAGTCGGGAGTTTCGATGTCGAAATCCTCCAGTTCCTCGCCGCGGTTCCAGACGGCGACCTTCGTCGATCCGGGGCGGACGTCGTCGTACCCCTCCATCCCCTGGAACATGACGACTCGATCGACCGTCGCCGTCTCGGAGGCACCGAACGTGTCGATGATCCGTTTGGCGTACGGGAGGTGATAGAAGCTTCCCAGGTGAACCGTCGCGTTTGCGGGGTTGGCGAGCGTTTCGATCGTGTTGAGGAACGTCCGGACCCCCATCTGTTCGCGGCGATCGTCGAGCGCCTCGATCTCGGGCGCGAAGTTCGGCCGGTAGTAGAAGCCGAACCCCACTTCGTCGGTCATCGCGGCGGATTCCTCGGGGGAGAGCTCCGTCCGAACGCCGAGTTCGTCGAGGACGTGCTTGTAGGCGTCCTGTCGCTGGGTCGGCACCCTGTCTGCGGAGTGGGCGACGACCGGCGTTCCGGCGGCGGCTGCGACGAGTCCCGCCGCCACGCCAAAGATCGCCGTTCGACCCTTGCCGTCGTAGTTCGCTCCGCAGTCGACGGGGTCGGCTCTCGGCGTGGCCGTTTCGACGCCGTCAGCCATCACGTCGACGAACGCGCCGAGTTCCTCGGGCGTGTTTCGCTTCCAGCGGTTCGCGAGCAAGAACGCGCCGAGGGTCGTCGGATCCGGTTCGCCGTCGACGATCCGGGTGAACGCTTCGGCCGCCTGTTCTCGGGTCATGTCGTCGGCCGACTTGTGGCCCGAGCCGACGACCTCCGTCATTAGCCGCTTGAGGGGCCACTCGCCGTACCGTTCAGTCGCTTTGGCCATACGGGACGTTGGATCCTCCGGGGCAAAAACGTCCCTCATTCGGCAGCGGGAACCGACAAACCGTAGTGGATCGACCACGTACGACGACCAATGAGTACGCCGGCCCCGGAGGAGGAGTGGCGTTCCGACCTCGACGAGGTCGACGCGGCGCTGATCGACGGCTACCAGTCGGGATTCCCGATCACCGAACGTCCGTTCCGCGTCGTGGCAGCGGAGCTGGGTGTCACCGAACGCGAGGCGCTCGAGCGGGTCGAGCGGCTCAGGGAGAGGGGGATCGTCCGCCGGTTCGGTGCGGTGTTGAACCCGCCGGTGATCGGCGCCTCGACGCTCGCGGCCGTACGGGCACCGGAGGACCGCTTCGACGAGATCGCGGCGGTGGTGAACGGGTACCGGCAGGTGAACCACAACTACCGCCGCGACCACGAGTGGAACATGTGGTTCGTCGTCACTGCCGGTTCCCTCGAGACGCGGGATCGTCTCCTCGCGGAAATCGAAGCGAAAACCGGTTGTACGGTGTTGAATCTGCCGATGTTGACCGACTTCTACATCAATCTCGAATTTCCGGTGGTCAACGGCGACAGTTTCGCCCGCGAGACGTTCGACGGCGACACCGACGCCTCCGCCACACGAATCCCCGAGTCCGCCGCGGCCGAACTCTCTGCACTCGATCGCGCGATCCTGCTGGAGATTCAGGAGGGGCTGCCGCTCTCGGCGACGCCGTATCGGGACGTGGCGTCGGCCGTCGACGCGCCGATCGGCGACGTCCTCCAGGCGATCGAGCGGCTACACGAGACGGGTTGCATCAAGCGGATCGGATGCGTAGTCAACCACGTCGTCACGGGGTTCGACGCCAACTGCATGGTCGTCTGGGACGTCCCGGACGAGCAACTCGACGAGCGGGGGGCGGCGGCGGGGACGCTACCGTACGTGACGCTCTGCTATCACCGTCCGCGACGGCCGGAGCTGGAGTGGCCGTACAACCTCTTCACGATGATCCACGGACGGGAACCCGACGCCGTCGACGAAAAGATAGACGACCTCGCTGCCGAGACGCTCCCGTTCGACCACGAGCGACTCTACTCGACGGAGACACTCAAACAGACCGGCGCACGCTACGAAGAGATCGTCGCGGAATAGTTTTCGTTCGGACGGGGATTCCGACGATGGCTCATAGGGATTACCGTAGCCAACCGGGTCTTTCGTGGTCTTCGACTCGGTTCCGTCTCTCGGGTTTGGATTCCGACTCTACGAACGTCTACGGGAATCCCTATCAGTTCCTCGCGACGACCAGAAGCATCGGGCCGACGACGAGCAGTCCGAGTCCGAGGAACTGGTAGATCACCGGATGCGTTTGCACCGGTGTGAGAACGAAGATGAGCCCGAACAGCGCGAAGTTGATTCCGAGTACCTTCATGGATTTCGTCGTCACCAGCCCTCCGATCACCACGAGGACGAAGAGCAGGAGGAGCGCGTGCGCGACATGGTAGTCCATCAGGAAGTCGTCGACCAGGTCCAGGGGTAGCTCGATCATCCTTGTGAGATATCGCGGGGTTTCGGTCTTAATGGTTCCGTTAGGATGCTACGCGAACTCTCGGATCGTCTCGACGTGTTCGATCAGATCGTCGATCCCTTCGTTGAGCGTCTCGATCCGTTCCTCGACGTCGTCCGCGACCACGGCGCCGTTCGGCGTCGGATCGATCAGCCCGTCGTTTTCGAGCATTCGGAGCGAGTACCGAACCTTGTGTTCCTCGAGTTCGGTGATCGACGAAAGGCGAACGATCCCGACCGGCTGGTGTTCGATGACTGCGGTCAGTACGCGGAGATCCCGGGCCTCCTTTTCGAGTTGGTTCTCTAGCCGTTCGATCATTGGTGACACGTTGCGCTTCGACTGTTGAAAACGCTACCGAAGTGTCCGGAGCGTCGATCGGGGGCGAACGTACATACGCCACTCGAACGAACGGCGGGTATGAACGCTGCGTTCGTCGTCTACGACGGGCTGACCGCACTGGATTTCGTCGGCGCGTTCGATCCGATCACGCGCCTCGGAACGATGGGGTATCTCGACGGCGAGTGGGACGTCTGCGCCCGAACGCCGACGGCCACCGCCAACGCGGGGCTCCGCATCGGCGTCGACGAGGTCGATCCGGACCTCGGGGAGTACGACCTCCTCTTCGTTCCAGGCGGCTACGCCGCCCGCGAACTCGTCAGTGACGGGCAGTTTCTCGAGTGGCTCCGAACCGGTGTCGACTGCGAGTACAAGAGCTCCGTCTGTACCGGGTCGTTACTTCTGGGCGCTGCCGGGTTCCTCGACGGTCGGGCCGCGACCACGCACCCGTCGGCGTACGGGCTTCTCGAGGAGTACTGCGACGTCCGCTCTGAACGGGTCGTCGCCGACGGGAACGTCATCACCGGCCGTGGCGTCTCCTCGTCGATCGATCTCGGACTCTCGATCGTGGAAACGCTCACCGATCGGGAGACGAGAACGGAGATCGCCGAGCAGATGGATTACCCGTACGGCGAGGCGGTCGGTCCGTAGCTGCTATCCCAACCGGGCGACGAGTTCGTCGATCGATTCGACCGTGAGATCCGGCTCCGGACCGAACGGCTCCGGCGGCGCGTCCTGTCGGTTGAGCCAGACGCCCTGCATCCCCGCGTGGATGGCGCCCTGTACGTCGAAGACGCCGTTGCTGACGTGCATCGTCGCTTCGATGTCGGTGTCGAGTCGAGCGGCGGCGTGTTCGTACAGTTCGACGGCGGGTTTGTGGCGTTCGATCTCGTCGGCGCTGACGGTCGCCTCGAGCAGCCCGTCGAGATCAGCAACGCGGACGAGCGAGTCGAGCATCGGCGGATCACCGTTGGAGATCACGCCGACGTCGTAGCCCGCGTCGATGAGCTGTTGGATTCCGCTCCGGACGTCCTCGAACGGCTCCATCTCGTGGTACACCGCGTTCATCTCCTCGAGCTCATCGCGGGTGACCTCGACGCCTTCTGTTGCGAGGAGATACTCCAGCGCATCCAGGTGGAGATCGTCGTACGTTTCGTACGCGTCGATGTAGTTGCCGATCGCACCGTACACCGCTGCCCGACTGTGCCACCGGCGGGCGAAATCGATCGGATCGTCGACGTGGGGTTCGACGGCTCGTGCCGTCGAGTCGACGTCGACGAGCGTGCTGAAGGAGTCGAACGTCACCGTTTCGACGCGATCGACGTTGATTGCCATGCGTTCGCATGGCCGCGCGGGGCTATAAGTGGCCGTGTCGTCACACGCCCCAGAAGAACGCGATACCGAGCGTCGTGACGACTGTCAGTATCAGCTGTAGCGGTGCGCCGACCCGGAAGAAGTCCGAGAAGCGGTAGCCGCCGGGGCCGTACACCATCAGGTTCGTCTGGTAGCCGATCGGCGTCAACATCGCGGTCGAGGCCGCGAAGGTCACGGCGAGGACGAACGGGAACGGATCGGCGCCGAGCGCAAGCGCGGCGTCGATCGCCACCGGGATCATGAGGACGACGCTCGCGTTGTTGCTGATGACGTTCGTTATGAGTGCTGTAAAGAGATAGAACAGGCCGAGCACGACGATCGGTTCCAGTCCGCTCGAGTAGACGACGATGACGCTCGCGAGCCACTCGGCCGCCCCCGTCCGCTCCATCGATACCCCGAGTGGGATGAGTCCGGCCAACAGGAAGATGACGCTCCAGTCGACGGAGTCGTACACCTCGTTCGGCCTCACACAGCCCGTCGCGACCATCGCGACGACGCCCCCGAGGGCGCTCACGAGGATCGACACGACGTCGAGCGCCGCGAGCGCGACGACCGCGGCGATGATACCGATGGCGACGGGAATTCGGCTACGGCGGAAATCGGGCCGGGTCAGTTCCCGTGCGAGCACGAAGTTCCGGTCGTTGCCGAACCGCTGAATCGTGTTCTCGGTTGCCTGTATGAGGAGCGTGTCGCCGCCCCGAAGGTGGCGCTCGTCCATCCGGGCGTGGATGATGCGGCCTCCGCGACGGATCGCCAGTACCGTCGCGTCGTACCGGTTCCGGAAGTTCAGCGTCTCCAGCGTCTCGCCGATGAACGGCGCTTCCGGCGAGATGACGATCTCGACGAGGCTCTGTTCGCCCTCCGGTTCGATGTCGTCCGTCTCGGCGTCGAGTCTGTTGTCAGTTACCTCCGCGTCGGGAGCGAGATCGAGCCCCTCCGTGTCGATGAGCGTGAGTAGCGTCTCCTGATCGGTTCGCAACACGAGGATGTCTCCGCTCCGTATCTCTTTCCGCGCCAGCGGTTCGGTGAACAGCTGCTCGCCGCGGACGAGCTGGACGATGTCGGCGTCCATCTCCATCTCGAGGAGACTCTGCTGGACCGTCTTTCCAACGAGTGGAGAGTCCTCGCGGACGACGACTTCGGTGAGATACTCGGCCATCTCGAACTCCTCGATCAGCTCGTCGCTCATCTTGATCCGTTCCGGGGTGAGACGGCTGCCGATCGTCGCCATGTAGACGACGCCGGTGAGGAGCACGAGGAGGCCCAGCTGAGTGAACTCGAACATCGAGAACGGGTGGTCGATGAGGCGTCCGGAGATGTCCGACGCGAGAATGTTCGTGGAGGTGCCGATGAGTGTCAACATTCCGCCGAGCATCGCGGTGTACGACACCGGGATGAGCAGTTTCGACGGCGAGATCCCCGTCCGCCGTGAGATCGTGTTCACCATCGGGATCATGATCGCGACGACCGGCGTGTTGTTTATGAAGCCGGCAGTCCCGCCGGAGAGTCCGAGTACTGCGACCAGTTGCTTGAACGGGCTGTCACCGAATCGGTCGGAAAGCTCTATCGCGATGATGTTGATCAGCCCGGAGCGGCGGATCCCCTCGCTCAGGACGAACATCGCGAGCACGGTTATCGTCGCTGGGCTAGAGAACCCCGAGACGCCGGTGGTCGGATCGATCTGCGTCCACGGCTCGAGGACGATCAGCAAGACGACGATCCCGATCGCGACGATGTCGATCGGGAGCGGCTCCACGACGAAGAGAATCATGGCGATGGCGATGATGGCAAAGAGGAGCAGGATCTCGGCCGAGAGCGACGGGATCCCTGCCTGTGTCATCACCAGCACCATCTTACGTGGACACGCTGTCGGCGTCGACAAAAGCCTGCTGTACTCACGGTCGTCCTTGATGACGATTGTTCGTCGCGCAATGTCGTCCGAAGCCGTCAATATATTATATGACGGATGCGTGAAGGGCTAACATGGTTGTCATTGCAGCAGTCGATCGGTCCGATCGTGCACCGAACGTAGTCGCCGAGGCGGCGAAGATCGCGGACGCGTTCGAAACTCCGTTGCACGTCGTTCACGTGCTGAGTCGCTCGCGATTCGTCGAGCTCGAACTAGATACGTACAACGAAACCGGAGAGGCCGCCGACGTCGACGAGATCCGATCCACTGCGAAGCGATACGCCGAGAAAGCCGCCGACGGGATCGACGCCGACTACGAGGCGGTCGGACTGATGGGCGACTCCGTCGACCGAATCATACAGCACGCCGAGGAGGAGAGCGCACACTACATTGTCGTCGGGCCGCGAAAGCGCTCCCCGACCGGGAAAGCGCTCTTCGGAAGCACCGCCCAGTCGATCCTTCTGGAGTCGCCGGTTCCGGTCGTCACCGTCCTCTCGGAGTGAACGGTCGGACGGGACCCACGGTAGATTCGTTCGCTATCGTCGACCGACTCGAAAACGGTCCCCCGTCTTCGGGTTCCCGGCGATAACTATAACCGCTAGACGCGTGACGATTCCGATCATGGTAACAGATACCATCAACGTCCCTGCGGATTTCGGTATCGACCTCGGCGGTCGGTATCCGATCGAAGGCGCCGTCGAGTGGGCTGTCGAGCACGACGTCAAGAACATCGACGTTCGGCTCACGGACCGACTCCGACCCGAAGAGTACGACGACGACGAAATCGCTCGCATCAACGATCTCTGCGACGACCACGACATCAGTCTCGGGCTGCACACGCTGTCGGCCGTCAACACCGCGGAGTTCACGCCCATCCTTCGCGACGCGATCCAGGAGTACATGTTCTCCTACATCGACATCGCGGCGATGGTCAACGCCGACCGGACGATCGTCCACGGCGGCTACCACTTCACCGGGGACGTCGACGAACGGACTGAGGCGAGCCTCCAGCGACTCGAGGAGATGATTGCACACGCCGAGGAGAAGGACGTGACGCTCCTCCTCGAGAACATGAACCCCGAACCCGCCGACGCGGAGGTCCACTACCTCTGTTCGAAACTCGACGACGTCGAGCAGTATTTCGAGCGGCTGGAGTCGCCGAACCTTCGGTGGGCGTTCAACCCGCCGCACGCACACCTCCACGAGGAGGGTATCGACGGCTACATCGACGCGCTGGACGTCGGGATCTGCCGGGAGGTCCGGCTGAACGACAACCGCGGCGTTCGCGAGGAGCATCTCGTCCCCGGCGAGGGGACGATCGACTTCGAGAACCTCTTCGCGCGCCTCGAGGAGAGTGGATACGAGGGGCCGTACACGGTCGCACAGGCGACACTAGACGAAACGTTCGAGGCGATCGAGCGACTCGTCGAGAATCGGTAACGTTCCAACGTCATTTTTGCGGCGTGAAATCGCATCCCCACGAGCGAATGCTAACACATATATCAGCCTAGCGTTTCACCCCCAACTATGTCCGGACAGGTCACGAGCGAGAAATCGGACGGCGTCTGTACGATCGTAATCGAGAACGAGGGGAAGCGTAACGCGATCAGTTACGAGATCATGGATCAGCTGACGGAGACCTTCGAGGCGCTCGAAGCCGAGGACGACCACTACGTCGTCGTTCTCACCGGCGCGGGCGAGAAGGCGTTCAGCGCGGGCTTCGACCTCACGCAGGCGGAGTCCCGATTCGACCGCGACGAGGAGCAGACGAACGCGTGGCCGCGGATGATCGACGCGATCGACGACTACGAGTATCCGACTATCGCGATGATTAACGGCGTCACCTACGGCGGCGCGATGGAGGTCATCTCCGCCTGCGACCTCCGCGTCGGAGCCGACGACACCGAGTTCGGCATCACGCCGGCGAAGCTCGGCAGCGTCTACTCCGGGCGAGCGATCCAGCGCGTCATAAACCTCGTCGGCCCGGCCTACGCCAAGGAGTTCCTCTTCACCGGCGAACCGATGGACGCCGACCGAGCCGACGCGATCGGATTGCTGAACCGGACCGTACCGCGCGAGGAACTGGAGGCGGAGACGTACGGACTCGCCGAGACGATCGCGGGCAACGCCCCCATCTCGCTGACGTACATGAAGCAGATCTGCAACACGATCGTCGACAAGGGGTCGCTCTCGGAGACCGAACACAAGTGGATCACTCGCGTTCGCGACGAAGCGTACCAGAGTGAGGACCACAAGAAGGCCGTCGAGGCGTTCGGCGAGGACTGGGACCCCGAGTTCACGGGCGAGTAACCGATCTATCGGCTCCGTGTAGCGATTCG
>SKTU01000024.1 GCA_007122455.1 Haloarculaceae archaeon | reverse complement strand
GTCAGCCATATTCACACCGACTCGCTCTTGTCGACAGATTATTGGCTCGATATCCTCGGCGGCAGCAGCTTCGATGACTGGTGTGGTGGGATAGCCGAAAAGATACTCGACTCCTTCGTTTTTCAACTTCTTGGCGATGATTTCTTGTCCAATCATGAGATACAATGACAACCACAGGTAGTAGTTATTTAGTATAGCTTCCCCGGATAAAATTTCCGCATTATAGGTACGTAGTAGTGAATTTAAAGATCTCAGATAGCGGTTGAGTATTCACAGACCTCTCGATTAGATGCTCGGGAACGAGCGTAGAGTCGTTCTATTATGCCTCAACTGCCTGTTGAGGAGCCGTTTCAGATTCCGACTCGAATAAATGTACATCCGCCCAATCAAACGTTAGGTAGACCGAATCCCCTTCTCGGAGGTCTATATCTGGGGGAGAGTATCCCTGAATTTCGCCATATTCGGAGTCCACGGTGACGAGTAGTCGATCGTCTATTCGTTCGATCAGGAACACTTCGCTGTGGATGAGTCCGTCGGCTTCGTTTTTGGTAAACTCTATGTTTTGCGGCCGTACTCCGACAGTAACAGCACGATCTAAAGAGTCGGTAGCATCTTCTGCATAGATATCGGGGTATTCGGAAACGTCGATCGTCTCGTCGAACTCCTCGAACGTCACGAGATCGCCGTTAACGGAAGTTCTCGTGTCGAGGAAGTTGATCGATGGATTGCCTATAAATCCTGCGACAAAGCGATTGTTCGGTCTCTCAAAGAGTTCGTCAGGCGTCCCGATCTGTTCGATATGCCCGTCGTTCATCACGATGATTCGATCACTCATCGTCATCGCTTCCTGCTGATCGTGGGTAACGTAGATCGCGGGCTTTCCAACAACTCGTTGTATTTTTTGAATCTCTTTTCGGATTATCGCTTTTAGTTTCGCGTCTAGATCAGAGAGGGGTTCGTCCATCAAAAATAACTCTGGGTCTTGGACGACGGTTCGTGCGAGTGCGGTTCGCTGTTGCTGTCCACCACTTATATCACCAGGATATTTGTCCAAGAGGTCTTCTATTTGCATGATTTCGGCAGCCCGTTGGACGGCCTCATCAGGATCTTTATCAGTTTTACTCACTAAAAGAGGATATGCAATATTCTTTTTCACAGTCATATGCGGATACAGTGCGATATTCTGGAACATCATCGCGATATTACGCTTGTTTGGAGGTATATCGACAATAACTTCACCGTTAGCACGGATTGAACCACTTGTTGGAGTTTCCAGACCTGCAATGCAACGCAAGGTCGTGGTTTTCCCACAACCAGAGGGTCCGACGATGGTAATGAATTCTTCTTCTTTAATGTCGATCGAGAAATCGGATACTGCTACTTCCTGCCCTCCAGGTACGTCAAAGATCTTGGTTAGGTTTTCGATCTGTAGCGGAGTATCGTTTTCAGCTTGATCCATGAGAATTGTTATACAGAGACATAGTTATATTTTTTCCGGTGCGATAGCGGACCTCATCATTAGCGATTTCGGTACAACGACGAGAGAACTGGCCACTGACGTTAATGGGTAAATCAACTCCCACCGATACGTACAGTATACTGCGCCCGAAGGGAATGACAGCAGCTATACAGAGCAGTGGATAGCACGTTGTTGGCTGAATGTCCTTTACAATTTTCTGATCGCGCTGGTAGCTCACCAGTCAACCTATTGTCCGGTTTACTCACCGATTAGAGGAGAGTAAAATCAATTACGCTCCGCCAGCAGCCGAAGTTCGATCTCGTTCGCAGTGCTTTGAACTAGCTCCAGGAGGCCGTTCTGGAGTTTACTATCGCTAATTCGATGGGCTGGACCGGAGATACTGACCGCGCCAAGCGGAGTGCCCTCTCGAAGGATCGGACTCGCAACGGCCCGAAGTCCGGGAACCGACTCCTGATCGTTCAGTGCGTATCCCCGGTCACGAATCGTTGCCAGCTCCTCGAAGAGGACGTCCGGATCAGTTATCGAATGTTCGGTGGCTGGGGGTAGTCCGTGGCGCTCGAGTATCGCTTCGACATCGTCCTCGGGCAAGTACGCCAGGATAGCCTTCCCCGACGCGTGACAGTGCATCGGGAACCGATCTCCAGCGTGTGTGGATATTTTGAGAGCGGTGCCGCAACTTTTGAGATCGAGACGAACGCAGTGTCCCCGTTCCTCGACCACCAGAGACGCCAGCTCTCCGGATTTCTGGGTTAACTCTTCTAGCGGTCGTTGGCTAATCTCCATCAGCTCGTTGCTCCGTTGCACGTAGGAGCCGTGTTCCAGGAATTTGAGACTCAGCTCGTACGTGTTGTCCCGTTTAATGACGTATCCCTCCTCCTTCAGCGTCGAGAGGTACGCGTGTGCAGTACTACTCGGCATCCCGACGTGGTCTGCGATTTCTTTAAGCGTTCCTCCATCGAGCCGCTGTATCGCTTCGATAATGTCGAATACGTTTACAGCGGACTTGATCCCGCCACCTTTTGTTTCACTCGTTGCCATGTCATACCATGACAAGAGGATCGGATATAAGTATTTTTCCAGTATCGAGGTATGTACCAATTATTGGAAGATATATTTTCGACAGTTACGATTCTGAATTCATCAGTTTATTCCAGGTTGAATATCAAATAAATAAAATTATTTCCCGGAGAATCATTGAAACAATTGCGTATACGAGTATAAGTGACTTATATCATAATCTGATGGTAGTATCTCTCACGATGAGATTCAGCATAGTCGAATCCCGAGATAACGAATTTCAATCCGTTATCCCCCGTTTCGAGATCCCGCATCGTATTAGATAACATACCTAACATTGTTATTCACCTGGATGCGATAAACGAGAGTGCCGTAAGCGCCTACAGCTGTGGTCTGTGGCAGGAATCGACGAACTCGATAACTGTAACGCACACCGAGATCGACGTCACACTCCATACAGCGCACACGTTTCAGTCCGGTATCGATCTCCGCAATGGCACTCCAAGATCGGATATCTCGTAGGTCGAATGAAGTCAGTGTCTCATACATGATTATTTAGTATACATTATAAATATAAGTATTATTCATAGTTTTGAGATAATTAATATTGTTTAATAATTGAATTATTATAGTGGGAAAAAGTTTCGATGATCTATTCATTAAGCAGGAAAACCTCGAGCATACATCGGATGGCTTAACTTCCGAGTGTTTTTCAGGATAGACAGAGCTAGGTGAATACCTCAGTTAAGTCGACAATTATAGCCTAATTATGCTTAATAAACTACGATCAAGGACCTATCTCATAGCTCGAGCGCAACCGATCTCGTACAGGACGATCGTGCTAATAACCCATTTCTGCTACAATAGAAATGTATTTTATTGTACTTATTATACATAATAATATAAAATGTCAAAGGAGATAATAAATATTAAATATAATATACTATTCATCATATGTACCTTGAGTGATGCTAATGCCGCTTTGAAACGGCTATCTATTGGAAGATCTTTCACGCTCGCCGTAATTTCGACGAGACTCGTAGGGAGCCCACCTCCGCAGTGGGTTCGATACTCGCCGTCCGCCTCGACCCCCACAAGCACTGATTCATCGGCTTTAATATCCGAACCACCTATCGTTCAGTAAGAATGGTACAGCGAGATACGGTGTCGTTGACCGACCAGCAGCGGTTGGTTCGCGACTCGATTCGGGAGATCTGTGCTGATTTCGACGCAGATTACTGGCGCGAACACGACAAAAGCGAGACGTACCCTCACGAGTTCGCGGACAGCCTCGCCGAGGCGGGCTGGTTCGGCGCACTCATCCCCGAGGAGTACGGCGGCGCCGGCATGACGACCGAGGAGGTCGTCGTGATGATGGAGGAGATCGCCGCCAACGGAGGCGGATTCAGCGCCGCCCAGGCGATTCACGGGGCGATCTACAACTCGGTTCCGCTCGTGAACTACGGCAGCGAGGAGATGAAGGAGGAGCTGTTGCCCCGCGTCGCGGAGGGTGAGAGTTCGATTCAGGCGTTCGGCCTGACGGAGCCGAACGCCGGCTCCGATTCGACCTCGATCGAGACCTTCGCCGAGCGCGACGGCGACGACTACGTTATCAGTGGTCAGAAGATCTGGATCTCTCGCGTCGACGTCAGCGACTACATCGTACTGATGACTCGAACGACGCCGAAATCCGAGGTCGAGAAGCCGACGCGAGGGATGACGATGTTTCTCGTCGACCTCGAGGACGCCTACGAGCAGGACGCCCTCGAGATCAAACAGATCGACAAGACCGCGAGCAACTTCGTCCACTCCTTCGAGCTGTTCTTCGAGGAACTCCGCGTCCCCGCGGACAACGTCGTCGGCGAGGTCGGCGAGGGGTTCTACCAGATGCTCGATGGGCTCAACGAGGAGCGGCTCGTCATCGCCGCGGAGTGTGTCGGCCTGGGCGAGGCGGCACTGGAGGCCGGCGCGAGCTACGCCGCCGAGCGAGAGGTGTTCGGCCAGCGCATCGGCAGCCACCAGGCGATCCAACACCCGCTGGCGGAGGCGTACGCTCGCGTTCACGCGGCGAAGGGGCTCGTCTACAACGCCGCGAGCGAAGTCGGCAGCGCCGACCGAACGGCCGTCGGTGCCCGCGCGAACATGGCGAAGTTCCTCGCCGCCGACGCGGCGTTCGACGCCGCCGACGCCGCAGTCCAGGCACACGGCGGCTTCGGCGTCGCCCGCGAGTACGACGTCGAGCGGTTCTTCCGGGAGGCGCGGCTCACCCGGCTCGTCCCGATCACCCAACAGCTCGTGTTGAACTTCCTCGCTGAGAACCAGCTCGACCTTCCCCGATCCTACTGAACCACACCGATCCGAGGGTTCTAAGTTCCGCGAACGCCGTGTGAACGTATGGCAACCGAAGCCGTTGAACGGCGTTCATCGTCGGCCGAACTGGCCGACTTCGTATCGACGCTCGAGTTCGAGGCGATCCCGGCGGACGGCGTGCGACTCGCAGAGCGGTGTTTCCTCGACACGACGGGCGTGACCCTCGCCGGCGCCGCCGAGGGCGCCGGGCCGATCGTCGCGGCTGCACTCCGGAGCGAATCGGGCGGTAACGTCTCGCTTTTGGGTCGGGAAGGATCTGCGACGGTGACCGACGCGGCGTTCGTCAACGGAACTGCGGGCCACGGGTTGGATTTCGACGACGTCTCCGACGGCATGCACGGACACCCGAGCGTCCCGATGGTTCCAGCGCTGCTCGGCGTCGGCCAGCGGGAGAACTCGACCGGACGGGAGCTCCTGACGGCGTTCGTCGCCGGCTTCGAGACGCAGTGTTACCTCTCCCCGGTGATCAATCCCGACCACTACGGTGCCGGCTGGCACTCGACTGCCACGCTCGGCACGCTCGGCGCGGCAGCCGCGGTGGCCCGGCTGCTCGAACTCGACACCGAGGCGACGCGGCACGCCCTCGGAACCGCCGCGTCGATGGCCGCCGGACTCAAACGAAACTTCGGGACGACGACGAAACCGATCCACGCCGGTAACGCCGCCCGGAGCGGTGTCACCGCGGCACTGGCCGCGGCCGACGGCGCGACCGCGGACGCCGAGGCAATCGACGGCGTAAAGGGGTTCTTCGAGCTGTACGCCGGCGAAGGCGGCGTCGACCTCGACGCCAGACCGCGGCTCGGCGAACGGTGGGCCATCGTCGAGGACGGCGTCGGCATCAAAAAATACCCCTGCTGTTATTTCACCCACGCCGCGATCTCTGTCGCCTCCGGACTGGCTGACGACCACGCAGTCGATCCCGACGACGTCGAGTCGGTCGAGGTCGTGGCGTCCCGGGGCGCCGGCGACGCCCTCCACCACGAGGATCCACGAACGGGGCTGGAGGGGAAGTTCTCGATGGAGTACACCGTCGCGAGCGCGATCGCCCGCGAGACGGTCGGATTGGCCGCCTTCGACGACGAGAACGTCGGCGATCCGTCGGTCCAGCGCGTCCGTGAGCGCGTCGACTTCGAGGTCGACGAGCGCCTGGAGTACGGATCCCACGAGACGACCGTCCGGATCACCACGACGGACGGCGACAGCTACGAGGAGTCGGTCGAGGGACCGCCGGGAAAACACGAGAACCCGCTCTCGGACGCCGAGCTCGAGGAGAAGTTCCGCATGTGCGGCGCCCGCGTGTTCGAATCCGACACCGTCACCGAGCTCCACGGGCGACTCGACGACCTCCGATCCGAGACGGACGTCGCCGAACTCGTTGGGGCGATGTGACGCCTACGGCGTCCGTTCGATTATCGCACCGCCGAGCAACTCGTCGATCTCCGCGCCGCCGTAGCCGATCTCTCGGAGGATTTCCGTGGAGTGTTCGCCGAGAAACGGCGCGCGTCGCTCGACGCCGCTGTGCGACTCGGGGAACTTGACTGGCGTCCCCGCGAGCGTCACCTCCCGACCCGTGTCGGCGTGGGTGACCGTTTCCAGCATCGATCTCGCCTCGAAGTGTGGATCCTCGAAGATGTCGGCGACGTCGTTCACCGGTCCGCACGGGACGTCGTCTTCGAGCAGCTCGAACAGCTCCTCCTTCGTCCGCTCGGCCGTCCACTCGTTGACGATCGGTCGGAGTCGATCGGCGTTCTCGATCCGATCCGTCTTCTCGGCGTACTCCGTGGCGAGTTCGGGACGTCCCATCTGTTCACAGAGCGCCTCCCACTGATCGGCGCTCGGCGCGGCGATGACGATGTAGCCGTCGGTCGTCTCGAACCGATCGAACGGGAAGAGAAGCGGGTGGGAGTTACCCTGCGGCCCCGGAACCTCCCCGTCGAAGGCGTGCTGGTGGACGATCCGCTCACAGAGCGAGAGGATGCCGTCGACCATGCCGACGTCGACGTACTGCCCTTCGCCCGTGCGGTCGGCCTCCCGCAGTGCCGCCAGCAGTCCGACCGCCGAAAGCGTCGCCGGGAAGATGTCGCCGACCCCTGGGCCGACCTTCGTCGGCCCGTCAGTTCCCGTGATCGACATGATGCCACCCATGGCCTGCGCGATCAGGTCGAAGGCCGGACGGTCGGCGTACGGGCTCTCGCCGCCGCGTGGATCGCCGAAACCGCGGATCGAGACGTAGACGAGTTTCGGATTCAGCTCCGAGAGCGTCTCGTAGGGGAGACCGAGCCGCTCCATCGTCCCTGTCCGGAAGTTCTCCACGACGACGTCGGCGCCGGCGACGAGCTCGCGGAACGCCGCCCGACCGTCGTCGGCCTTGAGGTCGATCGCGATGCTTCGCTTGTTCCGATTGACGCTGTGGAAGTAGCCGCCGTAGGCCTCCTCCTCGAGGAGGTGGGGCTCGTTCGGCCGAGTCATGTCACCGGTCGGCGGTTCCACCTTGAGGACGTCGGCACCCATGTCGGCGAGCAGCATCGTCGCGTACGGGCCGGCGAGCATCTGGGTCAGATCGACGATGCGGACGTCCGCGAGTGGACCGCCCTCGACGAGCGGGTTCGGTTCGGTCACGGATCGTCGCCCCCGTAGTGGGATCGCCGCTTCAACAGCACCGTCTTCGTCGCGCCGACGCACTGCTCGCCGTCCTGGTTGTAGCCGCGGACCCGGAACTCGACGACGCCGCCGTCGTCGCGCTCCTCGTGTGGCCGCTTGGCGAGCACCTCGCTTTCCGCGTAGAGCGTGTCGCCGTGAAACACCGGGTTGCTGAACCGGACCTCGTCGTAGCCCAGTTCGGTGATCGCGTTCTCGGAGATGTCCTCGCTGGCGATCCCGCAGACGATCGAGAGGTTGATCCCGCCGTAGACGATCCGCTCGCCGAACTCCGAATCCGCCATCGCGTCCTCGTTGAAGTGCCCCTCGGCGGTGTTGAGCACGAGGTTCGTGAGCAGGACGTTGTCGGTCTCCGTGACCGTCTTCCCGCGGGTGTGTTCGTATATCTCGCCGACCTCGAAACCTTCGAAGTAGTTGTGGTCGCCGGTTCGTCCCATGTTAGGCCCCGGACCCGGTCGCGTCGACGCCGTCCTCGAAGAGCCGATCCGCGATGACCCGCTGTTGGATCTCGCTGGTCCCCTCGAAGATCTTCGTCAGTCGAGCGTCCCGCCAGTAGCGCTCCAGCGGATAGTCGGTCGTGTAGCCGTTCCCGCCGTGGATCTGGATCCCCTCGCTCGTCACTTCCTCGGCCATCTCGGAGGCGTAGTACTTCGCCATGCACGCCTCGAGGTCGCACCGATCGCCCTGGTCGACCTGACTCGCGACGTAGTGGGTGAGCTGTCGGGCGGCTTCGATCTTCGTCGCCATCGTCGCCAGCTTGAACCGGATCGCCTGGAACTCCCCGATCGGCTGGTCGAACTGTCGCCGCTCCTCGGCGTACGCCAGCGAGTCCTCCAGCGCGCCGCGGGCCAGCCCGATCGCGCGAGCCGCGGTGTGGACGCGAGCGGGTTCGAAGAACTCCATGATGTGGTAGAACCCCTTCCCCTCCTCGCCGCCGATCAGTTTGTCCTCGGTGACGCGAACGTCGTCGAGGTTCAGTTCCCACGTCTTCCACCCCCTGTAGCCGATCTTGTTGAGCTTGTTTCCGGAGAGCCCCTCGACGTCGAACTCGCCGGGCGTCTTGTCGATGATGAACGAGGAGATCCCCCGGTGTCTGGGCGACGCGTCGGGATCCGTCTTCGCGTAGACGACGATGAAGTCCGATCCCTTCGCGAACGTACACCACGTCTTCTGTCCGTTGAGAACGTACTCGTCGCCGTCCTTCTCGGCCGTCGTCGACATGCCCGCGACGTCGCTCCCGGCGCCGGGTTCGGAGATACTGACGGATTGGAGTCGCTCGCCGGCGACCATGTCCGGGACGTACTCCTCCTTCTGTTCCTCGGTCGCCCCCGCGAGGTTCTGTCCGCGGGCGATGATGCTCGCGACGCTCATCCAGCCGCGGGAGAGCTCCTCGGTCACGACCGCGTACGCGAGCGTCCCCATTCCGAGCCCCCCGTACTCGACGGGCGCACGGATCCCGAAGAACCCCATCTCGGCGAGCTTCTCGATGAGTTCCTCGCTCATGTCCTCGTTGTTGGGATCGCGCTCGTTTGCCTCCGGCAGTACCTCGTTTTTCGTGAACTCGCGGGTTTCGTTCCGCAGCATCCGGAGTTCGTCGTTGAGTAGTGTCATTCGTTCGGCTTCGTCGTCCGCTTGTTGATCAGGTTCGTCCGCTCGAACGTCACGACCGGATCGCCGTTCGGTCGCACGCCCTCCGTGGCCCAACTGACGATCCCCTGGTGTGGACGGGAGTCGCTCTCCCGCTTCGAGAGCACCTCGCTGTTGGCGTAGAGCGTGTCGCCCGGGTGGACCGTCTCGTGAAACTGCAGGTCATCGATACCGAGGAAGGCGCCGCCGGCCTCGCTGAGATCCTGCACGCTCATCCCGAAGACCACGTTGAACGCGAGGAGGTGGTTGACGACCACGTCGTCGTACTCCAGTTTCGCGGCGTAATCCTCGTTGAAGTAGATCGGGTTCTGCGTGAGCGTGAGCGACGTGAAGAGGCTGTTGTCGCCCTCGTTGATCGTCCGTCCCCAGTGGTGTTCGAACGTCTGTCCGACCTCGAAATCCTCGAAGTAGTTGACCTTCTCCACGCGCTTTCGAGTCGTCTCGGCCATCAGTCGATCATCCCGATTCGGCGCGCCCGGTCGATCGTCTGGCGGGCGCTTCGGACCGACGCCTCGTCGATCATCTGCCCGTCGACCTGGACCGCGCCGGCTCCGTCCTCGACGCCCTCTTCCATCGCGTCGACGATCCGTCGGGCCTTCTCGACGCGATCCTCGTCGGGCGCGTACACCTCGTTGGCGATCTCGATCTGGCTCGGGTGGATCGCCCACTTGCCGACGAAGCCGAGCGCGTTCGAGCGGACGCACTCCCGGCGGTAGCCGTCCGGGTCCGAGAAATCAGCGAACGGGCCGTCGATCGCGTCAAGCCCGTTCGAGCGAGCGGCGACGACGATCCGGTTGCGAGCGTAGTGCCAGATGTCGCCGGGGTAGGCGGCGTCCTCGCCGCCGATACTGTCGAGATCGACGCCCTGGGCGGCCGAGTAATCGCCCGGCCCGAAGATGAGCGCCTCCAGCCGGTCGCCGGTCGCGGCGATCTCGTCGACGTTCTGGAGCGCTTCGGTCTCCTCGATCAACACCTCGATCCCGATCGCCTCGTCGTCGTCGATGTCGTTGTCGGCTTCGATCCCGGCCAACAGCTTCTCGACCATGTAGACGTCCGCCGCGCGCTCGATCTTGGGAACGATGATCGTATCGATCGCCTCGCCGGCCCCGGAGACGACCTCGACGAGGTCGCCGTGAGCGTTCGGCGTGTCGAGGTCGTTGATTCGAACCGAGATCACCGTCTCGCCCCAGTCGAACGTCTCGATCGCGTCGACGATCTTCCCGCGGGCCGCCACCTTCTCCGACGGCGCCACGGCGTCCTCGAGGTCGAGCATCACCTCGTCGGCGTCCGAGCCGGCAGCCTTCTCCATCATCGCCATACTGCTGCCGGGGGTAGTCAGTTCACTGCGCCTGAGACGCATAGCCGAGAAGAGCTACCTATCTCACTTATAGCTTTGTACATCGGTAGACGTTCGCACGGACGACGCGAGGGGGTTTTTGGGAACGCGCGTACCGTTACTCGTGGCTCCCGACACCGGGCCGCACAGCTTTTTGTAGCCCGCAGCGCTACCTCGGACAATGGATTTCGAGCTCACGGCCGAACAGCGACTCATCAGGGACCAGATCAGACAGCTCTGTGCCGATTTCGGTGACGAATACTGGCGCGAGAAGGACGCGAACCACGAGTTCGCCTGGGAGTTCTTCGAGACGTTCGCCGAGGACGGCTGGTGCGGCGTCACCATTCCCGAGGAGTACGGCGGACACGGCTACGGCGTCCAGGAGGCCGCGCTCATCCAGCAGGAGATCGCCCGATCGGGAGCGGCGATGGCCGGCACGTCGATCACCTCCCACCACGTCTTCAGCGCCGCACCCCTCGTCGAGTACGGCGACGAGGCCCACAAGAAGCGGTATCTCCCCGACATCGCCGCCGGCGACGTGATGGTCTGTACGGGCGTCACCGAGCCGAACGCCGGGACGGACACCTCGAGGATCGAGACGTTCGCCGAGCGCGACGGCGACGACTACGTCGTCACCGGACAGAAGATCTGGACCTCGAAGGCCCAGGAGGCCGACGTGATCATGCTGCTCGCCCGAACCGCCGAGGCGACGCCCGACGATCGGTTCGGCGGCCTCTCGCTTTTCTTCACCGAGTTCGATCGCGACGACGACGCCCTCGACGTGAGCGAGATCCCGAAAGCCGGCCGCGGCGCCTCCGACTCGAACGAGGTGTGGTTCGACGGCTACCGGATCCCCGTCGAGGACCGCATCGGCGAAGAAGGGAAGGGGTTCCGCTATCTGCTCACCTTCGCGAACTCCGAGCGGATCAGCATCGCGGCCAACGCCGTCGGGATCGGCCAGGCCGCCCTCCAGAAGGCAGCCGACTACGCCCGCCAGCGGGAGGTGTTCGGCAACGCGATCGGCTCCTACCAGGCGATCAGCCACCCGCTCGCCGACTCCTGGAGCAAGCTCCAGCAGGACGAACTCATGGTCAGGAAGGCGGCGTGGAAATACGACAACGGCGACGACGCCGGCGCGGAGGCGAACGCGGCGAAGCTCCGGGCCAGCGAGGACGCCATCGAGGCCTGCGAGCGTGCGGTGCGGGCCCACGGCGGGATGGGGTACGCGAAGGAGTACGACGTCGAGCGCTACTGGCGGGAGTCGATGATCAACGTGATCGCGCCGGTCTCCAACGAGATGGTGAAGAACTTCATCGCCCAGCACGAACTGGATCTGCCGCGGTCGTACTGACCCGACCGCTCACTCGCTGGGACCGGCTGCACCCGCCTCGATCATCCGCTCGATCTGGTCGTCGTCGTAGCCCAGTTCGGACAGTACGGCGCGGGTGTGTTCGCCCTGTCGCGGCGGCCGATCGCCGAGGTCCGGGCGCCCGTCGGAGGTCGTAAACGGCGGCCCGACCGTCGTTACTGGCGCCTCCTCGAGGACGTTGTACGAGTCGACGAGGAGTCCCCGGGCCGCGGCGTGGGGGTCCTCCTCGACGACCTCGTCGACCGTCCGAAGCGGTCCCGCCGGAACGCCGGACGTGGCGAGCAGTTCGCAGAGCTCCTCGCGGTCGTACGTCTCGAACGTCGCCTGAAGCTCCTCCTTGAGCACGGCACGGTTCTCCCAGCGGTCCCCGTTCGTGTCAAATCGGTCGTCGTCGGCGAGTTCGGGGCGGTCGATCGCGTGGCAGAGCCGCTCGTAGAGCCGGTCGTTGACGACCGCCATGTAGAACGGCTCCTCGTCGGCGGCGTGGAACACCTCGTTCGGCGCCAATCCGGCGAACCCCTGTCCGGACCGGGTCGCCACGTTGCCGGTGCGGGAGTAATGTGCGATCCAGTAGCCCATCCAGGCGGTGGCGACCTCGTAGAGGTTCACGTCGATGTAGGTTCCCTCGCCGGTGACCTCCCGGTTCATCAGCGCCGACGCGAGCGTGAACGCGGCGGTCGTGCCGGTTCCCCAGTCGACGACGCTCGCGCCGATCCGGACCGGCGGCCGGTCCTCGTAGCCGATCGTCGACATCAGGCTACTCATCGCCTGAAGCACGGGGTCGTACGCCGGCCACTCGCTGTAGGGCCCTTCCTGTCCGAAGCCGGTGAGCGAGAGGTAGACGACGTTCTCGTTGTCCTCGCTAACGGAGTCGTAATCCAGACCGAACCTCTCGACGACGCCAGGACGGAACGACTCGACGACGACGTCGGCCTCCGCGGCAAGCTGGGCCGCCGCCTCGCGGCCCTCGTCCGTCTTGAAGTCGAGACAGACGCTCCGCTTGCCGGCGAGGTTGACGGAGGCGAACATGTCCCCGTCGAGCAAGCTCCGGAACGTGTCGCCGCCCGGCGGTTCGACCTTCACCACGTTCGCCCCGAGCGACGCCAGAAACTGCGTCGAAACGGGGCCGGCGATCGATTGGGTGAGGTCGAGCACGTCGATTCCCTCGAACGGTTTCATACCTACTCGTGGACAGAGCGGCTTGAAAACGTTATCGGCGTCGGCGCTACTGCAGCACGCCCGACGATCGGAGTTCGTCGATCTCCTCGGCGTCGTACCCCATCTCCTCGAGGATCGCCTCGCCGTGTTCGCCGAGCCCCGGCGCGTGTACGGGATCCCGCGTCGGCGTCTCCGACAGCGAAAGCGGCGTGTCGGTGACGGTGAAGGGGCCGAGCCGCGGGTGGTCGATCTCGCGGAACAGCTCCCGGTCGGCCACGTGCTGCATGTTCGCCGCCTCGTCGATCGTGTGGTGCGGTCCGGCCGGGATCCCGTGGGCCGAGAGCGTTTCGATCGCCTCTTCGGCCGGGATCTCCGCGAGCCACTCCTCGAAGATCGCGGTCAGTTCCGCCGCGTCGGCGAGCCGCCCGTCGTCGGTCTGGTATTTCGGCTCCTCGAGGAACTGCTCGTTGTCGGTGAGTTCGCAGAACCCCTTCCACATCCGGTCGGAGTACAGAAGCAGGGCGACACAGACCCAGTCGTCCTTCGCTCTGGCGGCACCGTAGAGCATATCGGGGTTGAAGAAGGCGCTCCGACCGACACGCTTCGGCACTTCACCCTCGTTGTGGTAGTACTCGAAGACGCCGTCCATGTTGTGCATGAGCGACTCCAGGAGCGAGACGTCGATCTTCTGTCCGCCGCCGCCGTTGTCCCGCTCCCGAAGCGCGGCGAGCGTGCTGATCGTCGCGTGACAGCCCGCGTAGAAGTCCGCGACCGACGACTGGCTCCGGATCGGCGGCTTCCCGTCGTCGTAGCCGAGCATGCTCGAGAGTCCGGAGGCGTGCTGGATGATCGTGTCCATCGCGGGCTGTTTCGCCAGTTCGCCGGTTTCGCCGTAGCCCGAGACGTGAACGTATATCAGTTCCTCGTTGATCGCTTTACAGCGCTCGTAATCGACGCCGAGCCGTTCGGCGACGCCCGGCGGCCAGTTCTGTACGAGCACGTCCGCAGCCTCGATCAACTCCCGGACCGCCTCGTACCCCTCGTCGGATTTGAGATCGATACAGATCGATCGTTTGTTCCGGTTGTACTGCTCGAACGGGGGATTGTACGGCACACCGTTCTTCTCGCGTCGATCCGCCCGGTAGACGTCCCCGCCCGGCGGCTCGATCTTGACGACTTCGGCGCCGAGATCCGACAGATACGTCGCACAGATCGGGCCGGCGATCGCCTGTCCGAAATCGACCACGCGCACGTCGCTGAGTGGCATACCGTTTCGTGTCCGAGCGGCGTAATCAACCTTCCCATGCAGCCGGCAGCGGCGTCAGTACATCATCTGTCCGCCGTTGACCTGGAGGGTCTCGCCGGCGACGAAGCCGGCGTCCCGAAGGAACGCGGCAGCGTCACCGATATCCGACGGCTGTCCGAGCCGGCCAACGGGGATCGTCTCCCGCCGCTCGGCCTTATCGGCCTCGTCGTTTGTCGCGTCGGTCATGTCCGTCTCGATGTAGCCCGGGGCGATACAGTTGACGCGGATCTCGGGCGCGAACTCCTCCGCGTGGCTCTTCGTCAGCGCGACGATCGCCGCCTTCGAGGAGGCGTAGTGCGGTTCGTACGGCGCCCCGGCGAACGCGAGCCGCGAGGAGAGATTGACCACCGACGCGCCCTCGGGTTCATCGGACGCCTGGAGGTGCGGCACCGCCTCCCTCGTGATGGTGTAGACGCTGTTGACGTTGATGTCCATCAGCCGATCGAACCGCTCGGGGGAGAGCTCCGGCGTGTACCGGTGGTCGTTGATCGCGGCGTTGTTGACGAGGTGGTCGAGCCCGCCGAGCGCCTCGACGGTCTCGGAGACGAGTCGCGTCGCGGCGTCGGTGTCGCCCACGTCCGCCCCGATCGCGACGGCCCGGCTGTCGGTTTCGGATTCGATCGCGTCGACGACCTCGTACGCCGCGTCCTCGCTACTGTTGTAGTTGACCGCGACGTCGTAGCCGTCTCGAGCGTATCTGAGCGCGATACCCCGTCCGATCCCCCGGGAAGAACCCGTGATGAGTGCTGCGGGCATACCCGCACAACGGAAGACCGGCTACTAATCCTTGCGCAAACCGGTCGCGTCAGTCCTGCCGCGCGCCGGAGTCGATGTTGATGTCCTGTGCAGTGATGTTTCGAGCGTGCTCGCTGGCCAGGAAGGCGACGAACTCGCCGATGTCATCCGGCGAGACGATGCTGTCGAGCGGCAGCCGCCCGGTGACGCGCTGTTCCATCGCCTCGTCGAAGGAGATTCCCTGCCGCTCGGCCTGATTTTCGATCATCCGTTCGATCCGGTCGCCCTCGACGGCACCGGGACAGATCGTGTTGGCCGTGATGCCGTCCTCGCCGAGTTCGTAGGCGAGACTCCGCGTGAAGCCGATCATTCCGCCCTTCGACGCCGAGTACGGCGTTCGGCTCGGATACGGATCCTTGCCGGCGATCGAGGAGATGTTGACGATGCTCGCCTGATCGCTCTCACGGAGATGCGACGCGGCGTGCTTGCAGACGAAGAAGGTTCCCTTCAGGTTGACGTCCTGGGTCTTGTCCCACTCCGCCTCCGAGATGTCCTCGATCAGCGCCGTCGGGCCGCCGATTCCGGCGTTGTTGACGACGATATCGAGGCCGCCGAACGTCTCGACGGTTTTCTCGATCGACTCCTCGACGTTCGTCTCGTCTGCGACGTCCGTCCTGACGGCCAGCGTCCGATCGTCGTCGCCGATGAGCTCGGCCGTCTCGTGTATCCCGTCACCACGGGCCGCGAGTGCGACGTTCGCGCCCTTTTCCGCGAGAACGATCGCGATGTGCCGACCGATACCTTGGCTCGCGCCCGTAACGAATGCAGTCAGTCCCGAAAGCATACGCGAGGAGTCCGGCCGCGGACATATAGCTCCACCCCTTCCGGGTTCGTCCAGAGCGACTCCACGCCCCGGAATCGTTCGGATCCGGGAACGCGGAAGTCGATCGCAGCGTCCTGCCCGTCGCCGACACACATGGTCGAAAGTCCAGTCAGCCATCGCGACGGCCGAGTTCGCGGATCAGGGTGGCCGGGAGGCGGGCTCCCGACGCTCCCAGCAGGTGGCTGATGGCGATGGCGCTGCCGTTGACGCTGTAGACGTCGTCGTCGGGAGAGTCAAATCCCCTTGGATCCAACCAACATCCACGAGTCGACCGGTCACGGGTTCAACCGTGGAGTTCAGCAGAATTACCGCTCGAGGGTCGAACACCGTTTCGGGAGGGTAAACGAAACCGGAGTTTCAAACGCGAGGAAAGAGAAACGTTCTAGATAATCGTTACGTCTATCGATATTATACAAACAGTTATCATTCATAGCCGATCCGTCCGCGTTCCAGTCGAACCGGCTGTAATCCGTCGGTGAAACGAGAAGAGCGCGGTATCTCTTCCGTACGTCACCCACGTGTTGACAACACTCGTTCGTGATAGATAGATACATGACAAACCACAAAATATTATGTAATAGTTATAGAACTTCCACGAAGCCTATTTTAATATCCTGCTAGACATTTACAAGCATCCAAATTACGAGCCCTCAAGCGGTTATACGGGAAAGAATAAAGGTAGCCTTAAGTATGTGTGTTCCTTTTCGCACATTGAATGCGAGATAGTATCAGACTGAACAGGCGTGACGCATTGAAGGCAACGGCCGGACTCGGTGTGGTTGGTATGGCCGGCTGTCTCGGCGACGACGACACGGTCGACATAAACGTCGGCTCCTCCTCGTCGGGTTCCTCGACGTACGGCAACTCCCAGGCGATCCAGCGGATCGTCGACCGGGAAAGCGACAACGTGAACTTCATCACGGTCGACGCCGGCGGTGACCCACAGTCGATCCGGCTCTACGCCGACGACGAACTGAACGCCTACTCAGCTGGAAACTACATCCTGAATCAGGCAATCAATGACTCGGGCCCCTTCGCGGACGAGCCCGTAGACGAGTATCCACAGCTCGGTTTCAGCCACCTGTCGCTGAACCTCTACTGGCTCGCTCTCGAAGACAGCGACATCGAGACGACCGACGACCTCTTCGGCGCTGACCTCTACGCGCTCCCCGCCGGATGGGGTCTGCGCGCAATGACCGAGGAGATGTACGGCAACGCCGGCCTCTGGGACGACCTCGAACCCGGCGTCGTCAACTTCGAGACGAGCGAAGCCGCCAGCGCCCTCGACGAGGGTCGCGTCGAGGCACTCATCGTCTACACATCCAACTTCACCCAGCTCCCGTCGTGGGCCCAGGAGGTCGACGCCCGGAACGATCTCAAACAGGTGGAGATGACCGACGAGTTCGTTCAGGCGGCACAGGACTTCGCCGGCGCCGGTTACGACGAGATGGACGACATCGAGGCGGCGTGGAACCAGGACCTCCAGAGCGACGGGATCACGAACCACTCGTGGACGGAGACGTACCCGTATCTCTTCGACCCCGAGATCCCTGCCGACATCATCTACGAGGTCATGGACATCTGCCACAACAACGTCGACGACCTCCAGGACGCCAATCCCACGATCCTCGACTGGACCGACCCGGACAACTTCACGTTCGCGTACGGTCACCCCGACGAGTTCGATGTCCACCCCGGCGCGGCCGACTGGCTCGAGGACAACGGCGCGTGGGACGACAGCTGGACTCGCGGCGACGCATAACTTACAAGCAACCCAATAGAGATTCCATTTCATGGTGTACTCCACCTCCGGGAAGGACCGTCTGGACCTAGCCCAAGACGTCGTAACTGGATTGGCGATACTCACGTGGGTCTGGGTCCTCTTTTACGCGTACACGCAACGACTGGACCGGATCCTCTTCACCGTCATCTTCCTCGGATCGGTGATGGTCGTCTATCTCGGCGGCGAGATGATCGAGGCCTACGAGGAGGAGAACCGACTCGAGTTGGCCGGATTGGGTATATCGACCGTCATCACGATCGGAACGACGATCTACATGACGGTCTTTTACGACGTGTTGCTTCGTGTCCGCGTTGGTACCGCATTACAACACGAGTACGCGATCGCTTCGGCGTTCGTCCTCGTCATCCTCTATCTCTCGTATCGTGCCTACGGGCTCACGTTCCTCGCAGTGATCGTCGCCGGAATTCTCTACGGCGTCTACGGGAACTACGCGCCGGGGATCATCCGCCACGGCGGCTTCAGCTTCAACCGCGCGGCGAACATCTTCGTACTCGACTTCCAGGGCGTCTACGGTTCGATCTCGCGCATCATCGCAACGTGGGTCGCGCTGTTCCTGCTGTACGCGGGGCTGATGCGCGGCTACGGCGCCTTCGACCTCATCAAGCGCCTCGCACTGCGGACGGCGATGGTGGTCCGATCCGGAATCGCCCTGTCAGCCGTTACCGCGAGCATCATCATCGGGTCGATCACGGGGAGCCAGGCCGCAAACACCGCGATCACGGGATCGTTCACGATACCGCTGATGAGCGATAGCGGTATCGACAACGAGGTCGCCGGCGCGATCGAATCCGTCGCGTCGACCGGGGGGCAGATCATGCCGCCGATCATGGGCGCAGCCGCCTTCGTCATGGCCTCGCTGCTGGGAATCACCTACATCGACGTGCTTATTGCCGGTATCATTCCGGCGATGATCTTCTACGGCTCCGTCGTCATCGCGGTCCACTACACGGGGATCGAACAGCTCCGTGGGAAGGAGATCGACATCGACATGTCGGAACACTTCGATGAGACGATGTCTCGACCGGAGCTGGCCATACAGCTCGTTCGGTTCGGCGTCCCGTTCGCGGTGCTGATCGTCATGCTCGGGATTCTGCAGTGGACGGTGCTCACCTCGGCGCTCTACACCGTCGTCGCAATGTTGCTCACCGGGTTCGGTATCCCGCTGGCACAGACGGCGTACAACGACGGCGACATCCGCGCCGAGTTCTCGGAGCTACTCGATCAGACCGCATTCGGCTTCCGGGAGGGGGCGATCATCCTCGCGCCGATCGCGATCGTCATCGCGGCGATCAACGGGATCGTCGACATCTTCGAGGCGACCGGGGTTCCCGGCGTCCTCTCGCTGGCACTGCTCGATCTGTCGGGCGGTTCGATGGTGCTCGCAGTGATTCTCGCGTTCATCATCTCGATCGTTCTCGGACTCGGAATGCCGACGGTCGCGGCGTACGTCATCGTCGCAGCGCTCATCGCCCCGGCACTCATCCAGGAGTTCTTCGTGCCGCACCTCGCGGCGCACTACTTCGTGCTGTACGCGGCGATCCTCTCCGGACTGACGCCGCCGATCGCCATCGCGGTCGTCGTCGCGACGGGGATCGCGAAGAGCAACTTCTGGTACACCTGTTTCGAGGCGATCAAGATCTCCGCGCCGATCTACATCCTCCCGTTCGCGTTCATCTACAACCCGGAACTCGTCGTCGGCGGCTGGGGAACTATGACGTTCCTTTCGGGCGGGCTCGCACTGCTCGGAGCGTTCGGGGTATCCCACGGACTCAACTACCACGGGACGTTCTTCCACCGCAATCCAGTCGTGACCTACGCGTCGAAGACCGTCTTCTTCACTCTCGGCTTCCTCGCGATGGTGTATCCGGGCACGATCGTTCGCGCCGGCTGCGTCGCCGGCATCCTCGCGCTAATGGCGGTTCAGCTCCGTACCCCCCTGATCGCGTATGTGACGGATCGGTCGTCGTCCGCTGCGGCGCCAACCGAGGATTAATTCGGCTCCCGGCAGCGTTTTCTCCTCTCCGTTCGAGGCGTTCGCATGGCTTCCTACACGATCGGCGTCACCGCGGCGAGCGAATACGACCTCTCCGTCGAACGCGACGTCCTGTCCGATCTCGACGTCGAGTTTCACGCGATAGACACTGCGACACAGGCCGACGTGATCGAGGAGTTCGGCGACGTCGACGCGATCATCGATCGGTTGACCGCCGTCGAGTACGACGCGAAAGTGCTCGATTCACTCTCGGCGTGCCGAGTGATCGCCCGCTGCGGCACGGGTGTCGACGTCTACGACGCGGCGGGTGCCGCCGAACGCGGCATCTACCTCGTCAACGTCCCGGAGTTCTGCAGCGACGAGGTCGCCGAGCACGCCCTCGGACTGCTGCTCGGACTCCAGCGAAACATCGTGGGATACGATCGGACACTCCGGAACGGTCGCTGGGACCGAGCGGCACCGCAGCCGCTTCACCGACTCTCCGCGGGGACGCTCGGCGTCGTCGGCTACGGCTCGATCGGACGGCGCCTCGTCGAGAAGGCTCGCGGCGTCGGCATGGACGTCGTCGTCGCGATGACGTCCACCCCCGCCGAGGAACTCGCCGATGCAGGAGTCGAGAAAGTATCTCTCGAAACGCTGCTAGAGCGGGCCGACGCGGTGTCGCTTCACCTCCCGCTCACGCCGGAAACTGAGCAGCTGATCGACGCCGACGCACTGGCTCGAATGCGTGAGTCGGCGTTCCTCATTAACACTGCCCGCGGCGGATTGATCGACGAGGAGGCGCTCGTCGAGGCGCTTCGTTCGGGGGCGATCGCCGGCGCGGGTTTGGACGTTCTCACGGACGAACCGGTCGCCAAGGGCGACGAACCGCCGGCGTTCGAATCGCCGCTACGCGAACTCGAAAACGTCGTCCTGACGCCGCACGTGGGATGGAAGTCCGTCGAAGCCGACGCGGATCGTCGGCGGATCGCCACCGAGGACGTGCGCCGGATCCTCCTCGGCGAACGGCCACGCAACCCCGTGAACGACCCGCGCTAGTCCCAGCCGTCGTGCGGAATCACCGCATCCGCGTCGATCTCGATCAGTCGATCCTCCCGAATCAGTCCCGCGACCTCCACGAGCGTGCTCGCTGGGTACGTTCCGGGGTCGAAGAACTCCCGTCGGGCCGCGTGGATCGCCTCGAACTCCGATTGTGAGAGATGCGATTCGACGACGTACACCCGGACGCGGACGACGTCGCTCATCTCCCCGCCGGCGCGCTCGACCGCGCCCTCGATCCGTTCGAGGATGTCCCGCGTCTGCTCGCCGACGTCGTCGTGCGGCTCCTCGCTCGTCATCCCGGAGACGTGGACGCGCGTGTGATCGTGGTGTTCGACGGCGACGCTCTCGGCGTACGCGGTTCCGTCCTCTTCGCTGAGATCGTCACCCGATTCGGCGTTCGTGCTCTGTCGACGCATGGCGGATCCGTCGCCGCCGGTGGTAAAAACGTTCCCGGAGTCCCGAACAGATACCAGCACCCCGAATCGAGTTCGAATCCGAACTCGGCGAGTCGCCGCTCAGGGTGCGCCGTTGCGCCCCAGGCCACCGTCGGGGACCGGCGCGAACGTGATTCGGACGACGGCAAAATCGGCTCCGAGCGATTCGTCGTCCTGGTCGCGGGGCTGGACGTTCGAGTGGCATATCGGAGGATTCCGACCGTGAACGTTCGTTATCCGCTGTTCGATACCGTATCGTACGTTCCGGTTCTCGTTGACGAAGATCCACGTGCAACAGTCGTCGCCCCACGGCCCGGAGTCGCCGGGGCCGTAGCCGTCGCAGACGGTGTCGCTCCTCGCAGTCGCGATATACCCCCTGTACGTCTGATCCGGGCCGTTGCCATTACACGACGGCGGAGCGTCGATGTAGACGCCCTCTCGCTCGTCTTCGTCCCACGCCTCCTCGCGGATGTAGAACGTCCCGTCCCAGCCACCGTTGCAGTCGACCGCTACGTCGCCGACGAGCTTTTTGTACGACGATTCGCTGACGTAGCCGACGCCACCCTGTCCCTGTCCGGGTGACGCGGCGGCCGTTCCGGCGGTGATCGATCCACCGAGGAGCAACCCACCGCCGACGAGCGCCCCGTTTCGAAGTACCGATCGTCGACCCAACGACGTCTCTGCTAGTTTTTCAGGCATATCTCTTACCGCCAAAGTGAAAGCGCCCGAGAGACTTTGTTATGGACTCCCGTCGATTTATAAGCTCAACGTACCCGGTCGTGAAACGTCCGTCCACCGAGTTGACCGTGGATTCGTCGTCCGATCGAAACGAATCCACTCATAAGCGGATCGTACCGGAACGGGACCGAATCCGGGATCGTCGGTAGATTGATACGGCCGACAGCGGAACCGCCGTAGTACCATGTACGAGGATTTTGCGGCCCGACTCGCGACGACGATGTGGCCGAGTTTCGACGAAAGACCGAACCGAACGACGGAGACGCCGGAGATAACGGATCTCTCGACGGTCGTCGTCGACGGCAACTTCCCGTGGACGATCGTCACCGTCGAGACCGACGCCGGCGTCACCGGGATCGGCGAGGCGTACCCCTCACCCGGCGTCCACGGTATCATCACGGATTACTTCGGTCCCGTACTGGAGGGCGAGAACCCGCTGGACGTCGAGCGGCTCTACAACCTCATGCGCGAGAGTCTCTCCGGTCGGGGCTCCCAGCAGGGGATCGGAACGATCGCGATCAGCGGCGTCGAGTTGGCACTGTGGGACGCGGCCGGGAAGATCCTCGAACAGCCGGTCTACCAGCTCCTCGGCGGGAAGACGCGCGAGGAGATTCGGATGTACGCCGACTGTCACGCCGGAGAAGGGATGGTCGAGGCCGCGCTCAACGAACAGCCGCCGGAGGCCTACGAAGCCGAGTCCTACGCCCGCGCGGCCAGAGCGGCGGTCGACGACGGCTTCGAGATCATCAAGTTCGATCTCGACGTCCCCTCCGGGCGAGACATTGACACGCTGTCGCGTCATTTCGACGGGCCGGAGATCGAGCACAAGCGCTCGCTCGTCGAGGGCGTCACGAACGAGGTCGGCGACGAGGCCGAAGTGGCCGTCGACCTCCACTGGAACCTCAACACCGAATCCGCCGAGAAGCTCTGTCGAGCGCTCGAACCGTACGATCTCGCGTGGATCGAGGACCTGCTGCCGCCGGAGAACGGCGAGGCGATGGCGACGGTGAACGAGCGCGTCGAACAGCCGCTTTTGACCGGCGAGAACCGCTACGGACGCCACGGCTTCCGCGACCTCGTCGAGGCCCAGGCGGTCGATTTCGTCGCTCCCGACATCCCGAAGACGGGCGGCATCGCCGAGACGAAGAAGATCGCCGAACTCGCGGAGACGTACTACATGACGCTCGCCCCGCACAACATCGGGAGCCCGGTCGCGACGATGGCCGGCGTCCACGTCGGCGCGGTCGTTCCGAACTTCCTCGCCCTCGAGTTCCACGCGCGGGACGTCCCGTGGTGGGACGACCTCCTCGTGCGCGAGGAACCGCTCATTCAGGACGGGCGGATCACCGTCCCCGACGAACCGGGGCTCGGAATCGAACTGGACTGGGACGTCGTCGAGGAACACCGCGTCGACTAGACGGTCACGAGTCACCGAAACGCCGGACAGTCGTCACGTCCCCGAACCCTGCAAGAGTTAAACGGCTGTCTCCCGTTCTCACGCTATGGCAGTCGTCCGAGTGGCCGATCTCACCAAGCGGTACGGGGACGTCGCCGCAAACGACGGGGTCAGCTTCGACGTCGAGGCGGGCGAGATCTTCGGCTATCTCGGGCCGAACGGCGCGGGAAAGACGACGACCATTCGACTGCTGCTCGGCCTCATCAAACCGACGTCGGGGACGGCGGAAGTGCTCGGGGCGGACGTGCGCGACCGACAGGCGCTCACCGAGGTGAAAGCCGATCTGGGGTATCTTCCCGACAGCTTGGGGTTCGACGAGCAGCTCACCGGTCGACAGGTGCTCGACTACTTCGCCCGGATGCGTGGAGACGAGCGGCGGGACGAGCTTTTGGAGCTGTTCGATCCGCCGCTCGAGAAACCGGTCGAGACGTACTCAGCGGGGAATCGGCGGATGCTCGGGATCGTTCAGGCGTTCATGCACGACCCGAATTTCGTCATCATGGACGAACCGACGGCCGGACTGGATCCGCTCAAGCAGGACCGGCTCCACCTGTTCATCGAGGAGGAACGAGACGCCGGCAAAACCGTATTCTTCTCGTCACACACCCTCAGTGAAGTCCAGCGAGTGTGCGATCGAGTCGGCATCATCCGGGCGGGCGAGCTGGTCGCGCTCGAGGAGATCGATGCCCTGCTCGATCGGAGCGGAAAGGAGGTGTGGGTGCATCTGAAGGATCCCGTCGACGAAACCGAGTTCGTCACCGACGAGATGATCGACGTCGAAATCGTCAACAGCGCAGTGCACTTCACCTACACCGGCGAGACACAGGCACTGCTCGAGCATCTCGTCCAGTTCCGGAGCGTCGACGTCGAGATCGGAAACCCACAGCTCGATACGATCTTCAAACATTACTATCGAGACGATACGCCTCCAGAACAACGATGACGGCGATCCTCCGCAACGAGTCCAGACGACTGCAACGGGGTTCCCTGATCCTGACGGGAGCGCTCGCCCTGACCACCGTCTTCTTTCTGGCCGTATTTCCGGCGATAAAGGAGGAGGCGGAACTCATCCAGGAGGTGTATCCGGAGTACATGGTCACCCTCCTCGGCTTCGAAGAGCTACACACGATCGAGGGGTTCGCCGCCGGATACGTCTACCCCTTCGTCTGGATCGTCTTCGGTGGCGTCTACTTCGCGTACGTCGGCGGCGGGATGGTCGCTGGAGACATCCGGAGCCGGAAGATGGATCTGACCCTCTCGAATCCCGTCTCTCGGGAGTCGGTGCTCGCCCAGAAAGTCGCCGCCCTGTGGGTTCCGATGGTCGCGCTGAACACCGGCGTCGCGCTCGTGGTATTCCTCGGAGTGATCGCCCTCGGCGAGACGTTCGATCCGATCGGTCTCGCGATGGTACATCTGCTCAGTATCCCCTACCTGCTGGTCTGTGCCGGAATCGGTCTCGTCCTCTCCGTCTGGAT
>SKTU01000001.1 GCA_007122455.1 Haloarculaceae archaeon | reverse complement strand
GTTCGGGCCGCGGCCGTCGTCGGCGCACCACACGAAACGAAGGGCGAGGCGCCGGTGGCGTTCGTCGTTCCGGAGCCGAACGCGGAGCTCACCGAGCGGGAACTCCGGGAGTTCTCCCTCGATCACGTCGCGAGCTACGCTCATCCGCGACGGGTGTTCTTCCTCGAGGAACTCCCGCGCAGCGGCACGCGGAAGGTACAGCGGTTCAAACTGGAAGCGGAACTCGACGAGTGTCTGGACGGACCGCTGCGCTCGAGCGATCGACTGTAGCCGTTCGATCCCACCGTCTCTTAACACTTATCCCGCGGCCTCGGCTTTTGATTCGTATGAGCGATATCGTCGTTACGCTACCCGACGGCTCCGAACTCGAGATCGATCGGGGGTCGACGGTCGAGGACGTGGCCTACGAGATCGGACCCGGTCTCGGTTCGGACACGGTTGCAGGCGTCGTCGACGGCGAACTGGTCGACAGGGACGAACAGCTCGTCGACGACTGCGAGGTCGTGATCGTCACGGAGCAGTCGGAAGAGTATCTCCGGGTACTCAGACACTCGGCGGCGCACGTCTTCGCGCAGGCGCTGCAGGAGCGGCACCCGGACGCCAAACTCGCGATCGGCCCGCCGACCGACGAGGGATTCTACTACGACGTAACTGGCGTCGAACTCGACGCCGACGACTTAGAAGCGATCGAAGCACGGATGATCGAGATCATCGACGCCGATTACGAAATCGAACGCGTCGAACGCTCCCGCGAGGAGGCCCTCGAGATATACGCCGACAACCCGTACAAGCTGGACATCCTCGAGACCGAGGCCGCCGGCGAGGATCCGGTTTCCTTCTACGTGCAGGACGGCTGGCAGGATCTCTGTCAGGGACCGCACGTCGAGTCGACCGGGGAGATCGGTGCGGTGAAGCTGCTGAACATCGCCGCGGCCTACTGGCGCGGCGACGAGGACAACGACACGCTCACGCGCGTCTACGGAACCGCATTCGGGAGCGACGACGAACTGGCGACGTTCCTCGAGCGCCGCGAGCAGGCCAAGGAGCGGGACCACCGAAAGCTGGGCCGGGAGCTGGATCTCTTCTCGATCCCCGACGTGACCGGCCCCGGACTCCCGCTGTATCACCCCAACGGGAAGACGGTACTCCGGGAGCTGGAGGCGTTCGTCGACGGACTCAACGACGAGCAGGGGTACGACTTCGTCGAGACGCCGCACCTGTTCCGGACGGAGCTGTGGAAGAAGAGCGGCCACTACGACAACTACGTCGACGACATGTTCCTGCTCGACGTCAACGACGAGGAGTACGGGCTCAAGCCGATGAACTGTCCGGGGCACGCGACGATCTTCGATCAGGGCAACTGGTCCTACAGGGACCTCCCGGTCCGGTACGCCGAGAACGGGAAGGTCTACCGGAAGGAACAGCGCGGCGAACTCTCCGGTCTCTCGCGCGTGTGGGCGTTCACCATCGACGACGGCCACCTCTTCGTCCGCCCCGAGCGGATCGAGGAGGAAGTGACGGTCATCATGGAACAGATCTCCGAGGTGCTGGAGACGTTCGATCTCGACTTCGAGGTCGCCCTGGCGACCCGGCCGGAGAAGTCTGTCGGGTCCGACGAGATATGGGAGCAGGCCGAATCCCAGCTCCGGGACGTGCTCGAGGACGCCGACATGGAGTACGAGATCGAGGAGGGAGACGGCGCCTTCTACGGACCGAAGATCGACTTCGCGTTCGAGGACGCCCTCGGACGAAGCTGGGACGGCCCGACGGTTCAGCTCGATTTCAATATGCCGGAGCGGTTCGAGCTCTCCTACACGGGCGAGGACAACGAGGAGCACCGACCGGTGATGATCCACCGCGCACTCTACGGCAGCTACGAGCGGTTCTTCATGGTGCTCGTCGAGCATTTTGACGGGAACTTTCCGACGTGGCTGGCGCCCGAACAGGTGCGCATCCTCCCGGTGTCGGACGACAACATCCCCTACGCCAAACAGCTCCAGAATCGCTATCTCGGCGATTTCCGCGTCGAGATCGAGGATCGCTCGTGGACGGTCGGCCGGAAGATCCAGCAGGCCCACGACGACCGCGTCCCGTACATGCTCGTCGTCGGCGACAACGAGGAGGAGGCCGGCACCGTCTCGGTCCGGGACCGGTTCGAAGCGGAGCGCAAGGACGTCGACGTCGAGACGTTCCGGGATCACCTCGAACGCGAGGTCGACGAAAAGCACGTCGAACCGGATTTCCTCGAGTGACGCGGGAGTACGTGCTCGTCGTCGGCTCGCTCGATATCGACGGCGGGCACGCGGACAACACGGTCTATCCAGCCTACGTTGCCGAAGCTCGCGAGCGGTTTCTCTCGGAAGCGACCGACGGTGACGTCGACGACTACGGAACCCCAATCGTCCGCCTGGAAATCGACTTTCGCGGGGAGTTGATCGCCGGTGATCGATTCACCGCCGCCGTCTCGGTAACGGACGTCGGAACGACGAGCTTCACGACGTCGATCGAACTCCGCACGGACGAGGGCCCGATAGCCGAAGCGACGACCGTCCACGTCGTGACGGATCTCGGAACCGGCGAGGCGATCCCCGTCCCCGATCCGTGGCGCGAGCGGTTCGAGTGAACGTCTCGGAGTTCGAATCGCTGGAGCTGTCGCCTACTCCTGATCCGGTTGCGACTCCGATCCGACTTCTCCGCCGTCGTCGACGTCGTCAGCACTCTCGATGTCGACGTCGCCGATCTTGACGGCCTCGGCCTGCTGTTCCATTTCCTCGATGTCGACTTCGGCAGCTCTGTCGATCTCTCCAAGAATCTCCTTGATATCGTCCAACCCGAGGAGCTCACGGCTCTCCGCGTCGAACTCCAGGCTCTCTAACTGCCTCCCGTTGGAGGCCACGTCGCTGCCAGTCAACTGCTTTCCGTACCGCGACAACAGCGACGTCAGCTCCTGAGGCATGACGAACGTCGTCGATTCTCCCTTTCCGATGGCCTCGAGTGTATCCATCCCCTTGTCGATGACGGCGCGCTCGCCCATCGACTCGGCGGATTTGGCCCGTAACACCGTCGAGATAGCGTCTCCTTGCGCCTCGAGGATCTGGCTCTGCTTTTCACCCTGCGCGCGGATGATGTTGGACTGCTTGTCCCCCTCAGCCTTCTCGACCGCACTTCGGCGTTCTCCCTGCGCTTCGAGAATCGTCGCGCGGCGTCTCCGCTCGGCACCGGTTTGCTGTTCCATCGCCTGCTGGACATCCTTGGAGGGGTTGACCTCCCGAACCTCCACCGACTCGACGCGGATTCCCCATTCGTCGGTGGGCTCGTCGAGCTCCTCGCGGATCCGAGCGTTGATCTCCTGCCGCTTGTTGAGTGTATCGTCAAGCTCCATGTCGCCCAGCACCGCCCGCAGCGTCGTCTGGGCGAGATTCGAGACTGCCGTTTTGTACTCCTCGACTTCGAGGAACGCCCTCTTCGCGTCCATCACCCTGAGATAGACGACGGCATCCGCCGTCACGGGTGAGTTGTCCCGCGTAATCGCCTCCTGCCGAGGCACGTCCATCGTCTGGGTACGCATGTCGAAGGCGTACGTCCGCGAGACGAACGGCGGGATGATGTTGAGGCCCGGTTCGAGGAGGCGCTGGTACTCGCCAAAGACGGTGAGCGCCTGCTTCTCGTAGGCGTCGACGAACCGCACCATCTGCCAGACCGTCACCACCGCCAGTAGCAGTACCACTGCGCCAATGATCGTGATTCCAAAAGTGGAAATCTGTAACAGGACCGGATCGTACATGGCTCTACGTTCAGTAAGCAGCCCCCAGCAATCAAGAGGCCATATTTTCACACTCATCGGATTTTTTATTAACCGAGTTACACGGTCGATCCTCCCCGCCAGATCGGTTTCACATCCATGTTGACGGACGTTGGACGAATTCGCCACACTGATATAGGGTTGAAGGAACGTCCGGGGAACCGAAGAGGTACGAAAAAAGCAGACGGTCTCGTTTCGACGGCCGCGCTACTCCTCTTCGTCTCGCTTGAGCTCTTCGAGCTCCGATTCGATCTCCGGATCGGCCGACGGCTCCTCGACCGCGTCGGCGTCGACGTCGATGTCGGCCTCGGCGTCGTTACCGTCGCCGGTTTCCGACCGTAGCGTCTCCAGCTCCGCCTCGACCTCGCCCTCCCTGCGGACTTCCTCGAGCTCCCGGTCGATAGAGTCGCCCTCCGAAAGCACGTCCTCGAAGGCCCCCGACTCCTGGAGTTCGTCCATCGCCTCGGCGCGCGCCTCCATGTCTTCGGTGCGCTCCCGGGCGCGCTCGATCGATCTGGAGACGCTCTGCATCTCGTCGCCGGCGCCGGTCATCGCCTCCGAGACGCGGGCGGACGCCTCCGCGGCCTCGTAGCGGGCCTTCATCGTCTCCTTTTCGGTGCGGAACTCCTCGATTCGGCTCTGGAGTTCGTTCTTCTTTTCGACGAGGTCGTCCTGCGTGCGGTCGAGATCGGTGATCTGGGTTTCGAGCTCCTCGATCTGTCCCATCTTCTGCTTTTTCTTCTCGAGGGCTCGCCGGGCGAGATCCTCTCGATCCTGTCGGACGGCCTCGCGAGCCTGTTCGTTGTGCTTTTCGACGTTCTCCTCGAGGCGCCGTTTCTGGATTTCGAGCCGCTTCTTCTGAGTCGTCAGATCGGCAATTCCCTTTTTTACGTCCTGTAGCTCGTCACGCATGCGCTCGTAGGAGTAGTCGAGCGTTTCGGAGGGGTCCTCCGCGCGGTTGAGGACGGCGTTGATTTTCGATCGGATGACGTACGATGCCCGAGCGAGGATTCCCATACGGGGGCGTTCGGGGTCGTGACCCTTAAAACACGCCTCCAATCGCCGAAGGCTCAAGGCGGCACCGCTCGAAGCCGCGCCATGAGCGAATCGATCGTCGTTCCGACTGACCGGGACGTCCGTGGGACCCTCGACGAGCCCACCGCGGACGCCTGCGTCGTCGCGTGTCCGCCCCATCCGCGAATGGGCGGGGATCGAACCGACAGCCGCCTGCGCGCAGTCAGCGACGCCGTCGACGCCGCCTGCTTCCGGTTCGACTACGGCCCGTGGGACGACGGCTACGGCGAACTCGCCGACGCACGCGCAGCGCTCTCGTGGGCACGGGACCGGTACGGCGCCGACCGCGTCGCGATGTTCGGTTACAGCTTCGGTGGCTGCATCGCCCTGCTCGCGTCGGCTCGCGACGATCCAGTGGCCGTGTCGGCGCTGGCACCGGTCGCCAGACTGACCGACGAGCTCGACGGTGTGTCCGCGATCGGCGAGCTCGACTGTCCCCTCCAGCTCGTCTACGGTTCGCGGGACACGACCGCCGACTGGGAGCCGGCTCTCGAGGCTGCCCGGAAGCGAGGTGCGACGATCGAGGAACTCCCAGCCGACCACTTCTTCGTGGGACGGACCACCGAGGCCGGTCGAATCGTCGCGGCGTTTCTCGAAGACGCGCTCGGTTGACGACCGAGGCGTTTTACGCCGTCCCGTCGATCTCCCGGTATGCTCGAGATCGACTGGGGAGCGGAACGACCGTCGGGGGATGCCGTCGAGGCGGCGTGGGAGGACGTCTCGTTCGAGCCGGTCGCCGTCGACTCCGCGCGGTACGAGGAGTTCCTCGAGGCGATGTCCGCGACCCGACCGAACGGGGACGCGCGCTGCTGCTGTCTGCAGATCCCCGACTCGCCGGTCATCGACTGGTTCGCAGCGCGAAACAGCCTCGGGGACGTCGACTTCTTCGCGCGGCTCCTCGGATCGTCGACGCTCGCCGCCGAGCTGGAGATCGAAGAAATCGACGGGGACGTCTCCGATCTCACCGTCGAATCCTCGCTCCGTCTCGACGGGATCCTCGCCGAACAGCTCGTCCACGGCGGCTCGGTCAGCTACGACGACGTCGTCGAGGAGCGAAACGGCGCCGCGGCGGCGAAACGCCTCGCCGAGCAGTTCCGGGATCTCGTCGTCGAGGATCGCTACCGGGAGGTGACGCTGCACCGGACGCGACGCGGCTGGTGTTCGTTCTTCGGCGAGCCCCACTGGAACCTGACGCTCCTCTGCGTCGATCGGCGATATCGGTGGGTTTGGGTCCTCATCACGACCGATCGCGGTCCGCTCGAGACTGACTGATCGGGCGCGTGCCGTGAGCAGACCGCACGGCGTTCGATCACTCCGAAATCGTTTTCACCGCGGTTCGCGGATGGTCAGTATGCCGACGGAGCTTACGGACTACGATCCCTCCCTCGGGAACAAGTTTATCTTCGTTACCGGCGGCGTGATGTCCGGACTTGGTAAAGGAATCACCGCAGCGAGCACCGGGCGACTGCTCGCGAACGCCGGCTTCGACGTAACGGCCGTCAAGATCGACCCATACCTCAACGTCGACGCGGGGACGATGAACCCCTACCAGCACGGGGAGGTGTACGTGCTGAAGGACGGGGGCGAGGTCGACCTCGATCTGGGGAACTACGAGCGGTTCCTCGACATCGACATGACGTTCGATCACAACGTGACGACCGGGAAGACGTACAGACACGTCATCGAGAAGGAGCGAGCCGGCGACTATCTCGGCGACACCGTCCAGATCATCCCGCACATCACCGACGACATCAAGCGGCGGATCCGCGAGGCCGCGGCGGGCCACGACGTCTGCATCGTCGAGGTCGGCGGCACGGTCGGCGACATCGAAGGGATGCCGTATCTGGAGGCGCTCAGACAGTTCTCTCACGAGGAGGACAGCGAGGACCTCATCTTCGCACACGTCACCCTCGTTCCGTATTCGAAAAACGGTGAACAGAAGACGAAGCCGACACAGCACTCCGTCAAGGAGCTCCGCTCGATCGGTCTTCAGCCCGACATCCTCGTCGGCCGGTGTGACGAGGAGCTCGATCCGGAGACGAAGGAGAAGATCGCCCTCTTCTGCGACGTTCCCGTCGACGCCGTCTTTTCGAACCCCGACGTCGAGGACATCTACCACGTGCCGCTGATGGTCGAGGAGGAGGGACTCGGCGACTACGTGATGAACCGACTCGATCTCGCCAGCGACTCGCTTCCCACCGCCGAGCGGAACAACGAGTGGCGGAAGATCGTCACCCGCGAGACGACCGGGGAGATCGACATCGCACTCGTCGGGAAGTACGCCCTGGAGGACGCCTACCTCTCGATCCACGAGTCGCTGAAGCACGCCGGCTTCGAGACGCGAACGGACGTCAACGTCCTGTGGGTCGACGCCGACGAGATGGACGACGCCCACGCCGACCGGCTCGAGCGTGCCGACGGGATCATCGTTCCCGGCGGCTTCGGTGCGCGGGGGACGGAGGGGAAGATCGAGGCGGTCAGATACGCCCGCGAGAACGAGGTCCCGTTCCTCGGTCTCTGTCTCGGCTTCCAGATGGCGGTCGTCGAGTTCGCGCGCAACGTCTGTGGCTTCGCCGGCGCCAACTCGACGGAGATGGGGGAAGACACCCCACACCCGGTGATCGACATCCTCCCCGAACAGTACGAGATCGATGATATGGGTGGAACGATGCGACTCGGTGCTCACGAAACAGGCATCGACGCCGGAACGCTCGCCCACGACGTCTACGGCGCCGACAGCTGTACCGAGCGACACCGCCACAGATACGAGGTCAATCCCGAGTACATCGACGCCCTCGAATCGGAGGGACTCGTCTTCTCGGGACGGGCCGGAAATCGGATGGAAATCCTCGAACTCCCCGGCCACCCGTTCTTCTTCGGGACGCAGTTCCATCCCGAGTTCCGCTCGCGACCGGGGCGGGCGTCGCCGCCGTTCGTCGAACTGGTCGAGACGATCCTCGAGAACGCAGAGATCGAAGAGGAGGTGACCGCCTGATGGTCGACGCCGAACCGTTCATCGAGGACGCGATCTCGGAGATCGAGGAGACCGTCGGCGACCGAAACGCGGTGATCGGACTCTCCGGCGGCGTCGACTCCTCGGTCGCCGCGGCGCTGACGCATCGGGCGATCGGCGACCAGTTGACTGCGGTCTACGTCGACACTGGGCTGATGCGGAAGGGCGAAACCGAGGAGATCGAGGAGACGTTCGCGTTCATGGACGGTCTCCGGATCGTGCACGCCGAAGAGCGATTCCTCGGAGCGCTCTCCGGCGTCACCGATCCCGAGGAGAAGCGCTCGGTGATCGGCGAACAGTTCATCCGCGAGTTCGAGCGGGAGGCGCGCGACGCCGACGCCGACGTACTCGTTCAGGGGACGATCTACCCCGACCGGATCGAGAGCGAAGGCGGAATCAAATCCCACCACAACGTCGGCGGCCTTCCCGAGCGGATCGATTTCGACGAGATCGTCGAGCCGGTTCGGGACCTCTACAAGGACGAGGTCCGGGAGGTGGCTCGCGAACTCGGCCTGCAGTCGATCATCGCCGAACGGATGCCGTTCCCCGGCCCTGGCCTCGCCGTCCGCGTGATCGGCGAGGTGACCAAGGAGAAGGTCGACGTCGCCCGGGAGGCGTGTCACGTCGTCGAGACGGAGCTGGAGTCGTACGAGCCGTGGCAGGCGTTCGCGGCCGTCATCGGCAAGGGGACCGGCGTAAAGGGGGACAACCGAGTGCACGGCTGGATCGTCTCGGTCCGCTCCGTCGAGAGCCGCGACGGCATGACGGCCCGCGCACAGGAACTCGACTGGGAGACGCTCCAGCGGATCCAGTCGCGAATCACCGGCGAGAACGACAACGTGGCCCGCGTCGTCTACGACGTCACCCACAAACCGCCCGCGACGATCGAATATGAGTAAGATCGTCGTCGCGGGCAGCGATCCCGACGGGCTCGGGGCGGCGCTGGCCGGTCGTGGGGGCGACGTGAGCTACGCCGAGGGGACGGCCAACCGGCCCGCCCTGGAGGACGCCGGCATCGCCGACGCCGATCTCCTCGTGGTGACCGACGCCGGGCTGGCGACCTCTATCGCCGTTGCCAAGGACATCAACCCCGAGTTGCGGGTCGTCGTCTACACCCGCGACTCGGTGCCGGAGTTCATAAAGGGTCAGGCGGGGCACATCGTCGACCCGGAGCTTCTCGATCCGGAAACAGTGGCCGAAGAGCTGCTCTGAGCGCTACAGATTCGTCGCACACCGCCGTAATCGTTCGAACCCGCCAGTGGCGACTGGAGCGCCGTGTCCGACCCCGGCCGCTTCGAACGACGGGGTGCGCTCGACGAACGTTCGGATGCTCTCGGCGACGAGATCCGTGTCGTACGACAGCAGCCACGGGGACGGATCGAAGACGCCGTCTCGTTCGACGACCAGGTCGCCGAGAAACGCCGCGTCGCGACCCTCGTGAACGTAGACGGTGTGGCCCGGCGTGTGTCCTGGCGTGTGGTACGCTTCGAATCCGGCGATCCCGTCGCCGTCGTCGACCGACCGAACTCGGTCCGCGTCGACCCGCGGAACGAACGGTCGAAGCAGCCGCTGAGTGAGCGATTTGTGTCCCGAAACGAGAGGTGCACGGGCACCGGTGAGGAACGCGGCGTCGCCGCGACCGACGTACACCGGCGCGTCTGTGGGAAGTTTCGTTATCGAGCCGACGTGGTCGACGTCGTAGTGAGTGACGAGCAGACGCTCCAGATCAGCCATCTCGAAGCCGGCTGTCTCGATCCCGCTCTCGACGGCACCGGCGTCGAACGGCGTTCCGGCGTCGACGAGCGTCAGTCCGTCGCCGTCGACCAGATACGCGTTGACGCCGGTGAGACCGAGCCAAAAGACGCCGTCGCGAACTTCCGTGACCATGGTTGAGAGAGTAGTTCCCGACGAGTAAAAGCGGCTGGGACGGCGAACGGTCCTCAGGGACTCGGTGCAGCCTTCTGTAGCGCCGTTTCGGCGATGTTGCCGCCGTAGTCGGCGCTCCGGGAGAGCGAATCGACGACGAGACCGAGCAGCTGGACCGCCTGCGGTTCGAGTTCGTGGATCCGATCGTCGACCTGTCGAGCCAGCGCGTCGATCTCCGTGACGCGCTCGCGAGCGTCGTTGGCCAGCTCCGTCGCCTGCTCGGGGTCGTTCTCGAGGAGGGCGTTCATCGCCTGGTCGACGATCTCGGTCGCCTCCTCGTGGAGTGCCACGATCGCATCGGCGGCGTCGTCCGGGGGGGCCGAGAGCGTCTGGGCGTGGGTCGCGATCTTCGCGGCGTGATCGCCGATCCGCTCGAGCTGTCTGGCGCTGGAGTGGTAGTCGAAGCAGGTCTCCCGATCGAGGCCGACCGTCGCCGCGGCGCCGGGATCCCGGAGTACCGATCGGAAGACGCGCGAAACCATCGACCACAGTCGGTCGACGTCGTCGTCGCGCTGGACGACGTCCGCCGCCAGATCGTCGTCGTCCTCCAGTAGCGCGGTCACGGCGTCGGCCAGCATCGTCGTCGCGACGAGACGCATTCGGGTGATGGCGTTGTGCATCGACAGCTCCGAGGAGTCGAGGAGATCCTGCAACTGGACGCGCTCGGACGTCTCTCCGATCACCTCGAGGCCGACGAGACCCTGCGTCGCTTCGCGAATCGTGCGGCGCTTTGCGGCGTCGACACGTGCCGTCTCCAGCGTGATGATGTCGAAGCCGCTGACGTACATCGTCACGACCGCTCGAGTCAGTTCGTCCCCCTCGAGCCCGGTGATGTCGAGCGTTCCCTCCACCTTCTCCTCCTCTCGACGCGGGGAGAGGATGAGCGAATCGTCCTCGGGGTAGAACTCGACGACGCTTCCGCCACCGACCCCGTTCTCCGTCGCCCATCCCTTCGGGAGCGAAACGGTGTACGTCGAACCGCCGGTGACCTGCACCTTGCGCGTCTCCATACGGGGCGTAACGGTTGGAAATATATAATCGTGTCCACGAATATAGTGTTCCTCGATACCACGCACCAAATAGAGTTAGTATCGGATCGTTTTCGTTCGATAGAGAGAGCCTACTCGTCGGAGTAGAGCTCGATTCGATGCCGACAGTACGGGGAAGAATATAGACCTATATAGTACACATAGTGGAGTACTTACGTCTCCCAATATCTCCTACGAGTAATGAGTGAGGGGCCCGAACGGGTACCGAGCACAACGCGTCGTGGCTTCCTTGCGGCCGGGGTCGCGGTGTCGGCGTCGTTTTCCGGGTGTTTCGTCCGCGGCGAGGACAGCGGACTCGAGGGCGAAATCGTCATGGACGGAAGCAATACCGTGCTACCGCACGGTGCCGCCGTCGCCGAGGAGTTCCTCTGGCGAAACAACCGCGTTCAGATCCCGGTTCGTGGCTCGGGAACGGGTGCCGGCTTTCAGCGGTTCTGTGCCGGTGAGACAGACATCCAGAACGCCAGCCGTGCGATCCACGACTCCGAAATCGAGGCGTGCAGCCGAAACGGCGTCGGATACATCGAGCTGGAGGCGCTGCTCGACGGCCTCGCGATCTACGCACATCCACGCAACGACTGGTGTGACTGCCTGACAGTCGAGGAACTGAACGCGATCTGGCGCTCGGGGTCGGACGTCGAAACGTGGCGCGACGTCCGCGACGAGTGGCCCGACGAGGAGATCTCCCTCTACGGGCGCGACTCGGCCTCGGGAACGTTCGACTATTTCACCGAAGCGATCAACGGCGAGACGGGCAACATCCGCAACGACTACTCGGCCAGCTCCGACACGAACGTCATCGTTCGCGGGGTCCGCGGCAACCGGTACGCGATGGGATTCGGCGGCGCGGGCTACTACTACGAGAACGAGGACGACCTGAAACTGATCGCGGTCGACAACGGGGACGGCTGCGTTACTCCGACGCGAGACACGATCGAGAGCCTGGAGTACCGGCCGCTGACGCGGTCGATGTACGTCTATCTCTCGACGGCTGAACTGGACAGGGAGGTGATGCGGCGGTTCGCCCGCTTCTACTTCGAGGAGATCGACGAAACGACCCACGCCAGCGCCGTCGAGGCGGAGATCGCCGCCCCCGACGAGACGCTGACGTGGACACAGTGGGCCGCCCGAAAGGTCGGCTACTACGCCGCATCCGACGAGGTCGTCGTGGAGAGTCGACAGGAGTTGGAGCGAGCGATCGAGGAGGCGAGTGAATGAGCGGCGCCGACATAACGTACGGTGAGGTGTCGGATCGCGGAACGGCGATCGCCCGTGTCGTCTTCCTCGCTTGCGCGCTCGTCACCGTTCTCACGACGTTCGGGATCGTTCTCGTGCTCATTACGGGATCTATTCCCTTCTTCCGCGAGGTGTCGATCGTGGAGTTCTTCACGAGTACCGAGTGGTCGCCGATCATCCGCCCGCGGAGCTACGGGATCCTCCCGCTCCTCTGGGGAACGATGCTGATCGTCGTCGGGAGCGCGCTCGTCGCGCTCCCGGTCGGCACGCTGACCGCGATCTACCTCAGCGAGTACGCGAACAGGCGACTCCGGCGGGTGCTGAAGCCGACGCTGGAGATCCTCGCCGGGATCCCCACGATCGTCTACGGCTTCTTCGCGATCTCGTTCATCACACCACAGATCCAGCGAGTCTTTCCGGAGACGGGGACGTTCAACGCGCTCTCCGGGGCAATCGTCGTCGGAGTCATGATCATTCCGATGGTGTCGTCGCTGTCCGAGGACGCGATGAGCGCCGTCCCCGACGACCTTCGGAACGCCGGCTACGGACTCGGCGCGACGAAGTTCGAAGTGTCGACGAGGATCGTTCTCCCGGCCGCCGTTTCGGGGATTCTCGCCTCCTACGTGCTCGCGATCTCCAGGGCGATCGGCGAGACGATGGCCGTCACGCTCGCGGCCGGCATGCAGCCGAACATCACGTTCAACCCGCTCGAGGAAATCCAGACGATGACCGCCTACATGGTGGAGGTCGGCACCGGTGACGTCTCGGTCGGCTCGATCGGCTACCAGTCGCTGTTCGCCGTCGGCCTGACGCTGTTCGTGATGACGCTCGCGATGAACCTGTTGAGCCAGTACATCCGCGGCCGATATCGGGAGGTGTACGACTGATGGCCACCGAGGAGTTCGACGGGCTGGACGCCAACGGAAGCCTCGCTCGAAAGCGGCTCTACGGCCGAATCTTCGTCGGCGTCTGTTTCCTCTCGACACTCGTCGGGGTCGTCGCCCTGGCGCTGTTGCTCGCTGACGTGATCTACGAGTCGTGGGGGTGGCTCTCCTGGGAGTTTCTCACCTATCCACCGTCCCGGTTCGCCGAGAACTACCTCCCCGGCGGCCGCGGTGCCGGCATCTATCCGGCGCTCGTCGGCTCGATATTCCTGATCGTCCTGACCGCGGTGTTCACGGTGTTCCTCGGCGTCGGCGCGGCGATCTACCTCGAGGAGTACGCGGCAGACAACCGACTCACCAGGTTCATCGAGGCGAACATCGCCAACCTCGCCGGCGTGCCGTCGATCGTCTACGGCCTGCTCGGACTCGCGATCTTCGTCCGGGCGGCGGGGTTGGGCTCGAGTTTACTGGCCGGCTCGCTGACGCTGACGCTTCTGATCCTCCCGATCGTCATCGTCGCCGCCCAGGAGGCGATTCGGGCGGTCCCGGACTCCCAGCGACGAGCCGCCTACGGCGTCGGCGCGACGAAGTGGGAGGTGACCCGTGACGTCGTCCTCCCGTCGGCGTTGCCGGGGATCATGACCGGGACGATCCTCTCGCTGTCGAGAGCGATCGGCGAAACGGCACCGATCCTGATGGTCGGTGCAGCGACCTCCATGTTCAGGCCACCGTACTCGCTCACCGGCCCGTTCAGCGCGATGCCGATGCAGATATTCGACTGGGCGCGACTCCCACAGGCGGAGTTTCAGCACGTCGCCGCCGCCGGTAGCGTCGTGCTCCTCACCGTCCTGCTCCTCATGAACGCCACCGCGATCGCGATCCGAAACAGGTACGACACCCGATAATGAGCTACGAAGACACAACCGACGACTCGCTCGTCGATCAGCGACCGACCGCCGGACTCGAGACGGCGACGACGAACTCCGGCACCGGACGGACGATCATCGAAGCCGAGGACGTCAACGTCTGGTACGGCGAGACGCAGGCGTTACACGACATCTCGATGGAGATCCCCGAACAGCAAGTGACCGCACTCATCGGGCCGTCGGGCTGCGGGAAATCCACGTTCCTCCGGTGTATCAACCGGATGAACGACCTCATCGACACCGCCCGCGTCGAGGGGGCAGTCAGACTCCGGGGGAAGAACGTCTACGACGACGACGTCGACCCCGTCGCACTCCGCCGAAAGGTCGGAATGGTGTTTCAAAAGCCCAACCCGTTTCCGAAGAGCGTCTACGACAACGTCGCCTACGGACTGAACATACAGGGGTACGACGGCGACATCGACGCCCGCGTCGAGGAAGCGCTCCGCAGTGCAGCGCTGTGGGACGAGGTGAAAGACCAGCTCGACGAATCGGGGCTCGAACTCTCCGGTGGCCAACAGCAGCGACTCTGCATCGCCCGCGCGATCGCACCGGATCCCGAGGTCGTGCTGATGGACGAGCCGGCGTCGGCGCTGGACCCCGTCGCGACATCGAAGATCGAGGATCTCATCGACGACCTCGCACGCGACTACACCGTCGTCATCGTCACCCACAACATGCAACAGGCGGCCCGCATCTCCGACAAGACCGCCGTCTTCCTCACCGGCGGCGAACTCGTCGAGTTCGGCGACACCGCGACCGTCTTCGCCAACCCGGAGAGCGACAGGGTCGAGGACTACATCACCGGCAAGTTCGGATAGTACTGTCGGACAGACGTTGCACGGAGCCCAACACCTATAGCCGAATACCGAATACGGACAGCAATGGCACGGAAGGGATTTCAGGAACAGCTCGCCGATCTCCGCGAGAACGTCCTCTACATGAGCGAGGTCGTTCTCGACCGGCTTCGGATCGGGCTGAACGCACTCGAGACGAAGGACGAATCGCTCGCGTGGGACGTCATCAAAGGTGACGACGAAGTCAACGAGCTGTATCTCGACCTCGAAAAGCAGTGTATCGACCTGCTGGCGCTCCAGCAACCGGTCGCCGGCGACCTCCGGTTCATCGCCGCGTCGTTCAAGATCATCACCGACCTCGAGCGGATCGGCGATCTCGCGACGAACCTCGGGGATTACACGCTACAGGCCGGCCGTGACGTCTACCCCGACGTCGACGTCCAGGGGATCGGCGACGCCGTCATCGAGATGGTCGGCGACGCGATGGAAGCGTACGCCCAGGAGGACGTCGAGGCCTGCTTCGAGATCAACGACCGCGACGACACGATCGACTCGATGTGCGAGGACGCCTCGGGGCGCGTCGTCCGGGAACTCATCGACACGGAGTTCGACGACCGGGGGTCGGAAGCCGAGATCGAGGTGCTCATGCAGGAGGTCTCGCGAGTGTTGCTGACGATTCGCGACCTCGAACGGGTCGGCGACCACGCGGTGAACATCGCCGCACGAACGCTGTACATGGTCGAAAACGACGACGAGCTGATCTACTGACTGACGCTCGACAGCTCGATCACGTGATGCCCATGTAGGCGTCCCGGATGTAGTCGTTCGTTCTGAACTCCTCTGGGCTCCCTTCCAGTTCGACGTTGCCCGTCTCGAGGAGGTAGAGTCGCTCCGCGTGTCTCATCGCGAACGTGGAGTTCTGTTCGGCGAGCAACACGGTCAGTCCTTGCTCGCTGAGTTCCTCGAGGATCTCGCTGATGTCCTCGATGATGATCGGTGCGAGCCCGAGCGTCGGCTCGTCGAGCATGAGCAGCTTCGGATCACTCATCAGCGCACGTCCGATGGCGAGCATCTGCTGTTCGCCGCCGGACATCGTGTGAGCCTCCTGCGTTCGCCGCTCGTCGAGCCGCGGGAACAGCTCGTACACCATGTCGAGATCGGATTCGACACCCGCCTCGTCCTCCCGGAGCTGCGCCCCCATGAGGAGGTTCTGATGGACGGTGAAATACGGGAAGAGATCCCGACCCTCGGTACAGTGAACGACGCCCGCCGCGACGAGTTCACGGGCGTCCATCTCGTCGACGTTTCGCCCGTCGAACTGGATGCGCCCCTCGTACTCCTTGAGTCCGGAGATCGCGTCGAGCATCGTCGTCTTGCCGGCTCCGTTCGGGCCGATAACGCTCACGATCTCTCCCGCCTCGACGCGGAGATCGATACCCTTCAGCGCCTCTGCCTTCTCGTAGTAGACGTGGAGGTCCTCGACTTCGAGCAGTGACATCAGAACCCCTCCCCGGCCAGGTAGGCCTCCTGAACGTCTTTGTTGTCGGCGATCTCCTCCGGGGATCCCGCCGCGAGCTTCCGACCGTTCGTCAACACGACGACGCGGTCGACGAGCGTCATCAATCCCTTCATGTTGTGGTCGACGACGATCATCGTGATTCCCTCCTCGCGGAGCGTCGTGATCAGCTCCGACACCTCGCGGATCTCGGCCTGGTTCATCCCCGCGAACGGCTCGTCGATCAACAGCAGTTTCGGTTCGGTCGCCAGCGCCTTGGCGATCTCGAGCCGCCGAACCGCCGCGTGGGGAAGCGAGCCGGGCTGTTCATCGACGTGAGCCTCGAGTCCGACGCGTGCCGCGATCGCACGTACCTCCTCGTCGGTCGCACCACCGGTGAACGCGGTGATGCGGTTCGGCAGCGTGAACAGCTTGATGTTTCGCCCGACGGTGAACTCCTCGACCGGGTTCGAGTGCTGGGAGACGCGAGCCAGTCCGCGGTTGACGATGTCGTGGGTGTCCCAGTGAGTGACGTCGTCGCCGTCGAACCGAATCTCGCCGGCGGTCGGATCGTAGACGCTCATGATGCAGTTGAACACCGTGCTCTTTCCCGAGCCGTTCGGACCGATGAGACCGAGGATCTCGCCTTCGTCGACGTCGAAGGAGAGCTCGTCGACGGCGGTGAGACCGCCGAACCGCTTCGTCAGTGCCTCGATGGAGAGCATACTCACGATCGACCACCCCGAACGGTCGAACCGATTCGTGTCGGAACGTTGCGGAGCCACTCGACTGCTCCCGAGCCGAGCCCCCGGAGGTCCTCGAACTGGCCGATCCAGTGCCAGAACCGCCGGAAGATGCCATCGCGGGCGTACAGTAGCAGTACGCCCGCGATGAACCACAGCGCGACCCACCGCTGGGTCGAGCTGAGATCGATCGTGTGCAGGAGGAACTCGTCGCGGAGGAAGACGAAAAGCATCGCGCCGAAGATCGGACCGAGGATCGACCCCATGCCGCCGATGGCGGACATGACGATCATCTCGATGCTGCGATCGATCAGGAGCACGGTGCTCGGATCGACGTTGCCGTAAAAATGACCGAGGTAGGCACCGCCGATCCCCATCGGAATCGAACTGAGAGTGAACGCCCACAGCTTGAACTTCGTCGTGTCGAGACCGGCCGCTTCGACGGCGCGCTCGTTGTCGCGAATTGCGACGAACACCATGCCGACGTTCGATCGGCTGACGTACAGCAACCCGACTGCGATCGCCATCATCGTCAGCAGGGCGATGTAGTAGCGGACGACCGACGCGGACGCGAGCCCGGAGACGAATGCGACGTCGCTGAATCGGGGGACTCGGAGTCCCAACTCGCCGCCGGTGTACTGGTTGAACGGGTACGCCAATCGGTAGAGGATCAACACGGCCAGAAGCGTCATCAAAGAGAAGTACGGTCCCTTGAGCCGAAGCGACGGGAGCGCGAACAGCATCCCGATCGTGAACGCCGCCAGAACGGAGAGACCGAGGGTGACGACGAACGGAATGTCGGCACTCACGTACGTCAACGCAAGGGCGACCGCGTACGCACCGCCGCCCGAGAGCGCCGAATGGCCGAAGCTGATGTAGCCCGTGTGACCGCTTATGATGTCCCACCCCATCGCGAGGATGGCCCAGATGCTCCCGAGTGCGAGGACGAAAAGGAGGTTTCCGCCCCACACCGGCGCCGAGAGCAGCGCGAGAACGATCACGAGGAGTAACCCGAGCTGAATGCGCGTGACCGCACCGAAGTGGTGCTCTACGAACGAGACGGCGCGGTCGGCGCCGCCGGCAGCGTCACTCAACGAACTCCCTCCCGTAGAGCCCTTCCGGGCGAACCAGTATGACGATCATCACGAGCAACAGCGCGAAGATCCCTCGGTACTGAAACCCGAGAGCGATGACGGTCAGCGTCTCTAGATAGCCGATCAGGTAGGCGGCGACGATCGATCCCTTGATCGAACCGACGCCGCCGATCACGACGATGATGAACGCCAGCGCCAGCGGGTCGAGCCACATGACCGGACTCGTCTCCTGTAAGTTCCCGAGGAAGACGCCCGCGATTCCCGCGAGCGCACCACCGATGAGCCACGTCTTGGCCTTCACGCTGGGAAGATCGACGCCGGTGAGTTTGGCGCCCTTCTCGCTCATCGAGGTCGCCAGTATCGACCGTCCCGAGTCGGTCCGCGTGACGTAGAACCAGAGGAGTGCGATGGCGATCCACGAGATGACGAACCCGAGGATCTCCATGTATCGAACCCGCGTCGGTATGCCGACCTGTCCGAGATTGATACTCCCGCCGACGATGGCTGCGAGGCTTCGCGGGTTCGCCGAAAAGACGCCGGTGATGGCCCACTGGAGCACCAGCGCGGCCAGAAGCGTCACGAGGAACGTCGCGATGACGTCCTCCTCGATGTATCTGACGACGCCGAGATACAGGAGATACGACGCGGCCGCGGCCGCAATCACGCCGACGACGAATGCGACCCACGGCGTCGCGGCACCGATCGCGGGTATCTCTCGAAGCCCCGCGTTGACGACGAGGAACGCGTAGGCACCGACCATGAACAGCGCTCCGTGGGCGAGGTTCAACACGCCGCCGACGCCGAAGATCATCGTGAAACCGATCGCGATCAGCGCGTACAGCGCGCTGATCATCGCGCCGGTGACGAGGAACGATGCGAGGCCACTTGCTACCAAGGCGATTCCCTCCCGACAGTGTGAACGTTAGCGTACATGGATAGCTCCGAGATCCGGCCACAGATTACATCCAGTCCGGGACGACGTGGTCGGCGGATGCGTACTGGGCGGGGTAGACAGCCTCCTTCTCGCCGGCTTGCCACTGCGTGACCGGAAACGGCACCAGATCGACACCGGCCTGAACGTCGTGTGGGTACTCGTGATCCGGACCATGGAACTGGATCTGTCCGGCCGCGCCGGTGAAGTCGCTGTCCAGCGCCGCGTCGACGATGTCGTCGAGATCGTTCTCGAAGTCGGCGGTTCCGGCCCGCTCGACGACGTCCTTGTAGAGGTGGACGGCGTCGTACGTGTTGTACCCCATATACATCGGGAGTGTCGGTCGCCCCTCGTCGGCGAACCGGTCCTGGTACGCTTCGCCCAACGAAACGCTTTTGTCGGTGATCTCGGCCTTTCCGGCACCGCCCGACTCCGACGTCGTTTCGTACTGACAGCCGCCGTCGGTGTCGTCCCAGAACTGCGGCGACATCGACGCGACGTTGATCCCCTCTTGAGCGAACGGATACTCGTTTTCGCGCCACGCCGAGAGCATCCCCGGTCCCGGGATGTGGGCGAATTCCTTGAGGAGTACTTCCGCACCGGCGTCCTCGACCTCGTCGAGAACCGGTACGAAGTCGTCGGTGTCCCGCGAGAGGCGGATGTCCATCACGACGTCGAGACCGCGCTCCTCGAGAAAGCCCGGAACGAGTTCGCTGAACGAGGCAGTCCAGGCCGCCTCCTCGGGGATATGTGCGATCTGGGTCCAGCCGTGTTCGTCGCTGAGAAACTCCATGTAATCGGCGAGGAACTCGGCCTGATAGTCGGAGTTGACCGGACCGGATCGGAAGATGTTCCTGTAGCGATCGTAATCCTCGCCGTGGTGGTCCTGCATCGTTCTCGGGTCCGCCGATCCGCTGATGAAAAACGGGATGTCGGCGTCGCCGACCAGGTTCATGATCCCCTGGGTCGATTCGCTGGTGAACGTCCCGACGAGGAAATCCGCGTCCTCCCGGTCGATCAACCGCTCGGCTTCCGTCTGAGCCGTTCCCGGGAGCCCCTCGTCGTCCTCGCTTATCAGTTCGACCTCCCGATCGAGGATCCCGCCGTCGTCGTTGACCTCCTCGATCGCCAGTTCGGCCGATCGCTCGGAACCTCGCCCCATGTCGAGTGCGAGCGGCGCCAGATGTCCTATCGTGAGCGTATCGTCGTCGTCGTCACCGAGGCAACCGGCGAGACCGGTCGCAACGCCGACACCAGTCGCCTGCAGCATCGTTCGTCGGCTGACGGCCGCACCTGTCCAACGTTTGTCATTCTCTATCATGGACACTTCACCGGAGTATCCGAGCGAGCCTATTTAAGAATAACGAACAATCAGGAAGGATTCCGGGAGGAGGTGGCGCTACTGGAACCCGATCCGGCCGCCCTGACGACGACCCGTCTCGGGACCGCGACCGCCGCGGAACTCGTCTGCGATCTCCTCGTAGTACTCCCGGATGTCGTCGGTGATCGTCGGACGAACGCTCTCCAGAGCGGCCCGGAAGTGCCGCATCTCGACGGTATCCGCGTCGTCGTCCTCCCGGAGTGCCTGGATGGCCGCCTCGCGGGCGATCGACTCCAGATCGGAGCCGACGTACCCGTCGGTGATCTCGGCGAGTTCCCGAAGGCTCACGTCCGCCGACAGCGGCGTCGCGTCGGTGTGGATCCGGAGGATCTGTTCGCGGCCCTCGACGTCCGGCTCGCCGATCATCACGAGCCGATCGAACCGTCCGCTCCGGATGAGAGCCGGATCGATCATGTCCGGTCGGTTGGTCGCACCGATGACCATCACGTCGCCCATCTCCTCCAGCCCGTCCATCTCGGTCAAGAGCTGGTTGACGACCCGCTCGGAGACGTTCGACCCGGTGTCGCTACCGCGTCCCGGTGCGAGCGAGTCGAGTTCGTCGAAGAAGATGACCGTCGGCGAGACCTGCCGGGCCTTCCGGAACGTCTGTCGGATCGCCTTCTCGCTCTCGCCGACCCACTTCGACAGCAACTGCGGTCCGCGAACCGAGATGAAGTTCGCGTTCGTCTCGTTGGCGACGGCCTTCGCCATCAGCGTCTTTCCAGTTCCCGGCGGCCCGTACAGAAGCACGCCGGCGGGTGGTTCGATGCCCATCCGTTCGAACTTCTCCGGCGTGTTCAGCGGCCACTCGACGGACTCTTTGACCTGGCCCTTCGCGTCGGTGAGGCCGCCGACGTCGTCCCACGTCACCTTCGGCAGCTCGACGAGAACCTCCCGCATCGCGGAGGGATCGACCTCGTTGAGCGCCCCACGGAAGTCGTTCCGCTTGATGATCATCCGATCGATGAGCGACGGCGGGATGTCCTCCTCGTCGAGGTCGATCTCGGGGAGGTAGCGACGCAACGCCTTCATCGCCGCCTCCTTGGTCAGTGATTCGATGTCGGCACCGACGAACCCGTGCGTCTCGTCGGCCATGTGATCGAGGTCGACGTCGTCGGCGAGCGGCATACCGCGGGTGTGGATCTGGAGGATCTCCTTGCGCCCCACTTCGTCGGGGACGCCGATCTCGATTTCCCGATCGAATCGCCCCGGTCGGCGGAGGGCGGGATCGACGCTGTCGACCCGGTTGGTCGCGGCGATGACAATGACCTGACCCCGGGATTCGAGGCCGTCCATCATCGTGAGCAGCTGTGCGACGACCCGTCGTTCGACCTCCCCGGTGACGTCCTCGCGTTTGGGGGCGATCGAGTCGAGTTCGTCGATGAAGATGATCGCCGGCGACTCCTCGCCCGCGTCCTCGAATATCTCCCGGAGCTGCTGTTCGGATTCGCCGTAATACTTCGAGATGATCTCCGGGCCGGCGATGGAGAAGAACGACGCCGACGTCTCGTTGGCGACGGCCTTCGCGAGCAGCGTCTTCCCGGTTCCCGGCGGACCGTGTAGGAGCACTCCCTGTGGCGGCTCGATGCCGAGTTTCTTGAAGATCTGAGGGTGTTTCATCGGGAGTTCGACCATCTCCCGGACGCGCTGGATCTCGTTTTGGAGCCCACCGATGTCCTCGTAGGTGATCCCGCCACCGGTCTTCTCGAAGCCGGAGATCGGCTCCTCCCGCAGTTCGACGTCGGTGTCTTCGGTGATGAGACAGACGCCGTCAGGCTCGGTCTCGACGGCGATGAGCGGGATCGCTTGCCCCGGCGAGCGCATGAAGGGGTGGTTCGTCGACGACATGACGGGGACGATATCCCGCTCAACGACCGGTCGCTTGAGGATCTGTCGTTTCACCATCCCGGCGGCGTCCGAGCCGAACTGGACGGAGGCCTCCTCCGGCGGCGCCAACACGAGTCGATCGGCTTTCGTCGCGTCGGCCTTCCGGATCGTCACCCGCTCTCCGATCCCGACGTCGGCGTTCTGTCTCGTGAACCCGTCGATCCGAACCGTATCGGTGTTCCAGTCCTGCCGATCGGCCCGCCACACCTTCGCGGCGGTCGAGTCGGCCCCCTCGATCTCGATTATATCACCCGGTGACAGCTTTAGATGCAACAGCGTGTCCGGGTCCAGGCGTGCGATGCCCCTGCCCGAGTCGTTCGGGTAGGCTTTCGCCACCTCTAGCTGAACCTCGTTCATTTCGATACCGTAGATGGGGTCGCGCCGGAGATATGCTTTTTGCTCACACGCATGCGTGTGTCGTCCGAGCGTCGGACGTTCAGACGGGTTTCGGCTCGTCGGCCGTTCAGACGGGTTTCGACCCCGTACCCTTTTTCGCGGCGCCGACCTCAGATCGAATATGCGAACGCTCGCCCTCGACGGTCGGACCGGCGCCAGCGGGGACATGATCCTCGCCGCACTGCTGTCGGTCGGTGCCGATGCAGACGTACTCGCTCCCGTCGAATCCGCGATCGACGTCAGCTACCGGATCGGCGAAACGACGAAAAACGGGATCGCCGCGACGACCGTCGACGTCGTCACCGACGACGGCCACACGCACGCCGAGGGGCACGGCCCGCACCGAACGTACGCCGAGTGCCGGGATATCGTCACCGGGATGGATCTCGAAGAGCCGGTCGAAGAGGCGGCGATCGCCACGTTCCGGCGGCTCGGAAACGCCGAATCGAAGGTCCACGGAACCGACATAGCGGAGACGCACTTCCACGAGGTCGGCGCCGACGACGCGATCGCCGACATCGTCGGGGCGGCGCTGCTCGTCGAGGAGCTGTCGGTCGATCGTATCGTCACGACCCCCGTATCGGCCGGCGGCGGCGAGGTGTCGATGAGTCACGGGACGTATCCGGTTCCGACGCCGGCGGTGACGTATCTCGCCGAGACGGCGTCGTGGCAGCTTCGCGGCGGACCGATCGATACGGAGCTTCTGACCCCGACCGGGGCGTCGATACTGGCGGAGTTCGCCGACGGCGTCGACTCGCTGCCGCCGCTACACGTCGAGACGTCGGGGTTCGGTGCCGGCTCGAAATCGTTCGAGGATCGTCCGAACGTCCTCCGTGGGATCGTCGGCGACCGCGAGGGCGGTCTCGTCCGCGACGAGATCCGCGTCCTCGAGACGAACGTCGACGACGCGACGCCCGAAACGCTCGGGGATCTACAGCGGACCCTGAAGGACGCCGGCGCGCGGGACGTCACGGTTCTCCCGGCGACGATGAAAAAATCCCGGCCCGGCCACCTGATAAAGGTGATCGTCAAGCCGGCGGACGCGGAGCGCGTCGCAAAGCGGCTGGCCGAGGAGACGGGAACCCTCGGCGTTCGAGAAACGCCAGCCGGCCACCGCTGGATCGCCGAGCGCACGTTCGAGACGGTCCCGATAGAGGTCGACGGCGCAAGACGCGAACTGACCGTGAAGATCGCTCGCGACGACGCAGGAGCGGTGTACGACGTCAGCGCTGAGTACGACGAGGCCGCGGCGATCGCCGAAGCGACCGGCCTCCCGGTTCGGGAGATCCGGCGCCGTGCGGAGGCCGCCTATCGGGAGTGATCGCGACGGTGTCGCTCCAGCGCCTCCTCCATCGATAGCTCCCCGACCGCAACCTGTCGGGCCAGCGCAGCTGTGAGCGTCCGGTCGTCGTCGCTCTCCCGTCGCGATCGGTTCTTGATGAGCTGTATCTCCCCCGCGGTGGGTTCGATCTCCCGCTCGGCGATCCGCTCACCGGGAATGAGCGCGATGTTGACCGCTGCGAGAACGTCCCCCATCCCACGGGCACCCTCGCCGAGATACGGCGTCGTTCCAGTCTCGTCGACCAGTTCGACCGGGACGCCTTCCAGTTGATCGACGATCTTCGACCCGCGAATTCGGGCGCCGTCGCCGATCCTGACGAGCGGATTCACCGCATCGGCGATCTCGTCGGCGACGACCTCGGCAACGCGGTCGGCGGGCACCTGAAACGCGGCGACGATCGTCGTCCCGGAGAGCACTGCGACGCCGGGGCGATCGCCGGGATCGATCCCCACGACCGTTCGACCGCCGTCGCCGCGGAGACGGGCGATCGCCTCGTCGACGACGCGCCGCGGCTCGGCCGGGTCGGCGCGAACCGTCGGTATCGCCGGACGTTCGTCCTCGGGACCGACGATGGCGACCGCTGCGTCCTCCGGAAGCGGGTCACCCGGTTCGATCGTCGTGAACCGGACGTCCCGGTCACGTAGCTCGCCGACGACGCCGTGGTAGAGCTCGAAGTCCTCCGTCGCGACGACGATCACGCCGACCTCTCGGCGACGCGGACGCTTAAAGACGAGGGCACGACGGGGAGCTTTTAACGGAACGCGGCGAACCGTCGGCCGTGAGCGATCCGATCTCGACCGGTTGTGACGGCGTCGACGAGCTGCTCGGCGGCGGCTTCGAACGCGGCGCAGTGACCCAGCTGTACGGCCCGCCCGCAGCGGGGAAGACGAACATCGCACTCTCGGGGGCGATCGACGTCGCTGCGGGTGGCGGATCGGCGCTGTACATCGACACCGAAGGTCTCTCTGTCGATCGGTTCGAGCAACTCGCCACGGCCCGCGCCGACGACGAGTCGGTCGAGGACCTCGCCGCCAGAGTGATCATCAGCGACGCCCTCGACTTCGAATCCCAGCGAGAAGCCGTACAGGACGCCGCCGAACTCGCCGGGCAGGTCGATCTCATCGTCCTCGACAGCGCGACCGGCTTCTACAGGCTCGAGCGCGACGGCGACGACGGCGGCGACGCGCTCAGAAGCGTCACTCGACAGGTCACGCATCTCCTTTCGCTGGCACGGCGGCACGACCTCGCGGTGGTCATCACGAACCAGGTGTACGCCGACCCCGACTCCGAGAACTCGCGACCGCGACCGCTCGGTGGTCACACGCTCACGCACTGGTCGGGAGCTGTCGTCCGGATCGAGCGATTCCGTGCGGGAAACCGCCGCGCGACGCTGGAGAAACACCGGTCGAAGGCGGCCGGCGAGACGGTCCGATTCCGAATCACCGAAACCGGACTGGACACCGTCGAAGAGGCGTAGCCGCTCACGCGGCCACGCCACGAATCCGGGCGTCGACGACGACGAGCGCGTCGTCGTTTGCCGGCGGAAACGCTTCTCGCTCGACGCTCCACGCGTCGTCGACGTAGGTCGGGTAGAGCCGCGCTGCGGCAGCCTCGATCAGATCGGGATCCTCGACGACCGTCGCCTCGCCGCGAACAGAGATGTGCCAGTCGCCGTACCCCTCGACGTCGACGGGTATCGTCATGGCGACGCGGGCGTTCTCCCTGATCGTCTCCAGTAGCCGTCCGCCGGCGAAGAACTCCACGTTGCCGCGGTGGTAGGCGTACCACCGCGGACGAACCGACGGCTCGCCATCGGGGGTCGCGACCGCGACGTAGGCGACGAGCGGTCGCCCCTCGATGAGATCGACCGCCCGATCCGGTGGCGTCGCCATACGCTCGCGTCGGTCGGCGGAACCAAAACTGTGTGCCCGACCGAGCGCAAAGCATTTACTTCGAGTCGGGCGAGTCCGTTCCATGGGCGACAACGCGGGGTTCGACGAGACGGAAGCCGAGGGCGTCGAGGCGCTGTACACGACCGAGGCGGCCGAGCGCCGACGGGCGTTCGTCCGACGACAGCTCGACCCCAACCCCGGCGAATCGGTGCTCTCGATCGGCTGTGGCCCCGGTTTCGAACCGGCAGAGCTGGTCGAAACCGTCGGCGACGCCGGACGCGTCCACGCGATCGACGCGAGCCAGCCGATGCTCGAACTCGCCGAACGGCGGTGTGACGACGAGCGCGTGACACTCGCTCACGGCGACGCGACCGATCTACCGCTCGAGGACGCATCGTTCGACGCGGCAACGTCCGTACAGGTGTACGAGTATCTCACCGAGCTCGACGAGGCACTGTCCGAACTGCGGCGAGTGCTCCGTCCCGGCGGCCGGGCGGCCATCTATGCGACCGACTGGGAGTCGCTGGTCTGGAACGTAACCGACCGAGCGCGCTCGAACCGAGTCGCGGCGACGTGGGCCGGCCACTGCGCCCGCCCGCATCTCGGATCTACGCTCCGGAAACCGCTTCGGAACGCCGGCCTCGACGTCGAGCGGATCGAGCCGTTCACCGTCGTCGAGACCGAACTACAGGACAGTTTCGCGGGCTACATGCGGGCGATCATTCGCTCGTACGCCGCCGAACACGGCGACGCCGACGACGCCGAAGCGTGGGGCGACGACCTCCGCGACCGGGACGACGCCGGCGAGACGCTGTTCAGTCTCACCGCGTTTCTCTACCTCGTCTCGAAACCCGCCTGAACCCCGACCAGTTACGTCGACTGCCGCCGTGATCTCGGTATGGCAGGCGACGACACGGAGACGGAGCTGAACGCGTCGTACGGGGAAACCGTCCAGTTCGGCAACGCCGCAGACGACTACACCACCTACCGGGCATCGTACCCCGCGGAGCTGTTCCGTCGCCTCGCGGCGTTCGGTGTCGGAACGCCGGAACAGCGGCTGCTCGACGTCGGAACCGGAACGGGGTTCCTCGCCAACGAGTTCGCCGACCGCGGCTGTGCGGTCGTCGGCCTCGACGTCGACCGGGCGTTGCTGGCGGAAGCCCGCGTCGCAGGGGAGTCCGTCGGATACGTTCGCGGCGAAACCGAATCGCTCCCGTTCCCCGCCGACACGTTCGACGCCGTCACCGCCGGGCAGTGCTGGCACTGGTTCGACAGGGAGCGCGCCGCGGCGGAGGCCCGGCGGGTTCTCCACCCCGGCGGAACGGTCGCACTCACGCACTTCGATTGGCTCCCGCGGGCGGGGAACGCGATCGCTGCCACCGAGACGCTTATCCTCGAGTGGAGCCCCGACTGGCCCGGCGGGGGTGGGACCGGCTTCTACCCGAAGTGGGCCGACGACCTCGCCGCGGCGGGGTTCGAGGGGATCGAGTCGTTCTCCTTCGAAACCACCGTCGAGTACAGCCACGAAGCGTGGCGGGGACGGATCCGGGCGAGTGCCGGCGTCGGCGGCTCGTTACCCCCCGAGGAGGTTCGAGCGTTCGACGACCGCCTCGCCGAGCTCCTCGCGAAGGAGTTCCCGGAGGAGCCGCTCGAACTCCCCCATCGATCGTTTACGATCGTCGGCCGAAACCCCGAGGCCTGACGATCCCGACAGAAGGATCAAGTGTGATGGGGGCCCGCGTTAACGGGATGAGCGATCAGTACGACGCGATCGTGCTCGGCGCCGGCGCGATCGGTTCGGCTGCGGCGTACCACCTCTCGAAGCGCGGGCTCGACGTCCTCGCACTCGAACGCTACGGAATCCCTCACACGATGGGGTCCTCTCACGGCATCACGCGGCTCCACTCGCTGACGAAGGCCCGCGGCGGCGAGTACGTGCGCGTCGCCAAGCGCGCCTACGAACTCTGGGAAGAGCTGGAGAGCGAATCCGGCGAGACGCTCTATCACCGCACCGGACACGTGCGCGGCTGGCCCGCCGGAGGGGACGGACATCTCGGCCGGTCGAGCGACGCCATCGAGGGGCTCGAGGCGAACGACCTCCCCTACGAAGAACTCACCGGTTCAGAGACCAACGAGCGGTGGCCGGGGTACGACCTCCCCGAGGACCACGAAGTGCTCTTTCAGCCGGACAGCGGCTTTCTCGATCCGGAGCTTTCGATCTCGACGCACGTCCGACAGGCGGCGCGACACGGCGCCGACGTCCGGGGTCACGAGCGGGTCGTCGACTGGCAGGCCGACGACGACGGGGTCCGCGTTCGGACCGAGAAGGGCGCCTACGAAGGCGACGAGCTCGTCATCACCGTCGGCGCGTGGGCGGCCAACTTCGTCGACGAGCTCGAGGCCGTCGCCGTCCCCGAGCGTCGGGTGATGGCGTGGCTCCAGCCCGAACGGCCGGAGCTGTTCGAGCCGGAACGGTTCCCGACGTTCAGCGTCGACGTCGAGGAGGGGTACTACTACGGAGCGCCGATCCACCGCGTTCCGGGATTCAAGTTCGGCAACCGTCCGAGAGTCCGGGAGGTGATCGACCCGGACGAGATGTCCCGCGAGACGACGGCTGGAGAGGAGGAGGTACTCCGCGGATTCGCCGAGCGGTATTTCCCCGATGGTGCCGGACCGACGACGCGAATGACCGCCTGCATCATCACGATGACGCCCGACGAGCAGTTCGTCGTCGACCGCCACCCAGACCACGACAACGTCACCTTCACCGGTGGTTTCTCCGGGTCGGGGTTCCACGCCTCGAGCGCCATCGGCGAACTGCTCGCGGAGCTGACGACGGACGAGACGCCGACGCTGGATCGAACGGCGTTCGCGCTCTGAGCGGAGCGGAAGATTACTCCTCGATCAGGTCGATTCCGGCGTCGCCGTTCGGAACCATGCAGATGAACGCGCTCTCGGAGTCGCTGTCGTTGCGGAACCAGTGGACAATGCCCGCGGGGATCAAAAGCGAGTCGCCCTCGGTGATCCGGTGTTCGGTGTCCTCGAGACCGACGACGTACTCGCCGGCGACCGTGTGGACCTCGTGTTCGACAGCGTTCGTGTGCTTCGGGACTTCCGCACCCGGTTCGAGCGTGTAACGGCGCATTCGGAAGTTCGGAGCGCCGTCCGACTCGTCGAGGATGACCGCCTTCCGGGCGCCGTCCGCCTCCGAGAGCGCTTCGGCGCGGACGTCTTCGGCTCGCTTGATCACCGGTTGAGCGTGCTCTTGGCTCATGATCGTGAGTGGACGGCCGAGCATATAACGTTCAGCTCGGTGTTCGACAGGATCGAGCGATCGGCGACGATCCCCATAACCGGTTTGAACCCCTTCCTTTCGCGTCCAATCGTGTGAATGTCATTCACGTGAACTCGTAACGAAGACACGTGAGACCGACCGACACAGTCGCGAAACTACTAATACTGACACTCGAAACCACGCGTCATGGTACGCGATCTGGATCCACTGTTGGCGCCGGACTCCATCGCCGTCGTCGGCGCCAGTCCGGATTCCTGGTATGCAGCCGGTATCGTCGAGAATCTCCTCGAGTACGACTACGGCGGCGAACTCTATCTCGTGAACCCGTCCCGCGAGCGCGCCTGGAACCGCCCCTGCTACGACGGGATCGAGGCGGTCCCTGAGCCGGTCGATCTCGCGGTCGTCGCAGTTCCGCGGGGCGCCGTCGTCGACGTCGTCGCCGCGGCCGCCGACCACGGCGTCGGTGCGGCACTCGTGCTGACGGCGGGGTTCGGCGAGGCCGACGACGAGGGTGCCGAACTGGAAGCGGAACTCGCCGCGGTCGCCGACGAACGGGAAATCGCCGTCTGCGGGCCGAACTGCCTCGGGATCGTCACGCCGGGATCCGACGCCGTGATCGCGAGCGTCTGCACGCGGAAACCCGAGCCGGGCGGCATCGGCCTCGTCAGCCAGTCGGGCGCGCTCGCGATCACGACCTTTCTCGAGCGCGGCATGGACGAGGACATCGACTTCGCACACGTGGTCTCGACGGGAAACGAGGCCGACCTCACGACGTCCGACTACGTAGAGTACATGGCCGCCGACCCTGACGTGGAGGTGATCTGTGCGTACATAGAGGGACTGGAGGAGCCGCGCCGGTTCATGCGCGTCGCCGAGCGCGCTGTCCGGAACGGGACGGCCGTACTGGCAGTGAAGGTTGGACGATCGAGCGTCGTCGAAGCGGCGACGATGTCGCACACGGGGTCGCTGACCGGAAGCGACGACGCCTGGAACGCCGCCTTCCGGCAGGCGGGCGTCGAGCGCGTCGAGGACCTTCCGGATCTCCTGTGGCGTGCAACGGCTCACGCCAGCTACGAGCCGCCCGCCTCGACTGATATCGGCGTCGTCTCGACGAGCGGCGGGCTGGGCTGTCTGCTGGCCGACATGGCCGTCGATCGCGGACTCGAACTGCCATCGCTGAGCGACGACACCGAAGCGGCGCTGCTCGAGATGGACGGACTACTCACGTTCGACTCGCTCTCGAACCCGCTCGACATCCGCGGCCAGGGCGTCGACGTCCTCCCCGAGGTCGTCGATCAACTCTCCGAGGACGGCTTCGACGCCTACGTCCTCGGACTGGGACTGACTGCCGTCGGCGATCGCGCCGCCGAGGTCGAATCGCAGATTCGCGCCGTCGACGAGGCGACAGACGTCCCCGTGGTCGTGGTGTGGACGGGGAGAGGAGAGCCAGACGGAGCGGGCGAGCAGCCGCTGGATCGCCTCCGCGAGCGGCTGCCGGTCTACCGAGATCCGGCCCGCGGTATGGACGCGCTGGCGTCGCTCGTCGACGTGAAGGCGAGACGCGAGGCGCTCGCCGATCGACCCCCTCGTGCGGCAGTGGCTGCCGACTCCGGGCCGACGATCGAGGAGGGCGTTCTCCCGTGGGAGAGTGCCGAGACGCTGCTGTCGGGATACGGGATCGAACTCGTCGACTCCGAACTCGTCGACTCGACGGCCGACGCCGCCGACGCCGTCGATCGTCACGATCGCGTCGTCATGAAAGTCGACTCGCCGGCGATTCCCCACCGGACGGACGCCGACGCGGTGATGACGGGGATCGACTCCGGCGCGGCTGCCGCCGACGCTTACGGCGCGATCGTCGACAACGCTCGCTCCCACGCGTCGGAAGCGGAAATAAACGGCGTGCTCGTCCAGCCGCAGTTGAACGTCGACGAGGGAGTCGAGGTGCTGGTCGGCGTGACGGTCGACGACGTCTTCGGACCCGTGCTGACGGTCGGTCACGGCGGCGAGTTCGTCGAGTTGATCGACGATCGGGGCGTCCTCGTCCCTCCGGTGACAGCGACGGAGGTCCGAGAGGTGCTTGCCGAAATCGGTCTCGAGGAACGGCTCGCGGGCTACCGTAGCCGTCCGCCGCTCGCGACCGACGCCCTGGTCGAGCTGATCGTCGACGTCGGCCGACTGGCGGTCGAAGTCGAGGGGCTCGCGGAGCTGGAACTGAATCCGGTCGTCGTCGGTCGCGAGTCGGCGGTCGCAGTCGACGCGCTCGTCCAGGGGTCGGGGTGACGGGATGGGCGCTCGCCGCTCCTCGCTGTTCTGTCCCAGCGAGAATCCCGAGATGATGCGGAAGGCGGTCGCGACCGACGCCGACGTCGTGAACTACGATCTGGAGGATTCGATCGCGCTCGACGCGAAGGATACCGCACGGGAGACGCTCGTCAGGGTGCTCCCGGAGATCGATCGCGAGGGAACCGAGATCGCCGTCCGGATCAATCCGATCGTCCGGGAAGGACCGACCGACGTGGCGGCGCTATCGGACGCCGACCTCGATCTCGACATCCTCGTCGTTCCGAAGATCGAGCTGACGACGATCGATCGGCTCGCGGAGCTGATCGCCGACGCGGGCCTCGACGTCGACGTCAGCGTCTCGATCGAGACGGCGACAGCGCTTCGGGACGTCGACCGGATCGCCGAAGCCGACGTCGTCGACGCGATCGGTCTCGGTGCCGAAGACCTCCGAACGGACGTCGGCATGGAGCCGACCGACGACGAGCGAGAACTGCAGTACGCCCGTGGACGGATCGTCGTCGCCGGATCGGCGGCCGGCGTCCGGGTCTCCGACACCGTCTACACCGACATCGACGACCTCGACGGACTGGCCGCCGTCGCGAAGGAAGCCCGTCGAATGGGGTTCGACGGCAAATCCGCTATCCATCCGGCGCAGATACCGGTCATCAACGACGCGTTCACGCCGGACGAGGAGTCGATCGCGTGGGCCCGGCGGATCGTCGACGCGGCCGACGAGACCGACGCGGGCGTCTTCCAGGTCGACGGGGAGATGATCGACGAGCCGGTGATCCAGCGTGCTCGCGGGATCCTCCAGCGGGCGCGAGCGGCCGGAGTCGAGCCGTCGACGGAGTGAACCGGCTGACGATCGTTCGCGATCCGTAGTCGACATATACCGTCGGCTACTGTTCATTGCTACCAGACACCTATGATCGAACGGGAGACGTTCTTCGAGCGAATCGTCGAGACCGTCGGCGTCGGGGTCGCGGTCTACGGCTCCGACGGGCGCTACGAGTACGTCAACGAGGCGTACGCGGACGTCCTCGGTACGGACCGGGAGACGCTCGAAGGGATGGCGATCTGGGAGATCAATCCGGAGTTCGAGAGTGGCCGATTCCGCGACTACTGGCAATCGTTCAGTACCGGAGATACACGGGTAGCGGAGACCACCCACGAACTCGACGGGAGGAGCGTTCCAGTCTCGGTCACGACGACCCGTCGAGAGATTCAGGATCGAACCTACAATTTCGGTACCATCGAAGATATCAGTGGACGGAAGGAGCGCGAGCGGAAGTTACATCACCTCCGTCAGATCCTCACCCGCGTCCTCCGGCACAACATCCGCAACGATCTCACCGTCATCAGAGGGTACGGCGTCAAGATCGCGACGGAGCTAGAGGAGCCGTACGCCGAGATGGGGCGGACCATCGTGGAAACGAGCGACGGAATCAGGCGGATCAGCGAGACGGCTCGGAAGATCAGTACTCTCATCGATCGAGACGACGTCGTGAAATCGTACGACCTTTCGCGAGTCGTCGACGACACCGCCGCCACGGTTCGCGAACGTTTTCCCGCCGTTACTGTAGAGGTGAACACACCGAAACGGTGCCGCATTCGAGCCGTCGAAGGACTACCGACGGCGATCGAGCGACTCGTCGAAAACGCCGCGATGTACAACGACGCCGCCGATCCCCGGGTCGGCGTGTACGTCGAATCGAACGGAGCGGTCACCCTCTCGGTCGAAGACAACGGACCCGGAATCCCCGAACAGGAGATCGCCGCGGTGGAAAGCGGTGAGGAACTGCCGCTCGAACACGGCACCGGGATCTCCCTGTGGTTAGTTAACTGGGTCGTCGACGCCACCGGTGGAACAGTGCGCTTCGAGGACACCGACCGCGGCACCCGCGTCGAGATGGAACTTCCCCCGGACCGGGACGGATGACGTTCCCCGCGTTCTCTCGCGGGGAGTCGACCGAAACGGAGTCTCGGCGTTCGGCCGTTGGCGGTCCGGACCGCCCCGGGCAAGAGTCAACTCGGTTGCCAGCGAATAGATAGCTCCAGCCATGTCCACCGAGCAAAGCGACCAGTACGTCCGGATCGGATCGGCCGAAGAGATACGGGCGGCCGCCCCGAAGACCGTCCGCGTCGACGGCCGCACCATCGGAGTGTTCCACCACGAGGGCGAGTTCTACGCCACCGACAACCGCTGTCCGCACATGGGCTTTCCACTGACGGACGGATCGGTCGACGACGGGATCCTCACCTGTCCGTGGCACCACGCGCGCTTCGAGATCTCGTGTGGGGACACGTTCGACCCCTTCGCCGACGACGTTCGAACCTACCCCATCGAACTTCGGGACGACGACGTCTACGTCGATCCGAACCCCGGACGGGACAAACCCCCGGAGGAACACTGGCGGGAGCGGCTCACCCACGGGTTACAGGAAAATCTCGATCTCGTCGTCGCCAAGTCGGTTATCGGACTGAAGCGGGCGGATGTTCCGTACACGGTTCCGGTCCGAATCGGGATCGACTTCGGCACGCAGTATCGCGAGGGCGGCTGGGGAAGCGGGCTGACGACCCTCGGCGTGATGGCGAACCTCCTCGGAGAGCTCCGCTCGGAGGATCGCCCCCGGGCACTCTACATCGGGCTCACCGAAGTCGCCGACGACTGCGCCGGCGAACCGCCGTTCTTCGTCCAGGAGCCGCTCGCCGCCGACACGGTCGCCGCGGACCGACTCGAGGCGTGGTTCCGAAACAACGTCGAAGTGCGCGACTCCGACGGTGCCGAGCGCGTCCTCCGGGCCGCAATCGCGGCCGATCTCGACGAGTCGGCCGTCGCGGAGATGCTCGTCGCCGCCGCGACGGATCATCTCTACCTCGACAACGGTCACGCCGTCGACTTCGTCAACAAGGCGTTCGAGACGCTCGATCACGTCGGATGGGAACACGCCGACAGCGTGCTTCCGACGCTCGTGTCAGGGCTCGCCTCGGCGGATCGGGCAGAGGAACGCTCCTCGTGGCGACAGCCGATCGACGTGGCGCGACTGTGCTTCGACGCCGCGGACGAACTCCCCGAACTAATCGAGGATGCGGACGGTCCCTGGGAGGAGCCGGACGACCACCTCGACGTCCTGCTTGGGGACGATCCCCACGAGATCGTCGACGCCCTGACGACCGCGATCTCGAACGGAGGGACCGTCGAGGAACTCGCCCGGACCGTCGCGTACGCGGCCGGTCGTCGGATCGCACAGTTCGGCACGAGCAACGAGTTCGGCGACTGGAACACCGTCCATCACACGTACAGCTACGCGAACGCGGTTTTCAGCCTCAGCCGGCGAACCGACGCGATGGAACTCTACCGCGGCGTCTTCGACGCGGCGATGAACGTCTACCTCGATCGATTCCTCAACGTCCCGCCGATCGCCCTCCCCGAACCGGACGGCGACGGTGATCCGGATTCGATCCTCGAGGAGCTACTGACCTGCTTCGAAGTCGAGTCCGACGAGGAGGTCGACCGGGCCGGTCGACTGACGGCTGAGTATCTGGCAGCTGACGGCGACGTCGCACAACTGAAGCGTAGTCTCGGGGAAGCGCTTCTCCGGGAGGACGCCGGTTTCCACCCCCGACAGAACGTCGAAGCGGCGTTCAACCAGTACGACTCGGCGGTCGACGAGGAACGAGCACGGGTTCACCTCGTCGCGACCGTGCGATATCTCTCGGCGCACACGCCGACCCGACGCGCCGGCGAGCAGACGTTCCGAATCGCCGAACGGCTCGATCGCGGCGAACGGATTCACGAGATCTGAGCGCTGATTCGAGTCGGTCGAAGACGCGACGCTCGAAGGAAACCGCTACGAGGACTCAGAAGTGAGAATCTGGAACGCTCGCTGTGCCCGGTGGCTCGGAGTCGGATCTTCCGTGGACGGATTCGTCGCTCGGGAGTTCGTGTGCGGCAGAAGTATTGGTTCGGGGGATTCGACCACGTCACGCCGAATCGACAATCGTGTTCCGGTGAACGTGGCCCGTTGAGGAACGCTTCGAGGGAAACAGGTTAAGACACGCCCTACTGATATTGGCGACACACGCGTCGGATTCCCTCCTCGAAGGTGACCTCGGGCTCCCAGGCGGTCTCGGCCTGTATCTTGGAGCTATCCGCACACGTGTCGTGTACGTAGACCTCGGCAGGAATCGGGTTGTCAACGTACGCGGGCTCGACATCGGTACCCAACTCCTCGTTGATGGCGTCGACGACGGTATTGAACGAGTACGCCTCGCCGGTGCCAAGGTTGTAGATGCCATCCAGCCGATTGTCGGCGGCCAGCTCGATGCCGCGAACGATGTCGTCCACGTGGGTAAAATCACGGGTCTGCGTGCCGTCACCGTACAGCTCGGGCTGACACCCATTGGCGATGTCGTCGGCGAATTGCGCGATCACGTTGGCGTAGGTCCCCTTGTGTTCCTCGGCCCCACCATACCCCTGGTAAACGGAGAAAAAGCGCAATCCCGCCATCGCCATGCCGTGATGGTTAGAAAAGTACTCACCATACCGTTCACGGGCGAGCTTCGAGGCCTCATACCCCGTATTCACCGCGACCGGGAGGTCCTCGGGGGACGGTTCCGTGCGGCTGCCGTAGATGGACGAGGTCGACGCATAGACGACGGTGTCACATCCGTCGGTCAGGGCGTGCTCGACGACGTTGACGAATCCCTCGACGTTGACCCGAGCCCCGCGCGTCGGGTGATTTTCGTGCATCGCATAGGACGAGAGTGCCGCCAGGTGGAACACACAGTCAACGTCGGTCGGGAGGTCGTCCGAGAGGACTGATTCCTCGCGAAAATCGACGGCCGGATCGAGGTTATCGGGCGTTCCGAGGTAGCAGTTATCGACGACGATGACGTCGTTTCGTTCGGCGAGGTGGTTGGCGAGGTTCGAGCCAATGAACCCGGCGCCACCGGTGACCAGTACGCGTCGTCCATCCATGGTTATTGACCGCAGGCCGACGGGAAAAACATTTCCAGAATCGACGGTCATCGTTCGTGGTTTGCCCAGTGCTAAGCGGTCGAGATTGAATGTTGCGTAACCAACAGCAACGGTGATCGATCACAACCAATAAGCAGCTGTCGGTCCCACGGTGACTATCCGTGATCGGGCGAGAAGCAATGGCTCTGTCGAGCCCCGTCGCGTAATTGTACCTTCCCATGCGCACCGATCCCATCCGCGGATTTCTCTCGATCTTTTCCTCCAATCTCGTCAGGCTCCTCCTTGGGATCGCGATCACCCCAATCCTCGTCCGCGTCCTCGGGACCGCCAACTACGGTGACTACGCCTTCATCCTCTCGATCCTCGGCGTCTCGATGATCCTCGTCAACGCGGGGATCACCGATGGGCTCCGGAAGTTCGTCGCAGAGGATCGAGATCGGGCCGGATGGGCCGACGCCGTGTACGGATTCTACGTACAGACAGGGACGATCCTCGCTGGCATCGCGGCGCTGGGTTTCGTCGCCGCGAATCTCGCGGGAGTGACTGAATCGTTGCTCGGTCCCGTCTTTGTCCCCTATCTGTACCTGCTCGCGGGTGTCATCGTCGTTCGCCAGGGAGAGAATATCGTCCGGAGCTCCCTGATGGGAAAAGGCCTCGAACACCTGTCCGAGCCGCTCTGGGCCCTGCAAAAGCTGCTGTTCGGTATCTTCGGAATTAGCCTCGCATACGTCGGCTATGACGTCAGCGGCGTTGTTGCCGGTCACCTCATCGCCGGGGCAATCGTCCTCGTGGTCGGCACGTACCTCCTCTCGTTTCATTACGACATACGTGCAGCGTTCCGTCCAAAACGAGTGCATGTTCCGCGACGCGAACTCCTCACATTCAACGCCCACAGCGTCATGCTTATCCTGCTCACCGCATCGCTCTATCACGTCGACATCATCCTCCTACAGTGGTTTGTCGGAAGCGAGGCGACCGGCCTGTACAAAGCCGCCCTCATCGTCGCGGAGTTCCTCTGGTTCGTCCCGTTCGCCCTTCAGATGGTTCTCCTTCACTCCGCCTCGGAACTCTGGGCGAAGGAAGAAACAGCCAGAATCTCCGAGATCGCTGCGCGAGTCGCCAGGTATACCCTGTTTTTCACCGTGCTCGTCGCCACCGGGATCGCTGCCCTGGCCGAGCCGTTCGTCGGGCTCTACTTTGGGGACGAGTTCACCCCCGCTGTTCTCCCGCTCTGGCTACTCCTCCCGGGAGCGCTCGGGTTCGCGATCGCCCGACCAATCTTCGCCATCGGGCAGGGAGCGGGGATGCTGCAACCGCTGATCCTCGCCACCGCGGCCGCGGCCCTTCTCAATCTCGGGTTGAACCTGGTGCTTATCCCGCCTTACGGGATGGCTGGCGCTGCGGTCGCGACGAGTATCGGCTACGCATCCATGCTCGGCTTCCACGTCGTCGCTGCCCGTTCGATCGGCTATAATCCTGTTGCTGACCTTCGGTTATTTCGGGTCGGCAGCACGGTGTCGGTGAGCGCTGTGGTGATTGGGGGGCTAGCCATGGCGACAGGGCCGAGCCTCGTCTCGTTGGTTGTCGTCCCCCCGGTCGGGTTCGTCGTCTACACCGTCCTCGGCTTGCGCCTCAGAGCCGTGGACCCCGCCGAATTGATCGGGCTTGCAGAGCGCCTCCCCGACTCGATTCGACCGCGGTGCATCCGGCTGATTCAGTACGTCGGCTAATACGGCCATGCACTTGGGTTACGGTCCCGTTCCGGACAACTCGATGATCGTTTTGATGGGGCAGTGATCCGGCGTATCCGTGGGATCGACGAAAGCCTCCTAGATGCGAACATCTGGAGTCACGAACGCGTAGTCGATGCGACGTTCCAGATCGGTCGACGGGAACGTTTCGGTGTCGCCATCCTCCGATTGCGGCGACGTCATGTGATACTGTTCCCGGACGTGGTCGATCGCCCCCTCGTCGGGCATGGTGTTGAGATCTCCGACTAGTACTTGCGGGGGGATGACGATCAGCGATTTCGAGCAAGGCCGTCGCCTGTCGCCGACGCTGATCGAGGGTGAGGGCGAGATGCGTTTAAGCACGCGAGTATCTGCCCACAGACGTCGATGTGGATTACCAACAGGCCTCTGATGATTACTCTCCGTACTCGATCTTCGAACAGATAGTATTGGGAGTCCTCGATTGGGTAGTCATCCGCTGAAAGCAAGGCGATCCCGTATCGTCTGCGTTCCCCTTGGATGCTTCCGTTGGTTCACGGACGATGTTGGGGCCGTACCGCGCCTGCATGTCGAGGTGCTCTTCAAGGAGCGCAACCTGATCGTCGAACTCACTCGCTCCGAGAGCGTCCGATCGACCTCCTGAAAACGGTTGATACGCGTATCGGATGCGATTTACCGTGGGTGCGGAATAGGTGTCGATATCTCACGATTACCTGTGGGGATCTTCTACCTCAAGGTATTCCCGCTCCCACTCCTCAGTCGTGGCAACTCTGACGTAATCAACGAGCCCACCGTGGCTGCTGCCGCCCTCAGTGCCGCCGTGTACGCGGATATAGAGACGGTCGTCGTCCGTGAAGTCCGCAGGAAGCTCCGACTGCTTGACCGCCCATTGGTCGTCGGCGTTCCGGTGAATGAGCTGCCACTCCTCCCCGTCAGTGGACACGCTCACGTTCACGAAACGTTGACCATCGTCGTTTCCAAACGTCCGAGACTCGATCAGGATAGGCTCGTCAGCCCGGATGGCGACTTCCATCGTTGCCGAACCGGTGGCTTGCTCTCCTTGTTCGCCGAAATGGGCAGGGGTATCGACTGTTCGCCCGAGCGCAAGGACCTGGTTATCACCGTCCTCGTAGACGAACGCGTTGTCAGTGGTCTCACCCATGTCTTCCACGACACTGAATGTGCGGGTGTCGATGTACGGACTCCAGTAGTAGATCGCCATATTATGCCAGGATTCGTTGGAAATCTCGACGAAATTCTGGCGTACGTACGAACGCATTTCGTTCGATGTGAAGCCCTGATTGAAGCGTTGCCCAGCGAGCAGCCAGATCGGCCGCTGCTCATCCATCGCCTCTCGAACAACGGATGGATCGGTCACCACAACCGTGCCCGTGCGGGTGTGTACGAGGTTCTCCCCACGCTGTTCCGCGTATTTGACTCCGTGTTGTCGGAAGAAATAGTCGGTCTCGTTTAGGTACCACAGCGACACCTCTGGACGAGTTGACATGACGATTCCTGTGCCATCGTCGTGCGCCGCAATGAACGCGCTGGCCTCCTCGAAATCCGAATGACCGGGGTGGAAGGGGTTGTCGTCTCCGACCTGTGTGGCCTCGAGAGCCGCCGCTGGCGGTGTCACGGCTAATACGAAGATAAGGACGATGGTGATCCCCGTTCGACGTGCATCGAACCGACGCCCCCAGTTGATCGATTGGGAGGACTGAGCGAACAGGTTGTCGACGAGGTGGGCGAGCGGGATGATGGCAATGAGGAAGAGCAACGGGACCAGGTGGTAGACGTAACGTGGCGCCTTCGTTGCAGTGAGCGAGGCGACGATAAAGGGGATGATGACGGCGTACACCAACAGATGATCTCGATCATCGCCGAGCAGTAAGTACACCATTCCGGCGACCGCCAACACCCAAAGGATGGAATAGTTGTCGACGAAGAACACCCAGTAATAATCGTAGCCGCGCTCCGGCCACTGCCCCGGCGCTGGCGCTGAAAGGACCCCTGGGACGCCGTTCACAGCAACAAATCCTACGGCCACCAGAACGCCGCAGAATCCGTAGGCGAGAGCCCGTACTGCCACTTCGTCGATGCTGGACGACCGGAACTTCTTGCGCGGATCGTGGCTAATCACCAGGAGACACATAAAGGCAAGGAACACGGCACCGAAGGCGAGGAACGCCCGGTGGGTTAGACTTCCCAGCCCAACAATGACAACCAAGCCGACGGCATACCTCGACCGCAGTTGCAGGTCGTGCTGGACGTGCCAGCGCGAAAGAAGGTAGATCGCCAGAACATAGAAGAGTTGCAGATGAGCGTACATGCGGGCTTCGCGAGCCCAAACGATCATGAACGGGTCGAGCGCGACCAAGATCGCGGCGACGATCCCGACGTGGCGGTGGTATTGCGATCCAATGAGATACACGACGACGATTGTTGCAGTCCCTAGGACGGCTGACGGCATCCGGGCGACGAACTCACTTGACCCGAAGAGCGCAAAGAGCGCCGAAATCGGTAGCGTGGTGGTCAACCACGCACGTCGGTAGGGTGATTCCGGACCAACCACGTCGGAGAATCCCTGCCCGCGGACGAAGTTCTCGGCCGCCCACACAGTGAACGCCTCGTCTACCCAGAAGGGGGCAGAACCGAGCTGCCAGACGCGCAGGAAGAATCCCACGAGCAAGATGGCAGCGAGCGAGACGCGATACACGTCCATCCATTTCAACAAGCTCACCAGGTACCCTTTCGCGAGGCCACGGAGTCCAGTCGATCGGACGAAGGTCGAAACGATCGAGAGGCTGCGGGCTCGGTCCACGAGCGGGAGCTGGCGCGGGCTCATTGATCGGAAGCGACTGCTGGACGCTCCTCGGTCGATCGCATCCGCTCCGGGCTGCCCCCGTCCACTGGTTTGGGCGCCCGCTCTGTCCGGATCCGGTAATCGGGCGAGTCCTGGAGCTGGAAGTAATTCCGGATGCTGATATCCGCGAGAATACCGGAAATGAAGAACTGGATCCCCAACAGGACCATGAACACCGAGAAGAGCGGCAAGGCGGTGTCCGAGAGGCTCACGTTCTCGAAGGCCTTGAGGTACACCGAGTAGAGACCCCCCGCCCCGCCGAGGGTCCCGGCGAGGATGCCGAGACCACCGAAGACGTGGATGGGTCGCCCAGAGTACTTCTGCCAGAACCAGACGTTGAGCATGTCCATGAATCCCTTTGGCAGCCGATCCCACCCGTACTTGGTCTGGCCATGCCAGCGTGTCCGGTGGTTGACCTCAATCTCGCCCACGACGTACCCTCGCCAGGTGAGGATCGGAGGGACGTAGCGGTGCATCTCTCCCCGGATGTCGATAGCGTTGGCCGTCTCGTTGGTGAACGCCTTAAGCGTACAGCCGTAATCGTGGAGATCGGTCCGGAGGAAGAGCCGCCGAATCAGCCCCGCGAACCGGGAGGCGACGCGCTTGCCGAGGGGATCCACGCGGTCCTTCCGCCACCCAACCACGCAATCATACCCCTCCGTCTCGAGAGTTTCGACGAGCCGTGGGATGTCCGCGGGATCGTTTTGTCCGTCGGCGTCCATCGTCACGACCACGTCACCTCGCGCCCGCTTCATGCCGGCGTCGAGGGCGGCGCTCTGGCCGAAATTGGTCGTGAACTGGATGACACAGACGCGCTCGTCGTCGCTTTCCAAGCGCGTCAACTGCTCCCGACTACCGTCCGTCGATCCGTCGTCGACGAAGATCACCTCCCACCGATCGAAGTAGGTCTCTAGAACATCGACGAGTTCGCTGTACAGCGGCTCGAGGTTTCCTGCCTCGTTGTACACCGGGAGGACGACCGAGAGCTCCATCAGTACCCACTCACCTGTCGGTGATGGGTGCCGATCACGGCAGGCTCAACGCGCATCATCGGGGCCCTCGGTGTGGATCATCATGGTGGGGATTCCCCTGGCCACGGTCCCGATCGTCACTGAACCCGCCACCACGGTTATCGCCCGAGGCGCCGCCACGGTCGATCACCCGGATGGTGTCCGTCGCCGTGAACGTGACCCCGTCGACGGTGCCGTTGACAGTCATCGTCACAGCGTCGCCGGGCTCCACGGTGTCGCTGACCTCGTCACGCGGGAACCTAGCCATGAAGACCTCCTCACCATCCCGTTCGACGACGGGATTCCTGACGAACCCGTAGCGCGGGTCGTCGATGGCAGCAACGCCGTTCAGTTCGACGGAGCCGAGTTCGATGTCGGCCACATCGGCATCATCTAGGGTGATGTAGCCAGTCACCCACTGGCCCTGGGAGGCGAGATTGAGCGTCTCGGGGGTGACCTCGAGAGTACCATCCACGACGTCCGGAAGCACGCTGAATGTAAACTCGTTCGAGGCAAACACGTTAGCACCGGAGTTTACGTTTACCTGGAGGGTGTAGTCACCGGGAGCGAGGGCAGCAGAATCGAACTGCACGTCGAAGGTGAACGTCCCATCGGTGTTAGCGTCATAGCCGTAACCATACCCGTATCCGTATCCGAAACTATGGTCATCGGTCGTTCGCTCGTCCGTGCCCGACAGGTACCCGTAGCCGAAGTCGGCCGTGCGCTGGACGTCAGCGAGCACGATCGAGGCTGTGAGGGCGTCGATGTCGATGTATTCGTCCGCGTCACCGGTGACGTGAACCTCGTCGACATCGCCGTCCGTGGTGAAGGTGACGACCACGGTCCCGGTACTCTCAGCCGGGGTAAGGGTTACGTTGAACCCTTCGACCGGGATCCGTTCGTCCTCCCGGATCTCAACGGTCGTACTGAAGGCGGCTTCCTCACCGCGGTCGATTTCATCCGGGCCGCTGACCGTGGTCAGCACAGCGCTGGTGGGCTGTGTGAGGACCACGAGGAGCAAAACGATGATCAGGGTGATGCCGATCGTTGGGATGCTACGGCGCATCGTTCACTCCTCCTCGAACATGGTGGCGGTTTCGACGTCGTGTTCGATGGAGGTAACTGCTACCACCACACTTAGTGTCAGGTTATGCTGAAATAAATTTATACTTGATAGCATATTAATTGATATCAAGTTCATATGAAATAAAGATTTCGTCAAACAACCATGATTAATGGCGATTCACTCCGACACTTTCCTCAGCTCGTACTGCAAAATTATCCAAGGATTAACCAGCACATAGATGTCATCTCAACGTGATACTCCGGGGTACATCCCGCTCGCAAGTGACGTCTCAGCCTCTTTGTTGGTCTTTTTTATCTTCCTACTCATCGGACAGGTATTCCTCGGCGTAAACTGGCCTCTCGACCTCGACGCGTTCGCAGTCCTGCTCGCTGCAACCTTCCTGGGATTGTTTCTGTGGCAGTATCGCGCGCCCGCGTCAGACGGAACTGAACGAACCCTCATATCACGTACACAGGTCGGGTTGTGCCTCGGTGGGCTGTTACTCGTCGGTGCGCTTCTCCGGCTCTATGCCCTCGGCTCCCCCAGCTTCTGGTTTGATGAGGCCATCACGACGACGGCGGCACTCGGGCTTCTCGAACGCGGCACACCGGGATTCCCCTCCGGTGTCGAATACCGCCGCGGCCTCCCTCACACCCTCATCGTCGCCGCCTCGATGGTCCTCTTCGGCGTCTCCGAGTGGGCCGCCCGTCTGCCGTCGGTGGTGCAAGGAGTTGCCACGATTTTGGTCACCTACTGGCTCGGTCGCGAAGTCGGTGACCGACGAGTCGGCCTCCTCGCCGCGATCCTCGTCACCTTTCTCACGTGGGAAATCGCCTGGGGTCGCCAGGCAAGGATGTACCAGCAACTCCAGCTGTGTTACGCGCTGGCGCTCCTCGGGCTCGCGCGGATGGATCGGACAGGCCCTATCGATCCACCCTCGGTCAGCCTCGTCGTCGCTGGGACGGCCGTGGGGGCCCTCACGCATCCCATCGGCCTCATTCTCATTCCCGTCGCGGGAACGTACCTCCTCGTTCAGGCGTGGACCACCCACGGAATCCGATCCCCACTGACGGCGCTGATCGTCGGCGGAACAGTTGTGGGCGCGGTCGTCCTTGAACTCCTCGCCACCGGGCCGCTCACCGCCGCGCAAACCGCCCTCGCGACCGACATCGTCCACGTCAACCGGTACCGGTCCTGGGTACGCGCGGAATTCCCCGCCCTCTCCTTGCTTGCGCTCGTGGGGATGGGTCTGAGTTTCCGGCGCCCCAAGCTCGGCCTGTTGCTCGCGCTCGCCCTCCTCCCGCCCCTCTGGGTACTCGCATACAACACCTACCTCTTCGCCGGGCGGTATCTCTACTTCGCCGTTCCCATCGCCGCGATCTATGTCGGCTTCGTGGGGTCCTTTCTGACCGATCGACTCCTTGACGTGATCGAGCCCGTCCGAGAGAGCGCTACAGGAGCTTCGATGACCCGACTCCCCTGGTCGACGGCAACGAATTTCGTGGCGACGGTCGTGCCGATCCTCGTCGTCTTGCTGCTCGTTTCAGCGAACCTCACAGTCGTACCGCAGGCGGAGTATGAGCTCGGTCCGAACGCACCACAACCGGATTTCAAAGGCGCGTACGCGTATGTGGATGAACTTTCCGAACCGGATGACGTCATCGTCGCAGGCTGGACGGCACCAGCCGTATACTACCACGGGCACGTCGACTATTGGATGGTTCACAACCTGACCAGCGCCGATCGCACCTGGACGATCGACGGTCGTTACGAGGTGTATTCGGGGGCCGTCCCGATCGAGAATGCCTCCCGGCTCGAAAGCGCCATCGGCTGCCACGAGCGGGGGTGGATCGTTGTCGATCGCATCGTCTGGCAGCGCATCGGTCCAGAGGCTCGGGACGTGCTCGATACTCTCACGAATCACGATGTCGACGCTACAGGAATGCGCGTCTACTCTTGGGAGCACGAGGCGAGCTGCGATCGTGCCGATCTCGCGACCGTACCCAACGCGACTCCGACGGCTATATGACCGGCATGTGAGGAGTATGACCATGACCCATCCCAACGGCACTTCCATCGTCGACCGAGCCAGAAAGTACTACGCCGAGGAGGGATTGCGCTCCGTGCTCTCACTCGCAGGGTTCTACGGGCCGTCCTTGATCTACCACCGAAGGTTCGGTCGCTGGTCGTACAATCGTCGAGGCATCGATATCTTTTCAGCCGACTGGGACAACCTAATCCTGCTCGACGCCTGTCGGTCGGATTTTTTCGCGCGGGCTGCCGAGACGCGAGACGGTTCCACCTCCTCGCGCATCTCGCGAGCATCCTCTACCTCAGAGTTCATTCGTGCCAACTTCAGCGACCGGTCACTCCACGACGTGGTCTACGTCTCGGCGAATCCGTGGTACATGAAGCTCAGAGAGAAGATCGGTGCGAGCGTTTTCGCCTACTACGACGTCCATAACGAGCCTGAAGAGCGGTTGCACGTCGACCAGATGTACGCGACGACGGAGTCGGCCATTAGCGCCGCCGACGAATATCCGAACAAGCGCCTGCTCGTCCATTACGCACCACCGCACCATCCGTTGTTCGGCCCCACGGCGGAACGTCACCTCCCGTCCATCGAATCACAACTGGAAATGGGCTTCTACGAGCGAATTCGCCGCGGCGCGATCGAGGTCGACGACGACATTCTCAAGCAGGCCTACGCGGAGACGCTCGACGCTGTCCTCGAGGAAGTGGACCGGTTGCTCGAAGTGTTCGAGGGAAAGACGGTGATTTCCGCCGATCACGGCGAGATGCTCGGCGAGCGGGCCACGCCGATCCCCGTCCGGTATTACGGGCATATTCCTGGGCTGTACACCGACGAACTCGTTACGGTCCCCTGGCATGTGTGTCCGTACTCTTCACGGCGGACCATCACGGCCGAGGAGCCGACCGACACGACACCGCAGGTCGACGTCGACCAGCGACTTCGTGATCTGGGCTACAAAGTCTGACCAACGAATTCTGCGATCGCGTGCCTACTACATATGTCCCTCTCCTCCGATCAATCACTGCGATCGAACCAGTCGAGAACTGTGAGACCGTGAGCGTTCGTGATCGACGTTCCATCCACCGAGGATGCCCGCGGGGCTCAGATCGTCGATCGGACGCTTGCCGCGAACCGTTCCGCTTGGGCCTGCCAGGAGTACCTCGCATACTCATCGAGTTCGCTCCGCTCGAAGGTCGCCTCGTCGAGGAGTTCGATCGTGCGTTCCGCGAATTCATCGAGCTCTACGACGGTAAGGTTCTTCCAGTCAGTCGGCCATCCCTCCGCACCAATGGGGGTGGAAACGACAGGCGTTCCGCACGCGAGCGATTCGATGATCTTGAGTCGGGACCCGCTGCCGGTCTGAAGCGGTACGATGACGAGTTCCGCTGCACGGATCGTCGCGGGCAAATCGTCGACGAACCCGAGGATCTGGATTCGCTCGGACTCACGATGTGAACGAGGGAGTTCCTCGACGCCAGCGCCCGCAACCCCGATCTGGGCGTCGACGCCAGCGCTGTCGAGCCGCGGGCAAAGCTGCGTGGCGATGTACTCTACCGCCTCTACGTTGGGCTCGTACCGGTAGTTTCCGAAGTAAAACAACCGAGGTGTCGCATCCGAGACCACGTCGCTGTCCGGCGTGAACGTTTCCGCGTCGTAGCCATTCGTTACGATTTGGATCTGTCCCCGGGCCCACCCGGTGAGGGCGGTTCGGGTTTCCGCAGTGGGGACGACGACGAGTGCCGCGAGGGCACAGGCGCTCCGTTCGAGGACGTACACCACCAGGTACCGGGGGATGGAGTCGCCCCGTGCGAGATGAACTTCCACGTTATGATCGTCGAACACGAAGGACGCTCGAGCGAGCAGTGACGCCACCAACCCGTACGTCACCGCGCCGATCCCCGAAACCACGACGGCATCGTATTCCTCGCTTCTGACCGCCCTGATCACGGTGAGAAGAAACCGGATCGAGAGGATTGCGAGGAGTTCGCTCCGAGGATACGGCACGGCCGTCCCCCTGTCATGTGTCTGGTCCTCCTCGCTGCGATCGAAGTAGATGAGATCGACAGAGATCGACCGTCTGAGTCCCTCGTAGAGGTAGCCCGCACGGTTGTCCGCCCCGGTACGCTTGGTCGCGACGTCGCGGGTCGTCAGGTACAGCACACGCGGGTGCGGCTCGCGATCAACCATGGTTGGCCACCTCCTCGATGCAGGTTGCAATCCCCCCCGCTGTCGGCGCCGCCCAGTAGACCTCGTGTCCGAGTCGCTCGAGCTCCTGGTTACACCTGAGGTCAGTGGCGATAATCGGCGGATCGTGCATGGCGTAATGGAGCAGCTTGGTGCTTGGCTGGGTGCCGTGTCGTCGGGGAATAACGCTGGCAACGGCGTTCGCGATGACGAAATTGGCGGTCGGAATCGGTTGGCGACCGAGGAGATGGATCCGGTCGGCGACGGGCGATCCAGCCACGAGGTCGCGGATCTCGACGCTCGGGTCGCCGACCAGGACGAGATCCACATCCGTTCCGGCCGCGACCGCTTCGAACGCTTCCACCAGTAAATCGACTCCCTGGTATGGTTCGAAATTGCCGACGTACGTGAGATACCGATCCGTCGGGAGGTCGATCTCCGACATCTCTGCCGGTATCTGGTCGTGAACCACCTCGACCCGCTCAACATCATACTCGGAACGAATCGCGTCGGCCCACATCCCCCAGTTCGCGAGGATCGTGTCAACGCGGCGGTACAGGGCCCCCTCAACCGCCCGCGAGAGACGGTGGGGGATCGGGATGCCGTGGAGGTCCAGGCTTTCGGTCAACGGGTTGTGAAGGTCATAGATCGTCTCGGCGTCCGTGCATATCGAAGCCGCTAACGCGATAGTGATCCCTTCGACATCCTCGCCCTGAAGGATGTCATAGTTGCGTGTCAACACCTGTCGAAAGACGCGGATAGAGACGAACACATCGTTAAGGAGGTCGGTGAGGGCGGGACCGGCATCGGTCGACGTGAACGACCGGATCCCCGCCCGACTGATCGATACCCCATCCAATTCCGGATCGGTCCCCCGATCGTAACAAACGACATCGACGAGGTAGCCCTGTCGGCGGAGGCGCTGGACCATGGCGTGGACCCGCAACGTCGATCCTTTCTCGATGTAGTAGGGTGTTGGGGCAACGACCAACGCGCGTCGGGCCATCACGTCTCCACGGGACGATGATTCCGGTCGTCCATACCCGTGTTTCCGGACCCCCCAGCGGCAGGAGCTCGGTTCCATGCGATCCGCCGACCGTATCCACGCGGCATCTCCGCTCGGCTTCCCCACATACTATGTAGTGTAGGTCTATGGCCTAATATGAATGTCCTATTGATCACACAGGAATTTCCGCCCAACGTCCTCGGGGGTGTGGGCTATCACGCCTACCATCTCGCCGACGCTCTCGTCGATGCTGGCCACGACGTCCACGTCCTCACAGGCGAGTCGGCCCAACACAGCCAGGACGCCTCGCCACCGCCGCTGTCGAACGTAGAAGTTTCGACCATTTCGTATCGGCGGACCGTGGCGCCCCGTCTCTGGTTCGCCCGGAAGGCGATCAGTTGGCTCGAATCCTCTACCGAGCTGGAGACCATTGACCTCATCCACTCCCACGAGTACATCGACTTCGACGCAATCCCGTTTGACGGGGTAACCGTCCAGAAAGTACACTACAACCTGACCGAGAAACCGGCGAACCTGCCCCGAATCGGCCTGCCCCGGCCGTTTGACGATCTGGCCTTTTCGGTGGCGAACGCGACGATCTGGCGGGCGGAACGGCGCCTCGAACGGCAAGCGATCCGGAGCGCCGATCTCACCATCGCGAACAGCGAGCTCACGAAGCGGACGTGTCTCGAGCATGATGGGGTCGAATTAAGCGACATCCGGGTGATCTACAACGGGGTCGACGCCGAGCGGTTTTCGCCAGGTGATGAATCGGATACAACGACGAAGTTGCTGTTCGTGGGGGGCGACCAGGAGCGCAAGGGCATCGACACAGTCCTCGATGCCCTCCGAGGGCTTGCACCGTCGTCAGACGTCACGTTGACCGTCGCTGGATCGATCGACGCGCTCGACACCGCGGAGCTCGAGGCGACCCTCCCGATCGATTTCGTCGGTCAGGTCGGGCACGACGAACTCGTTGAGCTCTACCGGGAGGCCACGGGACTGGTCCATCCTGCCCAGTATGAACCATTCGGTAACGTGATCCTCGAGGCGTGGGCCTGTGGGACGCCCGTCGTGATTTCGACGCCCTCGCAGTGCGGTGCGGCGGAGCTCCTCGAACAAGGGACTGGGTGTTCTGTCGACCCCGAAGAGCCGATGGCGGTCGCCGAGGCCATGCACGAGCTCGTGACGACACCAGACAAGTTCGACCCGATGGCGTGCCGGCGAATTGGGACGCGTCACACCTGGGATCGTGTGGCGGCGGCCACGATCACCCTAGCCCGGAAACACCGATGAACGCCGACGAAGGCCGAAACCTATTTGATTGCTATTGATAACTACCATAGTGATGAACCGTGGGGACTCGTGGCCGTTCGACGAGGGGCTCGAGAAGCTGGCACCGATACTCCGCGGTGACCCCCGGGAATCGGCCAGCGATGTTGTCCACCGCGCGCGGTTCGTTGAGTGGTCCCCCACTGTCCGATTGACGGTCACAGGGCGTGCTCGCCGCTCGTCCACCGATGAACTGGCGAACGTCTCCGTACGCCAGTGGCCCATCGCCCTCGAACCACGGAGCCCCCACCTGTAACCATGTCAGTCCCTGACGCGATCAACTGGTTGGTCCCCCGCGGTCTCAAAGCGCGCATCAACCCCTTGTACCTGCGCTACCTCGGACTCCGGGCTGATCGGGGCCACGAGCCGATTACCACTATCCGGCCGTCTGGGCTGAACACCCGACACGTCCTCCTCGTCGTGATCGACGCCCTCAGACTCGACTGCCCACCCGAGATCGGACTGGACTGGACCGCTGCGGTGGCTCCCTCAACATGGACTTTTCCCTCGATCACGTCGATCCACACCGGCCTGTACCCCCACGAGCACGGTGCCGTTGCACGGACGACGACCGATGATAACGAGTACGCGATGCCCGAACAGGCGACGGATCCGGTCCTTCCTACTGCCTTCGAACGCGCCGGCTACGACACGTACACCGGCCTCGCCTTCCTCATGCCGTTACTAGCGGTCAAAGGGTGGTACCAGCGCCACGACGTCTTTCCGGATGTTCGCGCCGAGCGGGTGCTCGAGGCATACCGAGAGTGGCGTACGGATCGGGATCAGACCTTCGCGTACCTCCATCTCGGTGATCTGCACGCCCCGCTGAATCCGCCAGATGAATACGTCGAGGCGGCGGGGGTGGATACCACCCTCCCAAACCTGTCGCACATTCAGGAATACACCGACGACTGGGACGGGAGCGACGAATGCCAATACTATCGCTCCCAGCGGATGGCACTGTATCGGGCGGCCGTAACCTACGTCGCCGAACAGCTGGAAAGCCACCTCCCGCAACTCACGGACGACACGTTGGTGTTCGTCACCGGCGATCACGGCGAGGCGCACTGGGAACAGGTCGAAGTTGACCGGGGGATGACTGATTCCCGGCCGAACTACGGGGTCGGTCACGGGGGGACGCCGCTGGATGCGGTCGCCCGTGTCCCGGTCGCCGTATCCGGGCCGTCTGGGGACATTCAGCTCCGGGGCGGGACGCCAAGTTTGCGGGACATCCCGGCGACACTCCTCGATCTCGCCTTCGAGGGCGACCGAACGGACGTGCCCGGTCGATCGTGGCGTGACACGATACCCGCGGACCGAATCGTCGTGTGCGAGGCGCCACGATATGGGGTGGAGCGAAAGGCGGCCTACCACGGAACCGACAAGGTCATCGAATCGCAGGCCGATGACGTGGTTCTCGGCGCGACCGTCCAACCGGATGCCGTCGGGGAGCGGTTCGGGACGTTGTCTGCGCGTACGATCGAGGAACTCCGGGAGGCGTTCGAGTGGACGGACGCGGAGCACCGAGCGACCACTGGTCGGCTCGTACGCGGGCAACTCGAAGCGCTCGGGTATCGGTGAGCACTGGTTCGGCCGGTAGCCGTCCGCGCAACTCGTCGCAGGTGCTACAGCAGTGCCGTCGATCGTTCCTCACCGCTGGTTGTGTCGGCGTGTTCGACGAGACCGAGACTGACCGATACGCCTTTCAAGAGTGAGACGAGCGGGGGTCGACGTGGAAATCGTCACTCATCGCCCTCTTCAGAATCCCGCTGTTTCTTCCCCTTGTACGCGCCTTTACCGGCCAGAAAGCGCAGGCGTGGATCCTCTTCGTGCTCGGCGACACCGGTGTCGTACTCCTCGAGTTCGTCAAGCAGGCTATTACAGATCGACTGCTCATAGGGATTATCGTAGCCGGCCGAAGCTTTTGAACCCGTCCGTCGGCGGCATATCTCGTTTCCGCTTCGGAAAGCTATGAACTCCTACGAGAATCCCTATCAGTACCCGTAGAGTATTCGTGGGACCGGTAGCTGTTCCGCCAGCATCGGAATCGAACGCGCTGACGCCGACCACGACACGTGATCATAACGGCTGTCCGTGAATCGATCAGGCTAGTCAGTCGAAAACTCGTATAAGAGAGTGGGTTCGGGCGGATTTGAACCGCCGGCCTCCTCCATGTCAAGGAGGTGTCATAACCAGTCTAGACCACGAACCCTCCGGCGTTCGTCTACATTCCGTGGTAACCCGGAGAGGTAGTTGAAGGTTTCGGATTCCGACCCCGCGACCGGATCGATCGCCGACCAAGACCCCGACAGGCTTAAGCTATTGTACGTATTTGTACATCATAACGCAATATCGATCATTGGTGTTCATTATGCAGGAGTTCATTCGACGCGTGACGGACGGCGAGGACCTCTCGGAAGCCGACGCCGAAGCGGCGGCCGAGCGAGTGTTCGAGGGAGCAACGGAGGCACAGATCGGCGCGCTGCTGGCGGCGCTCCGGGCGAAGGGCGAGACGGAGGCCGAGATCGCCGGGTTCGCCCAGGGGATGCGTGAGGCCGCGCGGACGATCGCTCCCGACCGTGAACCGCTCGTCGACACCTGCGGCACCGGCGGCGACGGCCACGACACGATCAACGTCTCGACGACGAGCGCGTTCGTCGTCGCCGGGGCCGGGATTCCGGTCGCGAAACACGGGAACTACTCCGTCTCCTCGTCCTCCGGAAGCGCCGATGTTCTCGAGGAGATCGGCGTTCGGATCGACGCCGAACCACCGGCCGTCGAGCGCTGTATCGAGGAGACCGGGATGGGGTTCATGCTTGCACCGGTCTTCCACCCGGCGATGAAGGCCGTCATCGGGCCGCGAAAGGAACTCGGAATGCGGACGATCTTCAACGTCCTCGGACCGCTGACGAATCCCGCCGGCGCGGACGGACAGGTCGTCGGCGTCTACGACCCCGAACTCGTTCCGGTTCTCGCGCGGGCGCTCGCACGCATGGACGTCGACCGAGCGCTCGTCGTTCACGGCTCGGGGCTCGACGAGATCGGCGTCCACGGACCGTCGACGGTTGCCGAAGTCGACGGCGACGCAGTCACCGACTACACGGTGACGCCGGGCGACCTCGGCGTCTCCGAGTACGATCTCGGCGACGTGGCGGGCGGCACGCCGACGGAAAACGCCGCGGACATGCGCGGAATACTTTCGGGAGAGACAACGGGAGCGAAGCGGGAGATCGTTCTCGCGAACGCGGGAGCGGCGATCTACGTCGGCGGAGCGGTCGACGATCTCCGGTCGGGCGTCGAAGCCGCTCGAGAGTCGATCGACTCTGGCGCCGCGACCGAACAGCTCGAATCGCTCCGCGAGTTCGAGCCATGACGCGGGTGAAGATCTGCGGCATCACGACGACGGATGATCTCCGCGCGGTGGTCGCGGCCGGTGCAGACGCGATCGGTCTGACCGTCGACGTCGACGTCGACACGCCCCGAGAGATCACACCGCAGCGGGCCGAGACGCTCGCTGCCGCCACACCGCCGTTCGTGACGACGGTACTCGTGACGATGCCGAAGACGGTCGCGGAGGCGATTGAGCTCGTCGAACGGATCGACCCGGACGCCGTACAGATCCACGGCACCCTGACTGTCGAAGAGCTGTCGACGCTCTCGGAGTCGGTGCGCGCGGCCGTCCTCCCCGCGGTCGAAGCCGAGGCGGCGAGCCGCTACGAGTCGGTCGCCGACGCGCTGCTCGTCGATTCCCTCGACGAAGCGGGTGCCGGCGGCACCGGCGAAACGACCGACTGGGAGCGAACGCGGGCGGCCGTCGACGCGCTCACGACGCCGGTCGTGCTGGCGGGCGGACTGACCCCGGAGAACGTCGCCGACGCGGTCGCGGTGGTCGAACCGTTCGCGGTCGACGTCGCCAGCGGCGTCGAATCCGATCCCGGGCGGAAGGACCACGAGGCCGTCTCCGCGTTCGTCCGTGCGGCGGGGGGTCGCCCGTGATCGATCGCGACGCGTTCGTCACCCTCGCGTCGGACGGGCCGGCGGTCGTTCGGGCCGTGGCCCAACTGGACGTCGAAACCGAGCCGCTGGACGCCTACGCCGCGCTGTCCGGACGGACGACCGATGCCGAGGCCGCCGAATACACGTTCCTCCTCGAGAGCGCCGAGAAGGTCGCCTCGAGCGACCCTGACGGCGCGTTCACCGCCGGAACCGGTGCGGACAGACACGCCAGATACTCCTTCGTCGGCTACGATCCGTCCGCGGTCGTCACGGTCGAGGGGAACGGAGAGACGACCGTCGAGACGCTCGAGGCGCGCTACGAGGGACTGTTGGAGCCGAACGGTGGCGACACGGTCGACTCGCTCCGGGCAGTGCTTCCCGACGTCGACCTGCGGAACTTCCCGGAGAGCGATCGTCAGCAGCTCAACGGTGGTCTCGTCGGCTTTCTTGCCTACGACGCGGTGTACGACCTCTGGCTGGATGAGGTCGGCGTCGAGCGTCCCGACTCGCGGTTCCCCGACGCCCAGTTCGTCCTCACCACGAAGACGGTCGTCTTCGACGACGCCGCTGGAACCGTCTCACTCGTCTTCACGCCGATCGTCCGCGAGGACGACGATCCCGGTGCGATCTACGACGAAATGCGGGCGGAGGCGAACCGCGTTTCGGCACTGCTCAAGGACGCCGATCCGCTTTCGACCGGCGGGTTCGTCCCGCACGAGCGGCGGGCCGATCCACAGCCGGCATACGAGGACGCGGTCAGACGGGCGAAGGAGCACGTCCTCGATGGCGACATCTATCAGGGAGTGATCTCACGGACCCGGGAGATCGACGGCGAGATCGATACGCTGGGTCTCTACGGGGCGCTTCGGGAGATCAATCCCTCGCCGTACATGTACGTCCTCGACTACGGCGACCTCGCAGTCGTCGGAGCGAGCCCGGAGACGCTCATCTCGGTCCGCGGCGACGAGGTGATGTCGAACCCGATCGCGGGAACCTGCGACCGCGGGACCAGCCCCGTCGAGGACCGGCGGCTGGCCGGAGAGATGCTCGCCGACGGAAAAGAGCGGGCCGAGCACACGATGCTCGTCGATCTGGCGCGAAACGACGTCCGCCGCGTGAGCGAGCCGGGGAGCGTTCGCGTCGAGGAGTTCATGAACGTCCTCAAGTACAGTCACGTCCAGCACATCGAGTCAACCGTCACCGGACAGCTGCGGTCGGACAGTGACGCGTTCGACGCGACGCGCGCGGCGTTCCCGGCCGGAACGCTCTCGGGAGCACCGAAGATTCGCGCCATGGAGATCATCGACGAGCTCGAGCGATCCCCACGCGGCGTCTACGGCGGCGGCGTCGGCTACTACTCCTGGACCGGCGACGCCGACTTCGCGATCGTCATCCGAACCGCGACGATCGAGCGGGGGCTGGGCGTCGACGGAACGGACCGGATCACCGTCCAGGCCGGGGCGGGACTCGTCGCCGACTCCGATCCCGAACGGGAGTACGAGGAGACCGAAAAGAAGATGGACGGCGTACTGGCGGCGCTGGATCGGATCGAAGGGCCACTCACGGAGGTGAATCGATGACGAGAGTGCTCTTCGTCGACAACTTCGACTCTTTCACGTACAACCTCGTCGAGTACGTGAGCCAGCACGTCGAAACGGAGGTGGTACGGAACACCGCTTCACTGTCGGCGATCCAGGGGGCAGATCCCGACGCCATCGTCATCTCTCCGGGACCGGGACACCCGAAGAACGAGCGCGACGTGGGCGTCACCACCGACGTCCTTCGGGAGCTCTCGCCGGACGTGCCGACCCTCGGCGTCTGTCTGGGACTCGAAGCCGCAGTGTACGAGTACGGGGGACGCGTCGGGCGGGCACCGGAACCGATCCACGGAAAGGCGTTCCCGATCGACCACGACGGTGAGGGCGTCTTCGACGGACTCGAGCAGGGATTCCAGGCCGGACGATACCACTCGCTGATCGCGACGGAGGTACCGGACGTCTTCGACGTGACCGCCACGACCGATCACGAGGGCGACGAGCTCGTTATGGGAATCCGTCACGTCGACTACCCGATCGAATGCGTGCAGTTCCATCCCGAATCCGTACTGACCGGCGTCGGCCACGACGTCATCGAGAACTTCCTCGAACTGGTCGACAGTCGGTGATCGAACGCCGTGCCACCACAAAGGTAAGAAATAAGATACGTTCGTTTGGAGACGTAGTTCCACGGAGAGAGCGACGGCTGACGACCGTCGCTCAGTGATGCATCTGCCGAGAGAATGGCCGAATTTTCGGTCGATTAACCCCCGATTACTTCCAGTGGAAACATCGGTTTCTTCGAGTGATTTGGTGGTCCCTAAAAACAGTTTCACTCCGGTCTGACCAGGCTTATCTTCGTTGGTGGAGCAATACACTTCTGTGCGCGTTTGGGCACGCGCGAATCCGAGAAATACCGACCAGTGTCCGCCGTATCATATCGAACAGAAGACAATTTCCCGATGCCAAAGGGTTATTGGCCACGCACCAGTACGAATCCGCCGTCATAGATGAATCATATGAACCGCCTCACGAACCGAACACACACGTCGAACGCCGCCGCAACGGCACGGAGAGTGGACTGATGTCGAATGCAGACCACTCCGCGGACGAGATAACGCTCCCGGTAAAGCGAACCGACGGGGAGAGCCTCGAAGACCGAATGACCGGCAACGCCTACCACAACATTCTGCCGGCACGCTACCTCAGGAAGGACGCCGACGGGGAACTGATCGAATCCCAGGAGGAGCTCTTCGAACGGGTCGCCAAGAACGTGGCGCTCGCCGAAGCCGTCTTCGAAGCCGAAAAGCGCGGCGTCGACGTCACTGTCACGCCCGACCAGCTCAAGCCGGACCACCCGCGCCGCGACGCGCTGGCCGCCGACGTCTTCGGCGCCGGCACCGACGTCGACTCGGACGCCGAGACGGAGCTGTCGGTGTACAACGTCAACAAGTTCGCCTACGACACGATCGTTCCGGAGCTCCCGAACGAGATCCGGACCCACGTAGAGGACGTCCGGGCGGAGTTCCAGGAGGTCATGGAACAGCTCTCCTTCGTTCCGAACTCGCCGACACTGATGAACGCCGGCGACGAGCTCCAGCAGCTCTCCGCCTGTTTCGTCGACTCACCGGAGGACGACCTCACGGACATCCACCAGACCGCGAAGGAAGCTGCGGAGGTCTTCCAGTCGGGTGGCGGCATGGGGTACGCCTTCTGGCGACTTCGGCCGTACGGCGACGCCGTGGGCTCGACCGGCGGTATCGCCTCCGGACCGATCACGTTCATGCGAACGTTCGATCAGATGTGCGAGACGATCGCTCAGGGTGGCACCCGCCGCGGCGCCCAGATGGGCGTCATGCGCGTCTCTCACCCCGACGTCATCGAGTTCATCCACGCCAAGAACAAGGACGTCTCCCTGGCGCACACGCTGAAGCTCAACGATCCCGACGACTACACCTACACCACGTTCTCCGAGGCACTGGAGGAGGCACGCGACCTCATCGACGACGACGGGCGGGTACCCGAACACCTCCGGAACGCCGTCGAGGGGCATCTCTCGAACTTCAACATCTCCGTCGGCGTCACCGACGGGTTCATGGAGGCCCTGTACGACGACGAGGAGTACGTCTTCGAGAACCCCCGCACCGAAGAGCCCCACGTCGCCACCGAGGAGACCAAGGAGATGTACTCCCGGTACGACCTCGGTCACTACGTCGAACCCGGCGAGCTACTCTCGATCCCGGCCAGGGAGATCTGGGACCGGATCGTGGAGGGCGCCCACGAGAACGGCGAACCCGGCGTGATCTATCTGGAGCGGGTGAACAAGGAGCACTCCTTCGACGTCGACGAACACCCCGATCACCGAATTCTGGCGACGAACCCGTGCGTCACCGGCGATACGCTCATCAGCACCGAAAGCGGGCTGCGTTCCGCAAAGGAGCTGTACGATCAGGGCGTCGCACGCGACGTCGTCGTCGACGGACGGCTCAGCGAAGACCGACTCAAGGAGGCCAGCAGCGTCTACAGGACCGGAGAGAAGGACGTCTACACGCTGTCGACCGAAGAGGGATACGAGCTCCGACTGACGGCCGACCACCGCGTGATGACCGACGACGGCTGGGTCGAAGCCGGCGATCTTCAGGCGGGAGACACCGTCCACATCCAGAACCGCAAAGGCGAGTTCGGTCAGTACGGGTCGGCTTCGGAGGGCCGCGTACTCGGCTGGCTCGCCGGCGACGGTCACCTCGAGCACGACGAAGAGCGCGCGATGCTCGACGAGGGGGACGCCGACATCTCCGAGCAGCTCGCAGACGACGTGAACGAGGTCGTTCGCGGACCGTTCGATAACGCCGACGAGATCGACCGGGGCGCTCAAACGGTCGAACAGCGCGTCCGTTCGGCTCGACTGTACGAGTTCGCCGAAGAG
>SKTU01000128.1 GCA_007122455.1 Haloarculaceae archaeon | reverse complement strand
GGAAGTGCGGATTTACCCCCCTCGACGTCCTCGGAGAGCGGGACGATCCGCTGCGGTTCTTCGAGCGCGACCCGCACTACGTCGCCAAGAAGTAGCGCACGCTCGACGGCCGAGTCTCGACCGGAGCGAACTCACTCGAGGTAGCCGAGATCGGAGAGCCGCTCCTCGACGTCGGCATCGTCGGTTGCGACGGGATCGACGGGTTCGAACGGTGGATACGACTCCCGGTCGGTCGGATCGACGATGGGGAGCGTACTCCCGTCCATCCGGTCACTCACCGGAAGTCCGAACGCCGAAAGAATCGTCGGCGCGACGTCGAAGAGGTGCGCACCTGATAGATCCGCACTGCGGTCGATGCCGTCCCCGGTCGCCATGAGTATCCCCTCGCGCTTGTGCTCCCACGGTTCGGTCGGCTCACCGAACAGATCTCCCTTCAACGTCGCGACGAGGAACTGATCGAAGCGATTGGGGACAGTCACGACGTCCGGTGCGTCTTCGAGATACGGGCCGTCGAAGATCGCTTCGCGCCGGTGGACGCCTTCGAATACGGGATCACCGGTCGGCGTCGTCACCCCCGCAAGTGCCTCGATCAGTTCGGTGCGAACCCGCTCGTACTCCGACGGCGGGACGACGCCGGACGGCTCTCTCCCCTCGAGGTTGATCCGGATTCCCATCTCGGTCCGCGCTCGCATGTAGGCAGTCGACGCCGCGAAGTCGACCTGTTCGGTCCCCGTGAGAACCAGATCGGTCGGAACCCGCTCGAGGACCCACTGCTCGAGTCCGAGATGTCGGAGGGCGGCGCCGATTCGCTGGCTCGTGAGGCCGACGCCTGCGGCCACTCCGATCGCCGTGTCCGCTACGGACGATACGACAGCGCTCCGTCGGGTTTCGTCCTCCTGCCGGGTCTTCGTTTTCCAGGAGGGCATGCCGTCCCCTTCCGCGGTCGTGACGAGGAACTCGTTCTCGCGGAGGTAATCGTTGACTCGAAACTCCTGGCCCGCCATCGGACCGATCCCGTGATCGCTGACGACGAGCGTCACGTCGGCGTCGCAGACGTCGAGGATCTCGCCGACCTCCCGATCGACGGCACCGTAGACTCGGCGGGCGACCGTCTCGTCGTCGGGGAACTCGTGGAAGACCGTGTCCGTGGCCTGGAACTGTACGAAGCCGAACTCCGGTTCGTGCTCCGCAACGAGATGGCGAAACGCCTCGCCGCGCATCCGTGAGAGACGCACGAGGTCCTGCGCGAGGTCGTCGTCGGACGGCCCCGAACTGAGCGTGTCGGCGTAGAGGGAGTACCCCGCGAGCGTTCGGTCGAGCTCGTCCCAGACACCGGGCGGGTGAGACGCCGGTGCTTCGGGTGCCACGTAGCCGGGGACGAGAACGCCGTCGAACTCCCGGGGAGGGTGCGTGACCGGAACGTTGAGGACGACCGAGTTGAATCCCCGCATCGAGAGCAGCTCCCAGACCGCGAACTCCTTGACGTGCGACCGGTTGACCACGTCCCAGTCGTACCCATCGAACTGGAGAAAATCGTAGACGCCGTGTTTTCCGGGGTTAACGCCCGTGTACATCGAAGGCCACGCGCTGGGCGTCCACGGCGGGAGTTGAGACTCGAGGGGACCGACGACTCCGTCGTCGCAGACTCCCGCGAGGGACGGTACGATTCCATCCGCGATCATCGGGTCGAGAACGGACCGGCAGACCCCGTCCAATCCGACGACGAGCAACTTCATACCACGGATCGAGACGATCGTGACGGTCGACCGTTCAACGGAATTCTCGTCTCACTCATCGGTCCGTAGTTGCATCTATATCATTTTAGTTATAAAACCAGTATCCGGATCGGTAGGGATTAACAGCGAGTTAACCGGTTCAAAAGCCGCTACATCGCGCACGCGAGTACGAGGGATCGAGGGTTCGCCTAGCCAGTGTCGTTTTGACGATGGGACGTGATACCGTTCGTATGACCCCTCCAAACGCGGATAAACACGTACTCGTCGTCGAAGACCACCCACCCACGGCGGAGCTACTCACGCTTAGCCTCGACGAGGTGGATCCGTCGATCTCCAGTTCCGTCGTCGACGACGGGCGTGACTGCCTCGCGGTCCTCCGCCGAGAGGACGGTTCGATACCCTATCCGGATCTCGTGTTTCTCGATCTCGATCTCCCGGAGATCAACGGCTTCACCGTTCTCGAGACGACGGATACCGATACGTCGTTTCGCCGAATCCCGACTCTCGTTCTCTCGTCGAAGGACGATCCGGAGACGGTCGCCCGATGTTACGAACGCGGAGCGACCGCGTTCATCTCGAAGCCCGACGAACTGGACGGCTTTCTCTCGATCGCGAAGACGGTCGTCGATCACTGGTTCTCGACGATAGAGCTTCCCGCCACCGGACAGCCGAAGTGAATCGAGACCGACACGACCGTCTGTGGATGGATTCAAGGAGAAAACCCCACCGAATGTGTCGGTTCGACCGATCAGTTTTCGCTCGTAATAGCCAGCAAGGTTATATAACGACATCCTGTTAATTCACGCAAAGTGGTTCGTGTGAGACGCGTTCTTCCCCCGTCCGTGGGAATGGGTGTTGTCGTCGCCCTCGGTGTGATCTACGTCGCGTACGCTCTCGGACGGCTACTCGTTCACGGAGTTCATGCAGGAGAGTTGAGTGCGGTATGGTTCGACGCCGTCCTCGTTGCCGGGGTCGGCGTCGGGCTGCTCTACGGAGGACACTGGATTGTCCGGGATGGAATCGACCCCGCGTTCTACACCAGCATCGCGGGACGGTGTCTCGGCGGCTTCGTCGGTATGGCCGGTCTACTGGCGATCTATCACTACAACCCCGCAACGAGTATCAGCACGCCCGAGCAGAGCGCTCCCGTTCTCACGGCGTTGAGCAGTGCAGCCGGCTTCGGGATCGGCCTCCACCGAGCCCGAGCCAACGAGCTACAGCGGACGAAGGAGCGACTGGAGGCGTCGAACGAGCGGTTCGAGCAGTTCGCCTACGCAATCTCCCACGACCTGCGACAGCCGCTTCGAACGGTGACGAGCTATCTTCAGCTCATTGAGCGTCGATCCGGCGACGACCTCGACGAACGGGACCGGGAACTGTTCGAGCAGACGCTCGACGGTGCCGACCGGATGCGGGAGATGATCGACGGGCTGCTCGAATACACCCAGATCGACGCGACGGACGTTTCCCACGAACTGGTCGACTGCGAGGCGCTGTTCGAAGACGTCGTCGCCGACCTCGACGTCTCGATCCGGGAGAGTGGTGCCGAGCTGACCGTCGAGTCGCTCCCGGAGGTCCGCGGCGATCGGAACCACCTCCGCCTGCTGTTCCAGAACCTCCTGGAGAACGCGATCAAATACACGGACGACGGTCCGCCGCGTATCCGTGTCGAGTCGGAGCGAATCGACGGAGCGTGGCGGATTTCGGTATCGGACGACGGCATCGGCGTCGCTCCCGACACCACCGACAAGATCTTCGAACTGTTCAGGCGAGGGCACCGCCAGGCGGAGTTCGACGGCACCGGACTGGGTCTGGCCCTCTGCGATCGGATCGCGACCCGTCACGACGGCGATATCTGGGTCGAATCCGAACTCGGCGAGGGATCGACGTTCCACGTCACGCTTCCCTCGGCGACCGACCAGCTCGCGTTGGGTCCAGTCAATACTAACTAGAACGCCGACAAGCGACGGTGCGTACGTCGATTCGAAGGAAGCTACAGCCTTGACAGATGATGCCGGTGGCGGGGCGCGGGGACACCGTGAACGTGGCTCCTAACGCGGATCGTCGCGATAGCGATTCCCGGTGAGATCGGATATCTCCTCTACCGGGGGCCGACTACGCGCCGTCGCGCTCCGCCCGGAGCTCTCCCGCGAGGGCGATCGCCTCGTCGGTCGTGACCGGCCCCCGCTCGGCGAGCAGTTCGAGGAACGCCGAGACGATCTCCTCGTCGACGGTGACGCCGGCGCGTTCGAGGAGCCGCCTCCCACCCCCTGCTCCAGTTTTCTCCCCGAAAACGAGTTCGCGAGATCCGCCGAACGCCGCTGGATCGTACGGCTCGAACGTGCTCGGATCGTCGAGCATCGCGGCCGTGTGGATCCCGGACTCGTGGCGGGTGGCCTCCCGACCGAGGACCGCCTTTCGCTCGTGAACCGTCTCCGAGAGCGCCTCGAGGACCGCGTTACAGCTCGGAACGAGCCGCGTCGGGTCGAGGCCGAACGTCTCCTCGCGAGCCAGCGTCGATGCGACGACGAGCTCCTCCAGCGGAACGTTTCCCGCGCGCTCGCCGACGCCGGCGACGCTGACGTCGGCCTTCCCGACCCCGACGGCGTCGGCGACGAGCGCGTTCGCGGTCGCGACGCCGAGATCGTCGTGAAAGTGGACGCTCGCTCGCTCGAGCGAAACCGACGCCGAGAGGCGCTCGAGCCGCGCCCGAACCGCTGTCGGCGTTCGGACGCCCACCGTATCGGCGAGGTTCACGTAGTCGACGTCGGGGAACCGATCGAAGGCAGCCACCAGGTGGGCGTCGTCGGTTCGGAAGGCGTCGAGCAGACAAAGGTGGACCGCCACGCCCGCGTCGTGGGCGCGATCGATCCCGTCGCGAAACGACGTCAGCATTTCCGAGCGCTGCATTCCGAGGACGCCGAGCTGGTGATCCCCGAGCGGGCCGAACAGCTCGATCACGTCCGCCTCGGCGTCGAGTGCGGCGTCGACGTCGGACGGGAGCGCGCGGGCGAGTGCGACGACGTCCGCATCCGCCTCCGCCGCGAGTTCGGCGACCGCCGTCCGGTCCCGCTCACCGGTGACCGGGAATCCGGCCTGAATGTAGGGGACGCCGAGCTCGTCGAGCGCTCGCCCGGCTCGCAGCTTCTCCCGGACGCTGTAGGAGCGCCCCGGGAGCTGGTTTCCCTCCCGAAGTGTGACGTCGGTCAGCTCCACGAAGCAGCCTCCGTCAGCCGCTCTCGACCACTCGTCGATTCGATCATGGCTCTCGTCCGAACCACTCCGAGAGGCCGCATTAACCTTTTTCCAACGGTCCTCTCGACCGCATCGGCCTCAGCCGCCGACCGTCAGGGCGCCACCGACGACCAGCAGGACGATACAGAGCCGAACGACCGTCCCGACGAACGCGGTCGCCGCGAACAGGACGGGCCGGTTGTCCAGCACGCTGAACGCGTACAGCGTCGTCGTCTCCGGGAGCAGCGGGATCGAAATCGCGATCGCGAGACCGAGATAGCGATACCGTCGAACGAAGCCCGTGAGTGCCTCGTGTTTGAAGCGCCGATACGTGGCACTGCGCTCGAAGAGTCTCACGATCGGGCCGGAGCGGCTCACGCTGTAGCCGACCCGGAGGGTGATACAGCTGCCCACGGCTTTGCCGGCCGCAGCGACGAAGATTACCAGCGGAAACGACACATACCACGGGTAGCCGAGCACGAGCGGAACGACGAGGACGGCTTCCGACGGGAACGGAAGCACCGCCGCGACGACGATCGAGTAGACGAACACGAGTGCCAAAAGCAGCGCCGGCGAGGAGACGGCCGAGACGATCCCTTCGAAACTCACGGTCACCGTACGGGGGATCGACCGAAAACGTCTTCGGCGTCATCCGGTTCGTGGCGAACGGCACGCACCCTCAGGTCGTGTCCCGATCGGGGAACTCGTCGGCACGCCGTCGGATTCGGACGACGTCGACCGACCGGAGGAGTCCGTGAACGGCGAGACAGGAGCCGAACGCAATCGTCCCGAGCTTCCCGCCCGAGCCACCGAGGTACGGCGTCGTGTAGACGACCGCAACCCCGACGACGGCGCCGACGGCGCCGATCCACCGCTCGTCGGGGATCCGTTTCGGATCCGCCATCCCGGCGAAGGAAGCCGAAAACACCGCGGCTGCAGCCAACTCACCGCTGGCGTAGAGCGGCGGCAGCAGGCCCCCACCGACGGCGCCGACAACTCCCGAGGCAAAAACCGACGACGTGTCGAGACGGGTGTGGAGGGCGAACGTCGCGACCGCCCCGACGACGGATAATGCGACGACGGCGACGAGCACGTCGAACGCCGGGAGCAAATCGCTCTGGAAGGCTCCCGACGTCGCGACGACGGTGACCGTCGTCCCGACGAACGCGGTGGTCCCGAGCTTTCCGCCGATCCCCTGAAAGGCTGGCCGCACCACGAGGTAAACGATGGTCGCGACGACGCTGGCGAGCACCGCATGCCAGTACGTCGCGAAGAGAACCGGCGAAGTCATGCCGACGAAGGCGCCGCAGTAGGCTGGAACTGCCCGGGTCGGGACCACGACGGCCGCAGCGATCCCGACGACGGCCGCTGAAACGACGGGGGAGAGTCCGAGTTCGGCGACGCCGGCGAGCGTCAGCAGCGTCCCGCCGGCGATCGAGGCGGCGATCGGCACACCCTCTTCAGAGATAGCCGCGTCCGACTCGGTGACACCCAGCAAAAACCACCACTCGTGGCGGATTCCGACCCCGATACCGATCGTGACCGCGAGCAGGAGCAGTCCCGCGACCGCCGCCCGTCCGTACAGTACAGCGCCGAGCACGCCGAACCCGAAGAGGACGAGCGTCGGCACCGCGAGCAGTACGACCCCGGCCCGGGACAACCGATCCCGAAACCGGTCAGTACGGAACACGACCGAAACCATCTCACCCACGGACAAAAGTCTACGTCGTTCGCCGGCGAGTTCTCCGCTCTGGACGCGAACGAACAGTAATGTAGCCGGATGACGACAGTTCCTCGCATGGCAGACCGACCGATCGAACCGCGAAAGACCGTCTGCCCGTACTGTGGGGTCGGGTGCGGTATCACGTACGACGCCTCCTCCGAAAGCGCCATCGGCTGGAACGGCCCCGTCAACACGCGGCGGGAGATCTGTCCGAAGGGAGCGACCGCGTGGGAGATCGTCGACCACGAGGAGCGGCTCACAGAGCCGCTCGTCCGCGAGAGCGGCGAACTCGTTCCCACGTCGTGGGAAACGGCGCTCGACCGGATCACGTCGTCGTTCGAGCGCATCGTCTCCGAATCGGGCCCCGATTCGGTCGGCTTCTTCGCCTCCTCGAACTGCACCAACGAGGAGAACTACGTCCTCCAGAAGCTGGCCCGGGCGATCGGCACGAACAACGTGGACAACTGCGCCCGACTCTGTCACTCCTCGACGGTCGCAGCCATGCGTGAGCGATTCGGCGCGGGCGCGATGACGAACACGCTCGAGGATCTGCGCGAGGCGGACGCTTATCTCGTCGCCGGCGCCAACCCCGCCGAACAGCATCCGATCATCTTTCGGTCGTATCTCCTCCCCGCTATTCAAAACGGGACGACGCTGATCCACGTCGATCCCCGGGAGAACGACACCACCCGGAAGGCCACCCACCACCTCCCGGTCAGACCCGGCTACGACATCCCGCTTATCAACGCCGCGGCGAAGGTGATCCTCGAGGAGGAGCTCACCGACGGGGCGTTCCTCGCCGACCGTGTCACGGGCCTCGACGCGTTCACGGCGTTCCTCGAGGAGGTCGACGTCGACGAAAACGCCCGTCTGGCCGGCGTCGAACCGGCGACGCTCCGGGACGCCGCCAGAGCGTACGCAGACGCCGAGCGAGCGGCGATCTTCACCGGGATGGGGATGAGCCAGCACCACTGCGGGACCGACAACGTCCACGCGCTGTTGAACCTCGCACTGTTGACCGGAAACGTCGGCAGACGCGGGACGGGGGTCAACCCGCTGCGCGGCCAGAACAACGTCCAGGGGGCCGGTGACGTCGGCGCGCTCCCGAACGTACTCCCCGGCTATCGCGACGTCATCGACGCGGACGCCCGCGAGGACGTCGCCGGCGTGTGGGGGTTCGAACCGCCGGATCGCCCCGGGCTCACCGAAGTCGAGATGACCCACGAGTTCGGCGAGTCGATCCACGGCGCAGTGATCTTCGGCGAGAACCCGGCGGTCACCGAACCGAACGCCAACCGCGTCCGGGACCAGCTCGATCGCCTCGACTGTCTGGTCGTGCTGGATCTCTTTTTGACCGAGACCGCCGAACGCGCTGACGTCGTTCTCCCGGGGAGCGCGTGGGCCGAGAAGGGGGGAACGGTGACCAACACCGACCGACAGGTCATGCGGATGCGGCCGAACACCGAGCCACCGGGAGAGGCCCGCCTCGATCTCGCCGTACTGTGTGATCTCGGCCAGCGGTTGACCGACGTCAGCTTCGACGACGCGGAGCCGGCGTCGGTCTTCGAGGAGATCCGTCGGGTGTTGCCCCAGTACGCCGGAATGTCCTACGAGGGGATCGGGACCGGAAGTCAGCGGTGGCCGTTCCCCGACGGCGTCGACGAGGGGATCGGCGTCCTGCACACCGACCAGTTCGAGTCGGGGCGAAAAACCGCGGAACTGCGCGCGATCGACCACGTCGATCCGGTCGATCCAGTCTCGGACGAGGAACTCGTGCTCACCACCGGGCGGGTCATCCAGCAGTTCAACAGCGGTGCGCTCACCCGCCGTTCGGGGACGCTCGTCCGCATGCGCGGCGACGACGTGCTGCAGATCCACCCCGACGACGCCGAGCGGCGAGGGATCGCCGACGAGTCGACGGTTCGCGTCGCTAACGGCCGCGGCGAAGTGACCGTCGAGGCCGACGTCACACCGGCGATCCGCCGCGGAACCGTCTTCGCGACGTTTCACTACGCGGATCCGCTCGTCAACCGGCTCACCGGGGACACGCTGGATCCGGTCGCGAAGATCCCGGAGTACAAACACAGCGCCGTCACCGTCTCGGTAACGCCGTCCTGACCGCATCGAGCCCCGGAAGCGTGATACTGCGGGCGCACGATTACCACACGAGAGGATGACCGCTCCCGTCGAGCGCCGCGCCGTGCTGGCGACCGGAGCAGCGATCGTTGCGCTGTCGACTGCCGGCTGTCTCGGTTCACGAGACAGCGACGGCTCCGAGGGCGTCGAAACGGTGGCAACCGGATTGACTCGTCCGTGGAGTCTCACGTTCCTCCCCGACGATCCGCGGCTGCTCGTCACGGAACGGAGTGGACAGCTCGTTCTCGTCGACCGAGAACGCGGCGACGTCGAGACCGTTCCCGGCGCGCCCGACGTACACGCGGCCGGACAGGGAGGGCTACTCGACGCGGCGCTACACCCGGACGAACCGTGGCTCTATCTCACGTACGCGGTGAGAAACGACGACGGGGCGTCGACCACCGCGCTCGGTCGTGGGCGGCTCGACCTCGCCGAACCGCGGCTCGCGAAATTCGAGCCGCTGTTCGCCGCCGAACCGTTCGTCGATTCGACCCAGCACTACGGCTCCCGCGTCGTCTTCGGTCCCGACGGGATGGTTTACGTGACGGTCGGCGATCGGGGATTCAAGGATTTCGGACCGAACCACGTCTCACAGGACAGAACCACGGAACTCGGCGCGACGATACGGCTCACGCCGGACGGGGAGACCCCCGACGACAACCCCTTCGTGGGCGACGCCGACGCCCGCGAGACGATCTTCAGTTACGGACACCGAAACGTCCAGGGGATGGTCGTCCACCCCGACACCGGGGCGATCTGGCAGAGCGAGCACGGCGAACGGGACGGCGACGAGATCAACGTCGTCGAGCGAGGCGGGAATCACGGCTGGCCGATCGCCCACTACGGCTGTGAGTACGGTTCCGACGAGCCGGTCGGCGATCTCCCCCACGAGCGCGACGACGTGGTACCGCCGGTTCACTACTGGGAGTGCGGCAGCGGCGGCTTTCCGCCCGCCGGAATGACCGTCTACGATGGCGATGCCTTCCCCGAGTGGCGCGGCGATCTCCTCGTCGGTAACCTGGCCGGTCAGTACCTCGGTCGCTTCACCGTCGACGATACCGGTCTCGAGGAGGCCGACCCGATCGTGGCGGATCGAGGGTGGCGGATCCGCGACGTCGAGGTCGCCCCGGACACCGGCCACGTCTACGTCGCGGTCGACGGCGAGGACGCGCCGATCGTTCGCATCGAATCTGCCTGATCGCGTCCGCACTCGAGCCGCCGACTCACGGGTCCTCGTCGGGACGCTCCTCGACGGCGTCGACGCTTGCCGGGATCTCCTCGACCTGTCCGGCGAGCGTGGCGGCGTCGCCGGCGACGATCGACGGATCGACACCCGCCTCGGTGGCGACGAGTTGGACGTGCGCCGCGAGCAACGACAGCGCCTGTAGGCTCTCTTCCCTCGAATTTTCCGCCCGCTGGGCGAACGTCGTCTCCACCTCACCGTCGCGTACGACGCCGACGTGAAACGCCCGAACCCCGTCGCTGTCGAGCAGTTCCCGCGCCTGCTGGCGTTCGAGGGCGAACGATTCGGCCGGATCCACTTCGTCGCGTCGGTCGTCCATACCGCCCGTTCGGGCGGAAGCGACAAAAGTCGGGGCATTGGAAGACGACGAGCTCCGCGAGCACTTATAAGATCCCGACGGCGCCGACGCTTTCGGCCAACAGCCAGAGGACGAAGACGCCGTACATCGCGAGCATCGCCACCGCCTCCCGGTCCGTGATCTCCATGCCGGTTCTGGCGAACGCGAAGAGGACGACCGTCGCGACGACGAGAAACGCCATCATCGGGACGGCAGCGGCGAAGGAAACCGTCGTCGCGCCGGCGAGCAGAACGCCCGCGGGGATCGCGACGAGGAGGTCGAAGACGTTGCTCCCCAGCACGTTACCGAGACTGACCGCCGGCTCGTCGAGCCTGGCGGCCGCGACACTTATCAGGGCGTCCGGGAGGCTCGTCGCCGCCGCGACGACCGTGAGCCCCCAGAGGAACGACGGCGTCTCGAAGATCGCGCCGAGACCGATCGCCGAGTAGACGAGCCCCTCGACGCCCGCGATGATGAGCGCGACGCCGCCGACGAGGAGAACCCACTGTTCGAGAAGGGACCGGCGCGGCAGCGTCGTCGTCGGCCTCGAGGACTCCGACACGTCGAGATACTGAACGAAGACGTAGAGCCCGTACAGCGCCAGAAGCGACAGCGCGAGCGGCCGCGTCACGTTCCCTTCGAGCTCGCCGCCGGCCGGGAAGTAGATGACTGCCAGCGCGAACACGAGAAACAGCGCCGCGACCGAGAGCATGTAGAACTGCGCCTCTTTATAAACGACGTCGCGTCCGGTATCGAGCGTCCCTTCCGAGAGCAGTGCCGACAGCGACGGGATCACCAGAATGTTGAACACCGCCGAACCGACGATGACACCGACACCCAGCTCGAACTCGCCGTACCGCACGGTGGCGATGATCGCACTGGCGATCTCCGGTGCCGACGAGCCGACCGCAGCCAGAACGGCCCCCTGAACGATCCGCGGAAGTCCGTAGTGTCGCGCCAGTCGTCCGGATGCGCGCTCGAGCGCGCTACTCCCGACCCAGACGACTGCGGTGCCGGCGATCGCGATACCGACGAGGACGGTGACCGACATGTTACTCGAGCGTGATTTCGCGGTGGGCCGCGTTTCGCAGTGCGTCCGACCGGCCGTACTCACCGGGAGCGACAGCGACGGTTCTGAGCCCGCGTTCGGCGGCGATCTCGAGCACCGGTTTGAAATCCGTGTCCCGGGAGACGACGACGACGGTGTCGATCCGCCCGTCGACGATCGCCTCGACCGCGTCGACGGCGAGTTTCACGTCGACGTCGCCGCTCGTCGTCACCACCTCGAAGCCGCGAGCTTCGGCGGCCTGGATGAGCCCGCCCCCGGCGTTCTCGTCGACGTAAACACGTAATATCGCGGGCGTTCCCTCCTCGCGTCCGACCGCGCGGAGCTCGTCGAGGTCGACGTCGAACTCCGACCGGAAGACGTTCGGGCCGTCGACGAAAACGCCGACCCTCGACGTTCCGCGAACGCGGTCGAGCAGTCCCATGAACTCGATTGGGCGGCCCCCTGCCAAATCGGTGTTGGTTCCTCCCTCGAACCGAAGGGATTTGCCCCCCGCCGCCGATGAGCCGATATGTCACTACGGACGCCACCGCTCGGACCGACGCACGCAGAGGCGGGCGCGACGCTCACGGAGTTTGGCGGCTGGGAGATGCCGGTCGAGTTCGATTCGATACGCACCGAACACGAGGCGGTACGGGAGGCCGCCGGCAAGTTCGACGTCTCTCACATGGGAGAGATCGTCGTCTCCGGACCGGACGCCGCCGAACTGCTCGACCGCCTGACGACGAACGACGTCACCGCCCTCGAACCCGGCGACGCCCAGTACGCAGCGATCACCGACGAGGACGGTCACATGATCGACGACACGGTGATCTACCGTCGGCCGGAGGGTGACTACCTCTTCGTCCCCAACGCGGGCCACGACGAGGACGCACACGAACGGTGGGAGACGCACCGCGACGCGTGGGAGCTGGAGGCGACGGTCGAGAACGAAACCGAGTCGTACGCGATGATCGCCGTCCAGGGTCCCGACGCCAGCGACGTCCTCGAGGACGCGACGGACGCGGCCGTCGACGACATCTCCCGATTCAGCGCGGCGTACCGCGACGTCGTCGGCGTCGACGCGCTCGTCGCGCGCACGGGCTACACGGGCGAGGACGGCTTCGAGCTGCTCTTCGACGCCGACGACGCCGAGGCGGTCTGGACGGCACTCGACTGTCAACCGTGCGGGCTCGGATCGCGCGACACGCTCCGACTCGAGGCCGGGTTCCTCCTCTCCGGGCAGGACTTCAACGTCGAGTCGAACCCGCGAAACCCCTACGAGGCCGGGATCGGGTTCGTCGTCGACCTCGAGACGGAGTTCGTCGGCAGGGACGCGCTGGCGCGCGTGAACGAGGCTGGCGTCGACGAACGGATCGCCGGACTGACGCTCCTCGACCGCGGGGTCGCCCGCCACGGCTACGAGGTCGCCGTCGACGGCACCCCCGTTGGCGAGGTGACGAGCGGAACCATGAGTCCGACACTCGGGGAGGCGATCGCGCTGGCGTATCTCCCCGTCGAATACACCGAGCCCGGTACCGAGGTTGACGTACTGGTCCGGGGGAACGAAAAGCGCGCCGAGGTCACCGGGCTCCCCTTCTACTCGCGGTAGCGAACGATAGGCATACAATCCCCCCAGACGGCAACCGTAGTATGAGCTTCGAGATACCGAACGACTGTCGATATATGGAGACGCACGAATGGGCGCGCCGGGACGGCGACACCGTCCGGGTCGGCATCACCGACTTCGCACAGGACGAACTCGGCGACGTCGTCTTCGTCGAGCTCCCGTCCGTCGGCGACGACGTCGAGCACGAAGCCGAGTTCGGCGTCGTCGAATCGATCAAGGCCGTCTCGGACATCTACGCGCCGGTCTCCGGCACCGTGACCGCAGTCAACGAGGCGCTGTTCGACGCCCCGGAGCTCGTCAACGAGGATCCGTTCGGGGACGGCTGGATGATCGATATCGAGCTGTCGGACGAAGGGGAACTCGACGTGCTCCTCGCCCCCGAGGAGTACGAATCACAGATCGCCTGACACGTTTCGAAACCACCGGCTCACAAACACCTAAGACGATTCCGACCGTTTAGTGGGAACACTAGATGGTCGACGATACGCAACTTGCACGGAGCAAGTCGATCCATCGGCGTACGGGGAAAACCTTCTACTACGCGACGAAGCTCCTCCCGAAGCGAGTTCGCAACGCGACGTACGTACTGTACGCGTTCTTCCGAGTCGCCGACGAAGTCGTCGACGATCCGGGCGGCCTCTCGAAGGAGGCCCAGCGGGCGGAACTCGCGACGATTCGCGACGCCGCACTGGGTGGGGAAACCGACGACGAGATCCTCGCGGCGTTTTCGGAACTCCGCGAGCAATACGGAATCCCCGACTCGGAGGTCGAACAGTTCATCGACGCGATGATCGCCGACACCGAGCGGTCCCGCTACCGGAGCTACGAGGAACTCGAGGCGTACATGCGCGGCTCGGCCGCCGCGGTCGGTGTGATGATGACCCACGTGATGGAGACGGACGCCGTCGACAGCGCCCTCCCGCACGCCCGCCAGCTCGGGAAAGCCTTCCAGCTGACGAACTTCCTCCGGGACGTCAGGGAGGATCTCCTCGAACGGGATCGGATATACATTCCCGAGGAGACGCTCGAGGCAAACGGCGCGACGGTCGCGGCGGTCGAACGCCTCGAGCCGACCACCGGGGTCAGGAGCGCGATACGGCACGAACTCCACCGGGGCGAGCGGCTCTACCGCGAGGGGGTCGCGGGGATCAAATACCTCCCGCAGGACTGTCAGCTTCCCGTGCTGACGGCCGCGGTGCTGTACGCCGAACACCACCGGCTCATTCGCGAGCGGGGGTACGACACGCTCACCGATCGACCGTCGCTGAGCAGCCTCCGAAAGCTCTCGCTCGTCCTCCGGACGCGGTGGCACTGGCTGTGGACGAAGGATCCGGACGCGGTCTTCGCGACGGTGAGCGGCGTCCCCTCGCCCGTGGACGGGCGGATCGACTACCCGCCGAACGAGCCGTCGCCGATCCGCTAGGGTCGCGGGAGATCGAACCGGTCAGTTCGCCACAGTCCAACGCCGTAGACGACCGCGAGCACCGCCGGGATCCAGTTCCCGAAGTAGGCGTTGACGACGCCCCAGAGGATGACGAAGCTTATCAGGTCGTCGAGGATGAACCGGCAGCGTTCGACCCTCTCGAGCAGCCCACTACGGTCGAAGGCGTAGTCCAGAACGGTCACCGCGACCGTCGCCGAAACCACCCAGCCGGCGTAGTTCGTCCACGGAACGTCGTAGTACGCTCCGCCGCCGTGGTAGAACCAGAAGCCGAGCGAGACGGCAGCCGGATCGAGCACCAAGTCCATGCCGATCACCGCCGCGATCGTGACCGGCACGCGAACGTGGGATCGAGCGGCCCGACCGCCGAGCAACAGCAGACAGAGCAGATACGCGTTCATCACGAGCGGGAGGAAAAAGAGCGGCAGCGCCGCTGGAACGTGGCTCAGAACCATTGGGCCGAGATCGATCCCGTAGGCGAACTCGCCGTACGGATAGCCGGTCAGAACGCCGGTGAACTCGATCGCGTACGTGTAGGCGACGAGGACGGCGATCCCGGCAGCGACCCGCCGGGTGACGAGCGGGGCGACGCCGGCGATGAGCGGCAGCCGCATGATCACGACGCCGAAGAGGAGCAGATACGGGTGAAACGCCAGCGGTTCGGGGGCGACGCCCTCGGCAGAGGCGAGGAGTGTCACCGCGCCGACGGTCGGAAAGACCACCGCGATCGTGAACCGGTTCTCCGAGACGAGCTCGTCGAGCCTGTGTTCGATTCGCGCGCGAACGGGCAGATCCACGCTAGCCATACAGCATCACCCAGATCCCGCCGAGCGTCAACGTCATCCCGACGGCGCCGTTGATCGCGGGAAACCACCAGTAGGCCCGACCGACGTCGACGCTGGATCGGGCGACCCAGACCCCGAACACGGGATAGACCGCGAGGACGACCGCAAAGAGCGGATGGACTACGCCGAAGAGGATCGCCGCCCCGAGCCAACAGCCCGCGCAGTAGCCGTACGTGCGACGCTCGCCGAGCACCGTCGCCGTGGTTCGGATCCCAGCCGCACGATCGGGATCGATGTCGGGGATCGCCGAGAACGTGTGCATCCCCATCGTCCAGAGCCACCCCCCGGCGACGGCTCCGATGGGCGGCGCCCCGCCCGCGACGGCGGCGTAGGCGACGACGCCGGGGAGCACGTAGAGCCCGTTGGAGAGCGAGTCGACGAACGGGACGGTTTTAAACCGGAACGGCGGTGCGCTGTAGGCGACCGACAGCGCGAGGAATCCGCCCATTGCGACGGCCCCGATCGGCGGCAGGAGCGGGACGAACGCGATTCCGACGGCTGCGGCGAAAACGACGAGCGCCGGAACGATCCGCTCGCCGCGGTATCTCACCTCTCGGTCGCTTTTTTTGGGGTTCTCGGCGTCGACGTCGGCGTCGAAGACGTCGTTGACGCCGTAGAGGAAAACGTTCGCCGGCAGCAGAAAGTAGACGAACAGCGCGACCGCGATCGGCGAGAACAGCTCGCTCGGCGACGAGGCCGCGTACGCGACGCCGACGATGACGGGACCGGCCAGATAGAGCCAGAACCGCGGGCGGGAGAGTCGGAGCAGGAAGCCGGTCGTCGTCCGCGCCGGCGGTAACAGTCGATCGAGCGGACGCCCGGTCATCCGCCTCAGATATCCTCCAGAAGCGCCCCCGCCGCGTGCTCGCCGCTTATCAGACACATCGGGACCCCGATCCCCGGCGTCGTGTACGAGCCGGTGAAATACAGCCCCGGACAGCGCTTCGAGCGGTGCGGCGGCCGGAAGATCGCCGTCTGTCGGAGGGTGTGAGCCAGCCCGAGTGCGGTGCCGTCGGTACTGTTGTAGCGATCGGCGAACTCCGACACCGAAAACACCTCCTCGAAGACGATCCGATCGTGGAGTTCGACGCCGGTGTTCGCCGCGATGTCGTCGAGGAGGAGATCCCGGTACCACCGCCTCGCCTCTCGAGTGTCCGCGAGTCCGGGCGCGACCGGCACGAGCGCGAAGAGGTTCGAGTGTCCCTCGGGTGCGACGGTGTCGTCAGTCTTCGAGGGAACGCAGAGATAGTACGCCGGGTTCTCGGGCCACTCGGGGGTCTCGAAGATCTGCTCGAAGTGCGGCTCCCAGTCGGTCGGGAGCACGAGCGTGTGGTGTTCGAGCGGTTCGACGTCCCCCTCGACGCCGAGATAAACGAGAAAGGCAGAAGGGGCGTACGTTCGGGATTCCCAGTATTCGGCGTCGTACTGGCGTTCGTGCTCGGGGAGCAGCTCCTGTTCGGTGTGGGCGTAGTCGGCGTCGCTGACGACGTAGTCGGCCTCGAAGACGCCCGTAGCTGATTCGACGGCGAAGCCGCCGCGGCGACGGATGATCTCCTCGACCTCGGCGTCGACGAAATACTCGACGCCGAGTTCCTCGCCCAACTCGACGCAGGCATCGACGACGGCCCCGAGCCCGCCCTCGGGATAGTGGACGCCGAGGTTGAAATCGACGTGGCTCATCATGTTGTACAGCGCCGGCGTGTTCTGCGGCGCGCCGCCGAGAAAGACGAGCGTGTACTGCATGATCTGCTGGAGCTTCGAGTGGTCGAAGTAGCCGGCGACGTAGTCGTCCATCGTTCCCAACAACTGGAACCCGACCGGTGCCGCTCGCATCACGTCGAGGTCGACCCAATCGCGGAGTCGGGGGCGATCCTCGTAGACGAACTTCTCCATGGCGACCTCGTAGTGGGTCTCGCTGGTGTCGAGATACGATTCGAGCGCCTCCCCGGCACCCGGTTCGTACGTCTCGAAGAGATCGTACATCTCCTCTCGATCGCCGGTCACGTCGACGCGGTCGCCGTCCTTGAAGAAGATCCGGTAGTGCGGATCGAGCCGTTCGAGTTCGTAATACTCCGTCGGCTCGCGATCGAACTGACCGAAGAAACGTTCGAAGACGTCCGGCATGAGATACCACGACGGCCCCATATCGAACCGAAAGCCGTCGGCCTCGAGCCGTGACGCCCGTCCGCCGAGCTGCTCGTTTTTCTCCAGGAGCGTCACGTCGAGGCCGGCGTCCGCGAGATAACAGGCCGACGAGAGCCCGCCGAAGCCGCCGCCGACGACGATTACGGAATCCTGGCGCGACATGCACCGTCGTACGGACGGAGCCGACATAAAACGGCCGTGGGAGACGCTACCGTGACGGGGACGGCGAATCGACGGCGCGGACGACGAGGACGGGACCGACCGTCGCGTCCGCGACCCGCTCTTCGACGTCGCCGAGGAGGAGGGAGGTGAGCGACGGCGCGGCCTCACCAACCACGACCGCGTCGTGACTGGGGAGGGCGTCGGCGAGCGCGTCGAACGGCCGGTCGCTCGACAGCGTCGTCGCCGTTCCGATTCCCCGCTCGGTGAGTCGTTCGGCGGCGTTTTCGAGAAGCGCCCGTCCCTCGTCGGCCGCCTCGTCGTCAACCGCCAACAACAGCGTCACGTCGATCTCCCGATCGCCGACCAGTTCGGTGACGAATCCGAGGATCCGATCGACAGCGACGTCACCGGCCAGCGGAACGAGTAGCCGATCGACGTCGCCCGTCGTTCCCGTGATCACGTAGGCGGTGGATCCCGTCTCGTCGGCGACCCGATCGATCGTCTTCTCGCGATCGTGAGTGAAGACGAGCCGGAACTCCGCGTCGCCGCCGGCAGCGGCGAACTCCTCGACGATGTCCTCGAGCGCGGAAACGGCTCGCTCCTCGTACTGCGCTCGCGCCTGATCCGGCGGCGTCTGCTCGGGAAGCACGTGGTAGCCGAGGACGGTGACGTCGGTCGTCGAGAGGAGTGACGCCAGTCCCGACGAAACGGCACCCCGCTCCAGAATCGCCACGGGAACGAGTACGCGTGTCATTAGAGGGCCCCCTTTAGGGTTACGTCCCGAGCGTAATAGAAGTACCACCCGGCGGCAGCAATCATGATGACGACGCCGAGAACCTGCGAAGCCGGCTGCATGAACGCGATGAGGCCGAAGCTCGTAACTGCACCGAGAACGGGAACCGTGGGGTAGCCCGGGGTTCTGAACGACGGGTCGTACCACTCCGGCTCGTCGCGTCGAAGCACGATCAGCGCCACGCAGAGCAACCCGTACATGACGAGATGGAGGAACGAGGCGATCTCGGCGAGAAGCTCGACGCGACCGGTCGCGGTGAGTACGAGGATCGGACCGCCGGCCAATCCGAGCGCGACGTGCGGCGTCCCGTATTTCAGATTGACACGACTCGCCCGTCCGGGAATGAGCGCGTCCTTCGACACCGCGTAGATCGCACGCGACGTCGAGAGGATCGACGCGTTCGCGCTCGACATCGTCGCCAACAGCCCGCCGAGGATGATGACGAACGCTCCGGCAGAGCCGAGGAAGTGACGGCCGACCTCGACCATTGCCGTCTCGCCCAGCTCGGCGAGGCGCGCACTGCCGAACGCGCTCGTCGCCACGAAGATCGTCGCGACGTAGAGGACACCGACGACGAGGACGGAGCCGACCATCGCGAGCGGGAGGTTCCGCCCGGGGCGCTTCATCTCACCGGCGACGGTCGCGACCTGCGCGAAGCCGAGATACGACGTGAAAACGAGCGCAGCCGTCGTCAACACCGGAATATAGCTCGCGTCGACCACTGCCGGCGGGAAGAACCGCTCGGGAGGCGACGGTTCACCGACGATCCCGACGGCGTCGAGGATTCCGAATCCCAGAAAGACGAGGAGAATAGAGAGCAGCAGGGCGACGATGCCGTTCTGCAGCTTCGCCGCGTTCTCGGTTCCCGTGACGTTCAGCACCGTGAACCCGGCACCGAAAAGCAGCGCGAGCGGGATGACGAGGTCGCCGCCGACGGCGATTCCTAACTCGGCGAGGGCGTCGACGGCGTAGTAGCCGAAGCCGACGAGGTAGAACGCGGTCGCGAACACCAGCCCGAACCACAGCGAGAGACCGACGACCGTGCCGGCGAGTGCGCCGATTCCGCGGGAGATGAAGTAGTATCCGCCGCCACTTTTCGGCATTGCAGTCGCGAGTTCGGACGCCGGAAGCGCTACGAGAAGCGCCACGACAGCGCCGATGGCGAACGAACCGGCCGCCGCGAGACCGGCACGTCCGGCCGCCAGTCCCGGAAAGACGAAGATTCCCGCACCGATCATCGTCCCGATCCCGATCGCGAGCCCGCCGCTGAGCCCGATCGTTCGCTCGAGTTCGGCGCCGTCGGTGACCGTCGCCTCGTCGGTTTCGACGACGGGCTCCGTCCTCGGTGCCTCCCCTTCGATGTTCGTTCCGCTCGGCTCCGTCATAACAACACCGCGTACCGCCCGTCATATCAAAGTCCGGTCGGATGGTCGATGAACGCCGTTTCGATCCCCCACTCGGAGACGACGTCCCGAAGGGCTCGGACGCCGAACGTCTCCGTGGCGTAGTGTCCCGCGAGGAGGACGTTGAGTCCGGCTTCGCGCGCCTCGTGGTACGCTTTCCCCTTCCCCTCGCCGGTGACGAGTGCGTCGGCACCGATGTCGACCGCCTCACGGATCCAGTCTGCACCGGAGCCGGTGACGATGGCGATCTCCTCGATCGTCTCCGGGCCGAAGTCGAGGACCTGAACGGCTCGCCCGCCGGTGTCGAGCGCCCCGAGTCGGTCCTGAAGATCCGGGACGCTGTAGGGTTCGTCGGCGCGAACGAGCTGTCCGATCGTCTCGCCGCCGTAGTCGCCGAACGGTTCGACGGGCACACAGTCGAGATAGTCGGCCAACCCGACCGCGTTACCCAACTCCGGGTGGCCGTCCAGCGGGAGGTGGGAGGCGTAGAGCGCGACGTCGTTGTCGACGAGAGTCGAGATCCGCTCGTACTCGCGGCCGGTTATCCGATCGAGCCCGCCCCAGACGATACCGTGGTGGACGCAGAGCACGTCGGCGTCGAGATCGACGGCCGCCTCGAAGGTGGCGGCGACGCCGTCGACGGCGAAGGCAACGGTCGTGACCTCGCCGGAGCCGCCGACCTGCAGCCCGTTCGCGCTCGCGTCGATCCCGGCGTAGGCGGCGTGGTCGAGCCGCTCGTCGAGCCGAGCCGTGAACTCTCGAAGCTCCATACCCGGTGATCGAACCGCACCCCCAAATATCAGGCGGCATCCGTCTCCGCGCTCCCGTCGGTCGTCGCCGTTCCCTCGGGATTGTGGACGGTGACGTCGAACTGTGCCGTCTGAACGCTCTCGACGCGGTCGCCGGCGTTCCCCACGACGTCGATCCGGAGCGCGAGTTCGACCGGCGTCGTCGCGGCGGTTCCGGGATCGAGGTCGCCACCGAAGTCGTCGACGGTGACCGCGTCACCGACCGCGGTGAGATCGATCCGTTCGAACTCGAGGCGGAGTTCGCCGGACGTCGAGTCGAACCCGTCCCCGCGAACCGTCGGATCCTCGACCGCATCCGGCTCCTCGATTCGGGTTCGCACCAGTTCGTCGAATCCCCGTTCGTCGGCGATCGACGCCGTCAGCGTCGACTCGATCGCGTCGAGACCGTCAGTGAAATCCCGCCAGGAGACGTCGATATCGGGCGCCGTCGTCACCCGATCGAGACGACCGTCGTTGTGCTCGGTTCGAACGTCGCCAGCGCTGAAACCGCCGTTCGGCTCCGTCGCGACTGCTGGTCCGGTTCCCTTATAAACTACGCTGGCGACGGCGCCGGTGGTGACGAGCGCCGTGAGCGTCGAGACAACTGCCCGCCGCGTTGGTCTCTTTTCGGCCATGGGACCGGTGGCCGCGTCCTGGTATTTGAATCACCGGTGGGGTTCGTCCCTATTTAGCCGTCGGCGTGCGAAAAGACGAACTCCTGGAGTAGCTTCGCGCCGAGAGTTGCGGTCTGACCGTCGTCGCGGTCGTTCACCTCGACGACGTCGAAGCCGACGGCGTGCGGGGCGACGGCGCGGACGACCCGACGCATCTCTCGCGGCGTCAGTCCGAACGGGGCGGGCGTGCCGGTGGCCGGCGCGAATCCGGGATCGGCGGCGTCGATATCGACGCTGAGGTAGAACTCGCCGTCGAACGACGGCGTCCACTCGTCGACCCGTTCGGGCTCGACGACCGTCACGTCGGCCGCGGCCGCGCGGTTCCACTCGGCTTCGCTCCCCGTCCGCGCACCGACGAGAACCGCTTCGTCGACGATGTCGAGGGCGTGTCGAGTGACGGTCGCGTGGGAGAGTTCGTTGCCGGCGTACGCCTCGTAGAGGTCGAGGTGAGCGTCGAGAGAGACGTAGACGTCGGGGGCGGTGGCACGGACGCCCGCGACGGTGACGGTGTGCTCGCCGCCGACGACGAGCGGCACTCGCCCGGCGTCGACGTGGTCCCGCACGTCCCCCTCGAGAAAGGTGAGGTACTCCTCGGCGTCGTCCCACGCCGCGAGGTCGCCGGCGTCGAAGACGCCGAGATCCGAAAAGTGAAGACCGGTTCGCCGATCGTACTCGTCGAGCGGCCGGGCGAACCGGCGGAGCCGATCCGGCCCGAAACGGGTCCCCGGGCGAAAGGAGGTGGAGACGTCGAGCGGAGCGCCGACGACGGCGTAGGCCGCCGCTTCGGCGTCGTCTATCGTCCCGGGGAACGAACCCATGCTCAAACGACCTTGCGCTGACCCTCGAACTCGAGATACTCGATCTCGTCGTCCGGCGAGGGATCGATGTCGTCGGGGATGCGCATCGTGATCGTCTCGTAGGTCTCGAGGTCCATCACCTGCATGTCGTCGCCGCTAACCGAGACGACCTGCCCCTGCTTGCGATCGATTATGGGAATCCAGATCTTCGCGTCGACGGGCTGGGTGAAGTTGCGCTTCTGGCTGTCGAAGACGCCCCGTCCCTCGACGCGGGCCTTGGCACTGCCGTGTTTCCCGGGTTTGGACGTGCTGTAGGAGTCGATCTTGCACGGAACGTCTTCGATCATCACGTAGTTTCCTTCCTGCAGATCTCGGACCTCGGTTTGCTCTTTCGGCATATGCCCGGATTTCCGTCCTGAGAGTATAAACGATTTGGAAGCCCGACGGGGTGTGACGCACCCACAGATGCGTTCAGGAGACGACGTAACCACCGTTTCGCCGCGCGGCGAGGTCGAGCAGAACGGCCCACTCCAGTAGCCGCCACACCCGCTCTCGCCACACCGCCTCCGGATCGCCGTGTCTGAGCCGCTCCCACTGCGGCAGGCGGCCCTTCACCCGCTCGAACACCGCCTCGTGGTCGAGGGGTCCGTCCGCGTCCTCGAGCACGGCGAGCACGTCGTCGACGAGATAGAGCCGTTCGCGAAACGCCGCACGCATCCCAGCCGGATCGGGGTCGGCCGGTAGCCGTCGGTAACCGCCGTCGACCTCCTCGACGAGTTCGAGTGCGCGCAGGAACGTCAGCCACTCCTTGGCCCGGTCCTGTGCGCTCACGTCGGTTCGGCTCATCAGGCGAGCACAGCAGGACTCCTCTCGGTCGGGGACGAGCGGGACTGCGGCCTGCATTTCACCGACGACAGCGAGCGATGTCGGCGGGGACGGAATCACTTTGAACTTCACGATCGGCCGTTGTGTGAGCGCAATTGACATCCTCCTCGCGCTAAAGCGCGAGGATTCCCGGAATTGGGATATTAAGGTTCGCAACCCACCTGTTCGCTCGGTGCGAAACGCCCCGAGGTTTGATTGAACAGGTAGGCTACTGGCCGTGCCAAACGACCGTTACTCATATCCCCTGTAGGAGGATTCTGAGTTATCTTTCTGCGAATGTTCACCGCGCCGTTCACGTCCGCGTTCACCGTCACACCGCACGACTCGCAGACGTACAAGCCACGCTCTACGCGATTCGCGTCACGCTTCCGCCCACAGCACGAACACGTCTTGCTTGTGCCGCGCTCGCTTGTGCGATCAACGAGAATGCCGTGTTCTTCAGCCTTGTATTCGAGCAACGTCGTGAAGCGGTCGAACTCCCATCCGTGGAGCTTCTTGTTCCCACACTTCCCCCAGTTTCGAGACTCACCGTTCTCGTCCTCTCGAATCTTACTCAAGTCACCGATGGCAATACGACCAACCTCGTGGTCGATGCACTGTTCAACGATGTGCTTGGCGAGGGCGTGCAGGAAGTGATCTTTCCGCCGAGAGAGTTTCTGTCGGGCGCGAAGCGCACGGCGTGACGGGCCGGTCTCGCCTTCGGTATCGTACTCATCACGAGTGAAGTAGTGTTTATCCTGTTTCAGCACGTTCCCCGGATACAACTCCGCGTCACCGTTGGCGTAGGCGATAGCGAGGTAGTTACTGATCCCGAGGTCGATACCCGCCGTGTTGTCGCCGGGAGCATCCTCGAGGGGTATCTCGACGTTGCAGACGAGGTGCAGTTCCCAACGGTCGCCGTTCCACACGGCTCTAACCTGTTGGATGTTCTCCACGGACACGTCCGGGCGGGTTTCGTACTCACAGAGGATGAAGTCCGAACGGTGGGTCTTCAGATTGAAGCCCTTACTCAGACGAAGCCGGTTGTTCCCGGTGTCGTGCTTGATACCGTTCTGCTTCCACGTAACAGTGGAGCGTGGGTGGTTGTCGCCGTGTTTGCGGTAGCCGGGGGGGTTCGCGTCTGTATCGCCGTTCTTGCGTTTTTTGAACCAACCGGTGAACGACTCAGCGAGCTCTTCAAGAACTCGCTGACTTGACTGAGAATGCAGGTCACTGTATCGTTCGTGGTCTTTTAATTCGCGCTTGAGATCGGCTTCGGACGGAATTTCGCCGGTATTATCCCATTCTTGTTGAGAGTGGTAGCGGGCGACGTTCCACAGCTTAGATGCTGAGTACCCGCAGTCATCGAGGTCGTCACTCACCTGTTGGTGGTTGACGATTTTCGCTCGATATGTGCGGGTTGTCTCCAACATCAAACTGTGCTCATAAGAGATTATGAGAATTAGCATATTAAAAGCAACGATAGAGGTGTGGAATATCCGGCTGTACGACCAAATGTGGTTAGTGGAGGGGTTGTCGGCTGTATCCCCGCCCTGAAGGCGAGGGTTTAGCCTTGTACTGTCATAAATCGGTTCGGAACCGCTACGGGCGGACCACGTCGGCGGCCGGTGGATCGAACGCCTCCGGGTGGCAGAGCGGTGCGAGCCGCTCGATCGCGTCGACGATCCGCGGCGTCCACCGCGTCAGGTAGGCACTCCCGTCGAGGACGAACACCCGGTCGCGTCTGACGGCGGCGATCTCGTCCCACCCCGGCCGGTCGGAGAGTTCGTGGAATCGGTCCCGGGTTCGGTCGGCATCGTAGCCGCAGGGCGCGACGACGAGGAGTTCGGGATCGTAGGCGAGAAATTCGTCCCACTCGATCGGGGCCGAGCGCTCGCCGGGATCACCGAGGCCGTAGTCGCCGCCGGCCCGCTCGACGACGTCCGGTACCCAGCTGCCAGCGGGTCGAGCGGGATCCATCCACTCGAGGACGGCAGTCCGCGGTC
>SKTU01000093.1 GCA_007122455.1 Haloarculaceae archaeon | reverse complement strand
CTTCGTAGGCCACGTGGGACGACAGATCCCGCGGTTGCATAGCTGTGATATGAGTCGTCGAGCGTATAAGTACACCTACATCGGACGGTTCGGGAAACCCTTTTTGCCGCTCCGTAACACCACTCACAGAATGAGTGATCCGACGATCAGGCTGCCTGCCGGGAGCGGCCTGACCCGGTCCGTGAACTGCTCCGACGTCCGCGTCGTCGAGACGGGGCCATCGGGCGCACCGTTTACGCCGGTCTTCTGTACGCTCGGCGGTCGAACCGCGATTCTCGCGGATCCGGGCGTCGATCGCGTCGCCGACTGTTCGGAAGCGCTCGCCGCCGGTGAGCTACCGTCCGACGACGTCCACGCCGTCGTCGAGCACGACCCGGATCCGGAGCGTATGCCGATCCCGGACCGCGGTCCGTTAGCCGTCGGGGAGCGTCGGATCCTCGGACCCTGCGGATGGGAGCCGCCGACGTCGAACCCGACCCCGATCGCGAACGACCTCGACGCGGACGACGCGCTCCGAGCAGTTGCCGACGCCGGCGTCGTCGGTCGTGGTCGTGCGGACGGCGCCGCAGACGAACCCGTCTCGGAGCTGTGGCGGCGGAGCCGTGGGGCCGACGGTGCCCCCGTCGTCGTCGTTCACGCGAACGACACGGACAACTCGGCTGATCGGCTGCTGTGTGCGTCCGTCGCGGGCCGAGTCTGGGACGCCGCCCGGGCCGTCGCGACGACGATCGGCGCGACGGACGTCGTCGCGTTCTGCGGGGACGCCGACGCCGACGCAGGCGCTCGGGAGGCGATGCGTACCGCGGCAGCCGACGAATCGGTGGTGGCCGGACCGAGCTCGTATCTCGTCGGCGAGCCGACGATGGCCATGGAGGCGCTCGAAGGTGCAGATCGGATCGAGGCCCGACGGCGGCCCCCCGGCCCCGAGGAGTGGGGGCTCTACGGCCGGCCGACGGTCGTTCATACGCCGAGAACGCTTCTGGCGGTTCGGGCGCTGCTCGCGGATTGCGGCGGGAGAGAGAGCCGTCTCGTGACGATCCGCGGCGACGTCGAAGCGGAGGCGATCGTCGAACTGTCGGCGACAGCGCCGCTGTCCGCTGCGCTGTCGGCGGTCGACGGCGACGGTCGCCGCTACGTCGTCGGCGGACGGTTCGGCGGCGTCGGTTCGGATCTGGACGTTCCCGCGTCGCCGTCGGCGCTCGCGAGCGCAGGGTTCGGCACCGGCGGCGTCGTCGAACTGCTGGATGCGGACCGCTGTATCGTCAAGACGGTCGGCGAGCGCGTCGCACTCGCCCGCGAGGAGAACTGCGGTCGGTGCGTTCCGTGCAGGGAGGGAACCGTACAGCTCCACGAGCTACTGCGGGCGATCTACGCCGGCGAGTTCGACGCCGACGGCATCGACGAACTCGCCGGGACGATCGCCGGGACGAGTCTCTGCGATTTCGGGGTCGACGCGATGCGGCCGGTCCGAACCGCAGTCGATCGGTTCGCTGCCGAGTTTCGAGCCCACGCGAGGGGCGAATGCCCTGCTGGAGTCTGTGAGGTGTCCCCGTGAGCGCCAACGAACCGTTTCCGCGCGTTCCGGAGATCCGGGACCCTCGACCGTCGACGCCACTGACGGAGGGATTCCGGACCGGAACGGCGAACGATCCGCCGCGTCCGACCGGCGACGCGGCGACGGTTTCGGTCGACGGAACGACGGTCGCCGTCCCGCCGGGATCGACGCTCCTCGACGCTGTCGAGGCCGCCGGTTCGTCGGTTCCGGCGCTCTGTCACTACGACCGCGACACCGAGGCAGCCGAGGAGATCGGTCCCCGGTCGACGTGCCGGACGTGTACGGTCGAGACGGACGAACACGGTCTCGTCGCCGCTTGCTCGTTTCCCGCCGGGGACGGATTGACCGTCGAGACGGGGACCGCCGAAGCCGCGGAGGCGAGAAGCGTCAATCTGGATCTCGTTCTCTCGAACCACAACCTCCGGTGTACGACCTGCGGGAAGAACGGCCGCTGTGAGCTACAGGACGCCTCGATCGAGGCAGGCGTGAGTCATCCGCGCTACGGGGTGTTCGACGACCGGGACGCCTACGAGCCGCTGGACGCGACGAACTCGCTCATCTCGATCGATCGCAACAAATGTATTCTCTGTAACCGCTGCGTCGACGCATGCAACGACGTCCAGGTCGAGGGCGTCCTCCGGATCGAGGGATCCGACGAGGAGACGCGAATCGGGTTTCAGTCCGACGCGGAGACGATGGGCGACTCCGAATGCGTCTCCTGTGGACACTGCGCGACTGTCTGTCCGACCGGCAGTCTCGTCGAGACGGGGATGGCCGACGCGACGACGCTGCCGATCCCCGGATTCAACCAGCGGAACTCCGTCGGGACGGTTCACGAGGGCGACCGCGAGCCCGAAACCGAGCGTTCGGGCGTCGCCGGCTTCATGGAGCGCGCGAAGCGAACGGCGTCGACGCGCGGGAGTCGCCTCCTCGCCGGCGTCGAACACGTCGCCGAGGACGTCGCGGCCGGCGTCTTTTCGGAGGGGATCCTCTTCGGGATCGCAAAGCGCGTCGGCGACTCACGGCGGCGCAGGATCGACACGACCGAGACGACCTGTGGCTACTGCGCGGTCGGCTGCCGGTTCGAACTCAACACCAGAGGTGGCCGGGTGTTGGGCGTTCGACCGACCGATCCGGACGCCGCGCCGGCGAACGACTTCTCGACCTGCGTGAAGGGGAAGTTCGGCTACGGCTTCGTCGAGCGGGACGATCGGTTGACGACGCCGCTGATCCGCGAGCACGGCGAACTTCGGGAAGCCTCGTGGATGGAGGCGCTCGATCGGATCGCCGACGAACTCGACGAGATCCGGACGGAGTTGGGTCCCGACGCGATCTCCTGTTTCGCCTCCTCGAAGTGTACGAACGAGGAGGACTACCTGATGCAGAAGTTCGCCCGCGCAGTGGTCGGGACGAAGAACATCGACAACTGCGCGCGGCTCTGTCACTCCTCGACGGTCGCCGCCCTGCTGCAGACGGTCGGTTACGGCGCAATGTCGAACAGCATCGACGACGTCGCCAACGCCGACTGCTATCTCCTCTCGGGGACGAACACGACGGAGTCCCATCCGGTTCTCGCGACGAAGATCAAGCGTAACGTCCGCGACGGCGCAGATCTGGTCGTCGTCGATCCACGGAAGGTCGGTATCGCCGAACACGCCGATCAGTATCTCCGATCGAGACCGGGATTCGACGTGGCGTGGATGAACGGTATGGCGCGATACATAATCGAAGAAGGGCTCCACGACGAGGCGTTCGTCGAGGAGCACGTCGAAAACTTCCAGGCGCTTCGAGAGAAGGTCGAGCCGTTCACCCCCGAGGAGGTCAAGCGGCTCACCGGAATCGACGCGTCCGAACTCACGAGTGCGGCCGAGCGCGTCGCGACGGCCGACCGCTGCGTCTTCGGGTGGGCGATGGGACTCACCCAGCACAGCCACGGCACGAACAACGTGTTGGCGATGGCGACGCTCGCTCTCCTGACTGGAAACGTCGGCAAGCGAAACGCCGGTCTGTCGCCGTTTCGCGGCCACAACAACGTCCAGGGCGGGGGCGGCGACGTCGGGACGCTCCCGAACAAGCTCCCGGGCTATCAGGACGTCACCGATCCCGACGTGCTCGAGGCCTTCGAGAGCGCGTGGGGCGTCCGGCCACCGGGGGAGGTCGGCCTGACGGTCACCGAGACGTTCGAGGCGATCCACGAGGGCGACGTCGAGGCGCTCTACGTGATGGGCGAGAACCCGGCGCTTTCGGAACCGGATATCACGCACGCCGGGGCCGCATTGGACTCCGTCGGATTTCTCGTCGTTCAGGATCTCTTCGTGACCGAAACCGCCGAATACGCCGACGTCGTCCTTCCGGCCGCTTCCTTCGCCGAAAAGGAGGGGACGTTCACGAACACCGAACGACGCGTACAGCTCGTCGGGAAGGCGCTCGATCCGCCGGGGGAGGCCCGACAGGACTGGGAGATCATCCAGTCGCTGGCGAACCGGCTCGGCGCGGAGTGGGCCTACGAAGACCCGGCGGAGATCTTCGACGAACTCGCCAGCGTGTCGCCGATCTACGCCGGGATCAGCCACGAACGACTCACCACCGAGGGCGGCATCCAGTGGCCCTGCCCGGACGCGGACCACCCCGGAACCAGATTCCTCTACGAGGACGGCTTCAACTTCCCGAACGGGAAGGCGAAGTTCGTTCCCGCGGATATGGGCCAACCGGGGGAGCTCCCCGACGAGGAGTATCCGCTGACGCTGACGAGCGGCCGCGTGCTGTATCACTTCCACACCGGAACGTTGACGCGACGCGTCGAGGGACTCATCGACAACGTCGGCGAGAGCTTCGTGGAGATCAACCCGCGGACGGCCGACCGGCTCGGTATCGAGAACGGCGAGCGAGTGCGGGTTAGTTCCCGGCGCGGTGAGATCACGATCCGCGCAGAGATCACGGACCGACCGGGCGACGGCGTCGTCTTCATCCCGATGCACTTCGCGGACGGTGCCGTCAACACTCTGACCGCCGAGACCTTCGATCCGACGAGCGGGATCCCGGAGTACAAGGTGACGAGCGTGTGCGTCTCGCCGCTCGACGCGTCGGACGGCTCCGAGGTGACCGGGCGATGACGGCCGGCGTTATCGTCGCCGGCGGCCGATCGATCCGCTTCGGCGGCCTCGAGAAGACCGTCGTCGAACTGGACGGCACTCCCCTGATAAAACACGTCGCCGATCGACTCGGTTCCGTAACCGACGAACTCGTTGTGAACTGCCGCGCCGACCAGCGCGACGTCATCGCATCGGCGCTCGACGGCGCGGATCCGCGCTTCGCCATCGACGAGATTCCGGATCGCGGGCCGACGGCCGGTATCGCGACCGGTCTCGCGGCCGTCGACGACGAGTACGCCGTCGTCGTCGCCTGCGACATGCCCTTTCTGGATCCCGACCTCCTCGCGTATCTGCTCGATCGAGTGCAACCGCACGACGCCGCGGTTCCGAAACCCGACGAGTGGTTCGAGCCGCTACACGCCGCCTACCGAGCCGAGCCGATGGCGGCCGCCTGCGAGCGGGCGCTCGATCGCGGCGAGGATCGGATCGTCGCACCGGTCTTCGACGTCGACTACGAGATCGTCGGTCGCGAGGAGCTCCTCGCGAACGGCCGCCTCGAGAGCTTCGAGAGCATCGACACGCCCGACGCTCTCGCTCTCGCAGCCGAACGATTCAACTGATCACGTCGACGATCCGTCGCCGATCCATGCGCGCGAGGACGACCCGGTCGACCGGTTCACTGGCGAGGATCCGTTCGGCTATCTCCCGTCCAGCTCGCTCGTCTCGCCTCGCGTCCACCATGTTGACGAGCGGTACGGCCCGAGCGCTCTCGGGCAGCTGTTTCAACCCGCCGGATCGGCTCGTGAGCACCGCCGCCACGTCGTCGGCCGTGATCTCGTCACCGATTCCGAGGTCGGTTATGGCCGCGACTCGCTCTGGACGGTGGACGATCTCCCCCGACAGCGGTTTCCCGACGACCTTCGCACTCGCGATCGGCACGACCAGATCGGTCGTCCGGGGGAGCTGCGGCTCGTGGTCGCCGGGGGCCTTCAGGCGGCGCGTTCGCGCGCCGTCGGCCTTTATCAGTACCGTCGCGTCCGTCGCGCCGATAAGCTCGTCGACGGCGTCGGGATCGTATCCGATATGGCGGTCGCCGTCGGTTCCCGCGACGACGCCGAGCGGTCGCTCGTCGGTGTCGCGCACGGCCGCGACCGGATCGTCGCTGACGACCACGTCGGCGACGTGGCTGGAGAACGGTGGGATGCGGACGGTCGACGTCACGACAGCGTCGGTACACTCCCCGGCGAGCGCGTAGAGCGTCGTCTTCTTCCCGCCGGCGCCGACGACCGACAGCGAGTCGAACGATCCGAAGGCGTCGGTCAGCTTCACACCGTTCTCGTCGGATTCGACGGCAAAAACACCGACGGTCCCTCCTCCTTCCGATTGGATCGGTTATAAGCGGGAGGGGTACGCAGTCCCGTTCGATGGTCGACACCACCGTAATGTACGTGATTCACGGGCTCTTCGGAGCCCTCTGGACCGGCTCGGTACTGTTCGTCGCGGTAGCCGTCCTCCCCGTCGCCGTCGACGGGAAGCTCGAGCCGGACGCCTTCGGATCGCTCGTCGGGCGTCTCAGGTGGATCACCCGAATCAGTGCGCTGTTGCTGCTCGTCTCTGGCGGCCACCTCGCGGGAACGCTCTACGACGCGAACACGCTCCTCGGAACCGGTAGCGGCCACCTCGTGTTGACGATGCTCGGGCTGTGGCTGGGACTGGCCGCCGTCGTCGAGATCGGTAGCGCACGGGCCGCTCGCGGAATCGAAGCCGGAAAGAAACGGGAACCGGCACGCGACGCCAAACCGTTTTACTACGCCGGTGCAGTGTTTTCGGTCGGATTGCTCCTCACCGCCGGGCTGCTCGGAACCGCCCGGATTACGGGGTTTTAGGCCTCGAAGTCGACTTCGAGCGTTCCGACGCCCTCGACTTCGACCTCGACGGTGTCGCCGGGTGAGAGTTCACCGACACCCTCCGGCGTCCCCGTCGCGATCACGTCGCCCGGTTCGAGGGTCATGTACGTCGTGATCTCCTCGATGAGCTCCGGAATCGAGAAGATGAGCAGCGAGAGATCCGCGTCCTGCACCGTCTCGCCGTTGAGGCGACACTGGACGCGAGCGTCGTCGGGCACGTCTTCGGGGCTCGCGACGACCGGCCCGATCGGTGCGGAGTCGTCGAACGCCTTCCCGCGGATCCAGTTCGTCTCCTGACGCTGGTCGTCCCGGTTCGAGACGTCGATGAAGCAGGTGTATCCCGCGATGACGTCGTCGACGTCCTCGGCGGCGACGTTCCGACATCGTTCGCCGATGACGACGCCGAGTTCCGCCTCGTAATCGATTCGTTCCTTGTCGGGCAGAAGCGGCAGCGTGTCCCCGTGTGCGGCTACGGCGTTCGGACCCTTGAGGAAGATCAGCGGTCGGTCCGGAACCTCGCTGTCCATCTCTGCGGCGTGATCAGCGTAGTTCTTCCCGATGCAGACGACCTTCGAGGGATCGGTCGGCGGGAGGATCTCGACGTCGTCCGGGTCGTACGTCTCCGTCGTCGCGACGAACCGGCTCCCCTCGTTGGGGTAGGCCACGATCTCGTCGTCGGTCCACTCGCCGCGTCGTACGTCGCCTGCGTCGTCACGAAATCGAACGTATCGCATACGCCGAGGTCACGCGGTCCACTGATAAGCGTTCCCAGTTCGGTCGAACGTCAGCGGTTCGCTACAGCGGTTTCTCCATCTCGTGGTGGGGAATACCCGCGTCCATGAACTCTTCGCTCGTCACCTCGTAGCCGAGCTTTCGGTAGAACGCGACCACGGGAACCTGTGCGTGGAGCACGGCTCGATCGTACCCCTCCTCGCGAGCGGTCGACTCGACGACCTCCATCAGCTCCGCGCCGATGCCGCGGCCGCGATGGGACTCAAGGACGGCCACCCGTTCGATCTTCGCCGCGCCCTCGTACTCACGGAGTCTCGCTGCACCGACCGCCGCTCCGTCGACGTAAGCGGCGAACTGTGTCGACTCGTCGTCGCGGCCGTCGAGTTCGAGCTTCTCCGGAACGCCCTGTTCGTCGATGAAGACGGTTCGACGGACCGAAAGCGCGTCCGATCGCTCCTCGTCGGAGGTTGCGCGAGTGACCTTCATGTCCGGTCTCCTCGCCGGCGAGAGGTAACTCCAACGGTCGCCTGAACGGTTAAGTTGTCCGCCGGTCTACTACATCCCGTTATGGAGCTTACTTGGCACGGCCACTCGACGTGGTACGTAACGGTTGGGGAGACGCGTTTGCTCATCGACCCGTTCTTCGACAATCCGAAGACGGAGCTGGATCCGAATCAGATCGAAGATCCGGATTACGTCCTCCTCACGCACGGTCACGCCGATCACGTCGGACACGCCGAATCGTTCAACGACGCGACCCTCGCCGCGACGCCGGAACTCGTCGAGTACGCGATGGAGCACTTCGGGTACGAGGACGCCGTCGGCGGCATGGGGATGAATCTCGGCGGGACCGTCGAGTGCGGCGATGCGTGGGTGACGATGGTCCGTGCGGACCACTCCAACGGCATCGAATCCAGCTACGGTGCGTCGGCCGGAATGCCGGCCGGCTTCGTCATCAGCGACAAGAAGCCGACCCAGGAGACCGATCCCGACACGACGACGTTCTACCACGCCGGCGACACCGCGCTGATGACCGAGATGCGGGACGTGATCGGCCCGTTCCTCGAACCGGACGCCGCCGCGCTCCCTGTGGGCGACCACTTTACCATGGGCCCCACACAGGCGGCGATCGCCGCCGACTGGGTCGGAGCCGACGTCGTCTTTCCGATGCATTACGATACGTTCCCACCGATCGAGATCGAAACCAGCGACTTCGTGCGCGAAGTTGACGCTGCTGGCGCGCACGCTGAGGTCGTCGTCCTCGACGGGGACGAACGATACGAGCTGTAACCGGATCCGACCCACATTTTTATACGAGCCGGTCGTTGCGTCGCGTGCAATGGCAGACATCGAAACCACGACGGTCAACGAATCGGGATACCACGCACTGAGCCGAGCCGGCGACTTCGAGCTGAGCATCGACGCGACCGGCGAGGAGGGACCGACGCCGAACGAGGTCCTGGTCGCCGACTACGCGTCCTGCTTTACGTTCGCGTGCCGCGCCGGTGCGAGCCGGGAGCTCGACGTCGACCTGGGGAAGGTCGAAACCGAAGCGACGGCCGAGCTGAACGACGACGACGACCTCGAATCGATCAGCTTCCATCTGCACGTCGAGGCCGAACTCGACGACGATCAGATCGACGAGCTGCTCGGGCTCGGTGAGACGATCTGTCACGTTCACGACTCGGTAAAGGAGTCGCTCCACGCCGACCTCGAGGTCACGGCCGACGCGTTCTGAGCCGTCGTCGCGTCACCTAAGACCCCCCGGTTCCAAAGCCGGTTCATGAGCGATTGGCGCGACAGGATGGTCGGCGATCGGATGGCCGTCGACAACGAGTTCTCCAGACAGGTCGCTAACTCGCGGTTCTCGAATCAGGAGTGGAGTCTCATCATGACCGCGACGACGTTCGACATCGAATCCCCCCACGACCCTGAAGCGGCCCGCATGATCGCCGACACCTCGGATCTCCCGCAGATGATCCCACAACTCGAGGAGGTCGCCCAGGTGGGTCCGATGGGGACTCGATCGGAGGAATCGGAGTCGAACCCGCTCGGCGAGTTCTTCGGATCGATCGGAGATCTGCTCGGAATCGGTGGCGCCGGCGGAGACGACGACGAGAAGCTCGCCGAAGCCGAGGAACTGCTCGCCGCTTACGCGAACCTCCTGCATGCTCGCCTCGAGGAGACCGGGAAGTGGGACGAGCTGCGAGAGGCCGCAGCCGAAGAGAACGCGTAGCGACGCTACAGCCGGTCGACAATCGCCGCGGCGACGTCGTCAGTCGTCGCGGAACCGCCGAGGTCGGGTGTCGTCGGCCCGTCAGAGAGAACGCCCTCGACGGCAGTCCGGACGGATCCGGCCGTCTCCTCGTACCCGAAGTGTTCGAGCAGCATCGCGGCCGAGAGAACCGCGGCCGAGGGATTCGCGATCCCCTCGCCGGCGATGTCCGGTGCGGTGCCGTGGACCGGTTCGAACATCCCGTTGTCCGCGCCGACGTTCGCGCTCGGCAGCAGTCCGAGCCCGCCGACCAGTCCCGCCGCGACGTCCGACAGCACGTCGCCCGCGAGGTTCGGACAGATGACGACGCCGTACTCCTCAGGCTCGAGGAGCAACAGCATCCCGAGGGCGTCCATGAGCTTCTCGTCGTAATCGACGCCGCGTTCGTCGCCGACAGCCCGTGCGGCGTCGACGAACACGCCGTCGGTTAGCCGCATGACGTTCTGCTTGTGCGCGATCGTGACGTCGTCGTATCCGTTGGCGTCGGCGTACTCGAAGCCGAATTCGGCGATCTTTCGCGAGGCGTCCTCCGTGATCACGCGAGTCAGCGTCGTCACGTCGTCGGTGATTCGCGACTCGATCCCCGAGTAGACACCCTGGGTGTTCTCGCGGATGAAGACGATGTCAGTCTCTGGACGGAGCGCGTCGACGCCGGGATACGCGCGGGCGGGGCGAACGTTCGCGAAGGAGTCGACTGCCTCACGGAGCGGTAAGACGACGTCCGCGGCCGTCTCGCCGACGGCACCGAAGAGCGTCGCGTCGGCGTTCCGTACCGTCTCGTAGGTGTCCTCGGGGAGCGGATCGCCCTGTTCGTCGCGGACGTAGTCGCCGGCTTCCCGCTCGACGAACTCGAAGTCGGCTACCGCCTCGAGCACCTCGACTGCGGCCGGAACGACCTCCTGTCCGATTCCGTCGCCCTTGATGACGACGATCGTTTCAGTCATCCGCTTGCCCCGTTCGTGGCGTCGGATCGTCGATATACGGCAACTGCTCGGCCGTACGCTTGATCGACTCCTGATTGGATTTCATCAGCGCCGTCGTGTCCCAGATCCCGTCGACGAGCGCCTTCCGCTGGGCGTCGTCGACCTCGACGTCGATCGTTCGCCCGTCGAAGCTGACGGTCTCGGCCGCGACGTCGATCTCGATCTCTCCGTCGGGGTTCTCCTCGACCCACTGCTGGATCTCCCGAGCGGTGTCGCCGTCGGTGGTCACCGTCGGAATACCGAGCGCCAGACAGTTGCCGGCGAAGATTTCGGCGAACGATTCGCCGATCAGGGCGTCGATCCCCCACCGCTGGAGCGCCTGCGGTGCGTGCTCCCGCGAGGAGCCGCAGCCGAAGTTCGAGTTGACGACCATCACGGATGCGTCGGCGTACCGCTCCTCGTTCAGCGGGTGGTCCTTCGGATTGTCGTCGTCGTCGAACCGCTGATCGAAGAAGGCGAACTGCCCGATCCCGTCGAACGTGACGACCTTCAGGAAGCGTGCCGGAATGATCTGGTCGGTGTCGATGTCGTTGCCGCGGATCGGGACGCCCGATCCGGAGACGAAGTCGACGCTCGGAACCTCCTCGGTCATGCTAACGCCACCTCCTCGAGTTCGCGAACGTCAGTCACTTCGCCCTCGACGGCCGCGGCCGCGACCATCACTGGCGACATCAGGATCGTCCGGCCTTCCTTGGATCCCTGCCGACCGACGAAGTTCCGGTTCGAGGAACTCGCGCACGTCTCGGCGCCTTCGAGCTGATCGTCGTTCATGCCGAGACACATCGAACAGCCGGCGCCGCGCCACTCGAAGCCGGCGTCGCGGAAGATCTCGTCGAGTCCCTCCGCTTCGGCGGCTCGCTTGACGCGCTGGCTTCCCGGGACGACCAGCGCGCGGACGCCGTCGTCGACGGTTCGACCCTCGACGACCTCCGCTGCCGCGCGGAGATCGGGTAGCCGGGCGTTCGTACAGGAGCCGAGGAACGCGACGTCGACGTCGTATCCCTGCATCGTCTCGCCGGGCTCGACGCCCATGTGCTGTTGGGCGCGCTCGGCGACGTCCTGTTTCGTCTCCGGGAACTCCTCCGGCGAGGGGATCGGTTCGCTGATGCCGATCCCCTGCCCGGGCGTCGTTCCCCAGGTGACGACGGGTTCGATCGCGGAGCCGTCGATCGTGACGACGTCGTCGTAGTCGGCGTCCGGATCCGATCGGATCGACTCCCAGTACTGCTTGAGCTCCTCGAAGCGCTCCGGATCGTCGCGGAACGCGTCGGTGTCGGCGAGCCACTCGTAGGTCGTCTCGTCGGGGTTGACGTAGCCCGCGCGAGCGCCGCCCTCGATCGACATGTTGCAGATCGACATCCGACCCTCCATTCCCAGGTTTTCGATGGCTTCGCCGGCGTACTCGTAGACGTAGCCGACGCCGCCGTCGGTGCCGAGTTCGCGGATGATCGTGAGGATGACGTCCTTGGCGGTGACGGCTTCGCCGAGCTCGCCGGTGACCTCGATCCGTCGGACGGCCTGTTTCTCCATCGCGACCGTCTGGGTCGCGAGTACGTCGCGGATCTGTGAGGTACCGATACCGAACGCCAGCGCGCCGAAGGCGCCGTGCGTCGAGGTGTGACTGTCGCCGCAGACGATCGTCTTGCCGGGCTGGGTCAGCCCCTGCTCGGGACCGATGACGTGGACGATCCCCTGATCGCCCGTACCGGGGTGGTCCAGCTCGATGCCGGCTTCCCGAACGTTCTTCTCCAGTTCGGCCATCATCTCCTCGGCCGCCTCGTTCTCGTAGGGGCGCGACTGGTCGTCGGTCGGGAGGATGTGGTCGACCGTCCCGTGGGTGAGGTCCGGACGCGCGACCTCCATGTCGCGTTCCCTGAGCATTCCGAACGCCTGCGGGCTGGTCACCTCGTGGATGAGATGGAGCCCGACGAACAGCTGATCCTGGCCGTTCGGGAGGGTCGTCACCCTGTGTTTCTCCCAGACTTTGTCGTAGAGTGTTCCTCGACTCATCGGTTCTCGTACCCTCGGTCATAGGCGCGCTGGGCGCCTATCGATCCGTTCGGCGGCGTGTGGGTCACCGTCGCCATGCTCTCCGGGTCGGACTCCGCCGCTGTGCCGCCGTCGGCAGCGATTCGACCCCGACCGTACGCCTGCGTGTCGCCGAACGGACGCCCCGTGTAGGGGTGGGTGTGGTCGATCTCCCTCAGCGTCTCTCGGCTCATCTCACTCCTCTCCCCAGGCGAACAGCGCGCGCAGCTCCTCGCCGATCGCTTCGATCTCGTGGTCCTTCTCGGCCTGCCGAAGCTGCTTGTAGCTCGGTCGGTTGGCCTGGTTCTCGTTGATCCACTCGCGGGCGAACGTCCCGTCCTGTACGGCCTCGAGCGTCTCCTCCATGTTCTCGCGAACGCCCTCGTCGACGACCATGTCGCCGCGGGAGAGGCCGCCGTACTCGGCCGTGTCGGAGACGGAGTCCCACATCTCGCCGAGCCCGCCCTCGTACATGAGGTCGACGATGAGCTTGAGCTCGTTGAGACACTCGAAGTAGGCCATCTCCGGCGAGTATCCCGCGTCGACGAGCGTTTCGTACCCCTGCTTGACGAGCGAGGTGACCCCGCCACAGAGGACGGCCTGCTCGCCGAAGAGGTCGGTCTCGGTCTCCTCGCGGAACGACGTCTCGACGACGCCGGCTCGGGTACAGCCGATGCCCTTCGCGTAGGCCAGTGCTTCCTCCTTCGCGTTGCCGCTCGCGTCCTGATAGATCGCCAACAGTCCCGGAGTCCCCTCGCCGTTCTCGTAGTTTCGTCGGACGAGGTGGCCCGGCGATTTCGGGGCGATCATCGTCACGTCGAACTCCTCGCTCGGCTCGATCTGCCCGTAGTGGATGTTGAAGCCGTGGGCGAACTGGAGCGTGTCGCCGGGCTCCAGCGCCGGCCGGATCTGTTCGTAGACCGACGGCTGGACCGTGTCGGGGACGAGGATCGAGACGATGTCTGCGTCCTCGGCAGCCGCCCGTGGGGTCGTCACCTCGAGTCCGTCCGCCTCGGCGGCGGAACGCGAGGAGGATCCCTCGTAGAGGCCGACGACCACGTCGACCCCCGAATCGTCGAGGTTCAGCGCGTGGGCGTGACCCTGGCTGCCGTAGCCGATGACGGCGACGGTTTTGTCTTCGATTTCGGTGCTGTCAGCGTCTTCGTCGTAGTATACGTTCGTCGTGAATTCGTCAGTCATGTATGTCTCTCGTCAACAACCGCAGTTTCTTCTTCACCGCGAGCCAGTGCAGCCTGTCCAGTTCGGGCGATCTCGCGGATCCCGAACTGCTCGAAGGCGTCGATGGCGTCGTCGATCTTCGACTCGTCGCCCGTGATCTGGACCGTGATCGTCCGCGGCCCGGCATCCAGCGCCTCGCCGTCGTACATCTCGGTGATCGCCTGCACCTTGTCCGGCTCGTCGCCGTCCACTTTCAGGATCACCAGTTCGCAAGCGACGGGGTTGCTGTCGAGCTCGCGGACGTGAATCACGGGGAGTAACCTGTTCAACTGCTTTTTCGCCTGTTCGATCCCGGGATCGGGTTCCTCGATCACGAGCGTGATCCTGGAGTAGCCGTCGTTCTGTGTCGGTCCGACAGTGAGCGACTCGATGTTGAACTGTCGGCGGTGGAACAGCCCCGACACGCGCGCGAGCACGCCGGGTTCGTTCTCGACGTACGCCGAGATGATCGTCCGGCGCGACTGCGGTTCGGCTTCGACTTCGGGATCGACGCGGATCCCCTGGGCGTTCCGTCGGCCGACCGGCCGCTGCCGTTCCTCGGGCTCCGGTCCCTCGAGTCCGTCGCGCTTGACGTTCTGGTTTCGGCTCATAGCTGATCCTCCGCGAGTGCGAACAGTCCGTTGTCGCCGCCGCTCGGGACCATCGGATAGACGTTCTCCTCGGGGTCGATGTGGACGTCGACGACGCTTGGACCGTCGTACGCCAGCGACTCCTCGACGGCGTCACCGAGCTCGTCGTAGGTGTCGACTCGGAAGCCGGCGGCGCCGAACGCTTCGGCGAGCTTGTCGAACTCCGGGACCCACGGATACTCCGAGGCCATGTGGCGTTCGCCGAAGAAGGCGTCCTGCCACTGTCGGACCATCCCGATCGCCGCGTTGTTCAGCACGACGACCGTGATGTCGAGGTTCTCGCGGACCGCGACGGAGAGCTCCTGACACGTCATGAGGAACGAGCCGTCGCCGTCGAAACAGACGACGTCCTGATCCGGTGCTGCGACCTTGGCGCCGATCGCCGCCGGGAGACCGTATCCCATCGTTCCGAGCCCGTGGCTCGACACCCACGTCCGGGGTTCGGTGTAGCTCCAGTACTGGCAGGCCCACATCTGGTGTTGGCCGACGCCGGTGGTGACGATGGTGTCGTCGTCGGTCGCCAGGTCGTACGCCTCGACAACGTACTGTGGCTTGATCGGTTCGTCCTCCGGCGCGGCGTAGTCCATCGGGTACTCCGCCTTCCACTGCTGGCACTGTTCGCGCCACTCGTCGGCCGACGGCGAGCGATCCATCGCGGTCTGTAGCTGCGTGAGCACCGCCTTCGCGTCGCCGATGAGCGGGTAGTCGGCCTCGATGTTCTTCGAGACCTCCGCCGGATCGATGTCGACGTGGATGATCTCCGCGTCGGGAGCGAACGTCTCGATCCCGCCGGTGAGCCGATCGTCGAACCGGGTTCCGATCGCCAGCATGCAGTCAGTCATCGTGATCGCCATGTTGGCGTAGCCGGTGCCGTGCATGCCGGCCATCTCCAGCGATAGCTCGTGGTCCTCGGGGAACGATCCGATCCCCGGCATCGTCGTGACGACCGGGATCTCGTGTTCGATCGCGAACGACCGGAGCTCCTCGCAGGCCTCTGCCTTGATCACGCCGCCGCCGGCGAGGATCAACGGTTTGTCGGCGGCAGCCAGCGCGACGGCTGCCTCAGCGACCGCGTCAGGTGCGGCGGTTTCCGGCGGATTGTACGTCGTGGGCGTTCGCGGTTCGCCCGGATCCTCCTCCGCCGGGCCGTTCGTCACGTCCTTCGGGAGATCGACGAGCGTCGGGCCCTGGCGACCGTGTTCCGCGAGGGCGAACGCCGTTCCGACGTCCCGTCCGACCGTCCGGGAGTCGTCGGCGAAGAAGTTCGCCTTCGTGACTGGACCGGTCACGCCGACCGTATCCGTCTCCTGGAACGCGTCGCTGCCGACAAAATCGGTCGGAACCTGTCCCGTGAGCGCGACGACTGGATCCGAATCCATGTTCGAATCTGCGAGTCCGGTCACGAGGTTCGTCGCTCCGGGACCGGAGGTCGCCAGGCAGATGCCGGGTTCGCCCGAGACGATCCCGTAGGCGTCGGCCGCGTGGGAGGCGCCCTGCTCGTGAGCCATCGTGATGTGATGCATCTCCGAGTGGTACAGCGCGTCGTAGACGGGCATGATCGCGCCGCCCTGCACGCCGAAGAGGTGCTCGACCCCGGCGTTTTCCAGCGCGCGAACGACCGCGTCCGCGCCGGTTTCGATCGGCTTCGGGGTCGTGTCGGTCGCGTCGGCCGGAGCCTGTTTCTGTTCGCCGCTCATCGTTTCTCACTCGCTGTGCGATACCGTCGATTGGAGTTTTCTGTGTACATGGAACTCACCCGTGTGGTTGTCAAAACCGATGCAAACGCCGTCGAGAAGGATGTATAAGGGGCTAAAGGGCCCCTACTATACCGGCCACGACGCTGTCCGAAACGGTCGAATCCGGACTGGTCGTAGGCGTCATCATCGGTAGGTTGTCGCGCCCGCACATAAGCGTTGCGCGGTGCGCCGCTGCCGGGCACGCGCCGCTGACGGCGAGGGCGGGCGCGGCGAGGGATCATCCCTAAACGCGAACCTCCTCGCGTTCGACGCCCACCTCGCGGGCGATCTCCTTGAGCCGTTCGAAGGTGACCTTCTCCTTTTGAGCGCCGTACTCCTTGACGCGCGTCGTCACCTCTCGGAGCTCGGAATCGGTCGGTGCGAATCCGGCGTCCTCGAGCCGCTCTCGGACCGAGTGCGTACCGGTGTGCTTACCGAGTACGAGCTCGCGCGTGGCTCCGACCATGTCGGGCGTCATCACGCCGGGTTCGAACGTGTCCGCGTTCTCGATGACCCCCGCGGCGTGGATCCCGGACTCGTGGGAGAACGCGTTCGCGCCGACGATCGGTTTGTTCGCCGGCACCGCGATGTCGCTCTTCTCCTCGATGATCCGGGAGATCTCCGTAATGCGGGTCGTGTCGATACCGGTATCGACGTTGTACAGCGATTCGAGTGCCATCACGACCTCCTCGTAGGCGGCGTTCCCTGCGCGCTCGCCGATCCCGTTGATCGACACTTGCGCCTGGGCGGCGCCCGCTTCGTAGCCCGAGAGGGCGTTGGCGGCCGCCAGACCGAAGTCGTCGTGGGTGTGGACGTCGACGTGAGCGTCGGCGTAGCTGCACACCTGCTCGACCATGTCGTAAAAGCGCCGCGGCGTCGCGACGCCGACGGTGTCGGGCAGGTTGACCCAGTCGGCTCCGGCCTCCGAGGTGGCCTCGATTATTTCTTGCATGAACGATTCGTCTGTGCGCGTGGCGTCCATCGGCGAGAACATGCAGGTGACGCCGGCCTCCTTGACGCGCTCGACGGCCTCTACGGACCGGTCGAGCGCCTCCTGTCGGCTGGCGTGCATCGAATCCTGCAGTTGGACGTCGCTCGTCGAACAGAACACGTGCACCATGTCGACACCGGAATCCAGCGCCGCTTCGATGTCGATGTCTACGACGCGGGCGAGCCCGCAAACCGTAGAGCGTGACGCCGCCTCGGCGATATCCCGAACCGCCTCGAACTCCGCGTCCGAGTTCACGGGGAATCCGGCCTCGATGACGTGGGTTCCCATGTCGTCGAGAACGGATGCGATCTCGCGTTTGTCCTCGTAGCTGAAGGACGTTCGGGGGGACTGTTCGCCGTCGCGCAGCGTCGTGTCGAAAATCCGGGCCTCGCTTATCTCCGAGGTACTATCTAGCGTGCCCTGGAAGAACTCGATCCGCCGCCGAAGGCGACGTATCCTCGTGCTGTGTCATAGCAACTGAATCAAGTGCCTTGCAAGTATTTAAAGCTGTCCTTAAGACAGTCCGAACCGATTCGATCGGCTTCGTAGGTGAGACGTTGACGGCCGAAAAACGACCGACTGTGTCGTGGTCGAGCGCCGACGTCGAGTACGCGTCGACTCGGTCCGAAAACCACGCGTCCATAATTTATATACTCTTCCGAAGGTTCGAACTCCGGGAAAATCGGACATTTGAGTCGTCTCGACCCGATATTCGATTCGAAACTGGACGTTCGTTTCGCCGTTCGATCGACGGTCACGGTCTATATGGGCTCCGCGGACGCGCGTTGGGTATGAAGTTCGTCGCCGCGATCGATCAGGGAACGACCGGTACTCGAACGATGGTGTTCGACCGCGGCGGACACGTCCGTGGTCAATCCTACGAGACCCACGAGCAGTTCTACCCCGAGCCCGGCTGGATCGAGCACGACCCGATCGAGATCTACGAGAACACCCGCTCGACGCTCCGGGCCGCGCTCGACGACGCCGGGATCGAGGCTGACGCCCTCGCCGCGCTCGGCATCGCGAACCAGCGGGAGACGACGGTGCTGTGGGACGCCGAATCCGGTCGGCCGGTCCACCGCGCGATCGTCTGGCAGGACCGCCGAACCACCGACAGGATCGAGCGGCTCGAATCGGCTGGACGTGCCGACCGCATTCGGCGACGGACCGGACTCAAGCCGGACGCGTACTTCTCGGCGACGAAACTGGAGTGGTTGCTCGACAACGCCGATCCGATCACGACGGGGCGGGGCGCCCCCGACGTTCGCGACCGTGCCGAACGGGGGGCGCTCCGCTTCGGGACGATCGACTCGTGGCTGATCTGGAAGCTCACGGGAGAACACGTCACCGACGTCACGAACGCCTCCCGGACGCTGCTGTTCGACATCCACGAGCGAGCGTGGTCCCCCGAGCTACTCGAAGAGTTCGCGATTCCTGAAGCGGTACTCCCGGAGGTCCGTCCGTCGAGTGACGATTCCGCGTACGGCGAGACGGAGCCCGACGAGATCGGTGCCGCAGTCCCCGTTACCGGTGCCCTCGGCGATCAGCAGGCCGCGCTCTTCGGCCAGAGCTGCTTCGATCCGGGTGACGCGAAGAACACCTACGGCACTGGATCGTTCCTCCTGTTAAATACGGGCGAGGAGGCGGTCGACTCCGAACACGGGCTGCTCACGACGATCGCCTTCCAGCGCTCCGGCGAGGCGGTTCAGTACGCACTCGAGGGCTCGATCTTCGTCACCGGAGCCGCCGTCGAGTGGCTCACCGACGTCGGACTGATCGACGAACCGGCCGAGACCGAGCGGCTAGCCCGGCGCGTCGACTCGACCGACGGCGTCTACTTCGTGCCGGCGTTCACCGGTCTCGGTGCGCCCCACTGGGATCCGCGGGCCCGCGGGACGATCGTCGGACTCACGCGGGGGACGCGGAAGGGACACGTCGTTCGGGCGACCTTGGAGGCGATCGCCTATCAGACCCGTGACGTCGTCGAGGCGATGACGGAGGACAGCGGACTGTCGCTGTCCTCGCTGCGGGTCGACGGCGGTGCCGTCAAGAACAACTACCTCTGTCAGCTTCAGGCCGACGTCCTCGGCACCGATATCGTTCGTCCCGTCGTCGACGAGACGACGGCGCTCGGTGCGGCATACGCCGCGGGATTGGCAGTCGGCTACTGGGATTCTCTCGAGGAACTGCGGGAGAATTGGCGGGTCGATCGGTCGTTCGATCCCGACCCCGACCGATCCGGCGACGGCTACGATCGCTGGCTGGAGGCGGTCGAACGATCGAAAGGATGGGCCTAACGCTCCGAGAGGAGCGCCTTCGCCGCGGCGACGTGGTCGTCGGCCTCGTCGTGGCCGGTCTCGGAGACGTGACCGAGGAGTTCTTCGACCGTTTCGAGTCGCTCCTCGAGCACTACCGGGTCGAGATCCGACGCTGCGAGATCGGCCACGACGGCCTCGGCCTCGCCGAGCCAGCGGTTCGCGTCGCGCTCGATCGGTAGCTCGGCCGTGGCGCGGAGATGGCCGAGGAGTTCCTCGAGATCGACGTCGGTCACTTCGCGATCAGATACGTCGTGCTCCCGCGACGTTCGAAGTAGACGTCGTCGGTCTGCCGGACGTACTCCCGAACCGTCTCGAAGCTGAACTCCGAGACGTCGATCACGCCGAACTGGTCGGGGGTTTCGACCGCCGGTCGGTGTTTGCTCTGTCCGAGTGCCATGTGAGGCGAAACGAACGACCCGCTATTGAACGCCAGCCACGCGGAGTGAAAGTGAAACTGTCGGCGATCGACGCGTCTGCGACGCGTTCGAGACGTTCGAGCGAACCGACGGTTCCCACGATTCTACGGGGGATCGGAGACGCCTGCGGTTCCGCACCGCGAAAGCTAACTGTCCGGGCCATCACCACCTCGCCAATGAGTGCACGCATGGTGGGTGAGTGTACAGATGGTTGAGGCGACCGTCCTACTCGGTCTCGCGTTGGTCGCGTTCGCCGGTGGCGCCGTCGGCGCGGCGACCGGCGGCTATCAGGCGCTCGGGATTGCGGGGCTCCTGATCGTGCTCGGGGAGGGGGCCGCCGTCCTTGACGTCGCGTCGGTCGACGCCGGACTCGCACCGGCGTTCGGACCGCACGTCGCGTTCGTCGGCGGTGTCGCCGCCGCCGCGTACGCCGCGCGTCAGGGATATCTCGACGAGGGACCGTTCGGATACCATCCGGCGAAGAACGTCACGACCGGTCTCGGTGCACGCGTCGACCTCCTCGTCGTCGGCGGAGTGTTCGGGGCGATCGGCTTCGGCCTCGCTCGCGCCTCCGCCGGCGCCGGACTCCCGTGGGATCCGATCGCGTTCGCCGTCGTCGTCTCGGCGCTGCTCCACCGGATCGTGCTCGGCTTCCCCCTGATCGGGACGGTTCGCGGCGAGAGCGTCCTCGACATGTCGCCGTTCGACGCCGGCGAGCGACGGACGCCGCTTCGACCGGACGGGGGGTCCGACGCCGCTCGCTACGCGGTCGAGCCGTGGCTCCCGTATCAGTACCGCTGGCACGACGTGGCTGCGCTCGGCGCCGTCGTCGGCGTCGTCGCGGCGTTTCTCACGCTTCGAACCGCGAACCCCTACTTCGCGTTCGGTCTCGCGGCGGCGTCGCTGCTCTTTCTCTCGGCGGGCGTCGATAGGTTTCCCGTCGTCTACCACATGGCGCTCGTGGCGTCGTTCGCCGCCGTCGGGCTTGCCGGTGGTGCGTCCTCACCGGAGGCGATGGCGGCCGAGACGACGCTCGCGGTTCTGCTCCTCGGCGGTGCCGCCTTCGGGGCGGTGACCGCGGTGCTCGGGGAGCTGTTCCAGCGACTGTTGTACGCGCACGCCGACACGCATTTCGACGCCCCGATGGCTGCCGTTCTCGTCGGCACGTTGCTCGTCAGCGCGCTGCAGTCGGTCGGACTCCTCGCCGGCGCGCCCGTCCCGACGATCTAAACGTCGTCGACGCCTGCCAGTTCGGCGATCGCGCCGGTGAGGACGTCGGCGGTTCGGGCGCAGTCCTCCCAGTCGGTCCACTCCAGCGGGCTGTGGGAGATTCCGTCCCTCGACGGCGCGAAGAGCATCCCGGCGTCGGTCACACGTGCGACCTTCATGCTGTCGTGGCCGCCGCCGGACGGCAGCTCCATCGTCTCGATCCCCCGCCGCTCACCCGCCTCCCGGAGTGCTTCGAGACACCGATCGGTCATGTGGGCCGGATCGATCGTTCGGTAGTTGTCGAGCTCTGCGGTGAGTTCGTGCTGCTTTTCGATGCGTGCGAGGCTCTTGTCTGCGCGGTCGACGATCTCGTCCATCACGTCGCGGTCGGTGTCCCTGAAGTCCGTGCTGATCGCGACCCGTCCCGCGACGACGTTGCGAGCGTTCGGCTCGATCTCCATGTTGCCGACCGTCGCGACCGCGAACTCGCTCTCTGTCTCGACGATCTCGTGGGCGATCTCGTTGACCTCCTGTACGAACTCCGAGGCCGCGAGTAGCGCGTCGGAGCGATCGTCCATGTGCGTCCCGCCGGCGTGATCGGCCGCCCCGACGATCTCGACGGAGCAGTTCGTGATGCCGGTGATCGCCGTGACGATCCCGACCGGAACGTCCGCGTCCTCCAGCGTCGTCGACTGCTCTACGTGAATCTCGAACCACGCGTCCCATCCCGCAACGTCGAGCGCCCCCTCACCGCGGAACCCGGTGTTCTCGAGGTGTGTCTCCAGCGTCGTTCCGCTGTCGTCCGTGAGCGCGAGCGCCTCCTCGATTTCCGTGTCCCCCACCGCAACCGACGAGCCCAGTGTGCCGACCTCGAACCGCTGTCCCTCCTCCTCGGTGAAGGAGACGACCTCGATCGGTCGCTCGGGCTCGACGCCGGCGTCCTGCATCGCCCGAACGGCTTCGACTGCCGAGTACACTCCGAGGGGACCGTCGAAGATCCCGCCGTGGGGAACGGAGTCGAGGTGGCTCCCCGCGGCGATCGGCGCGACGTCCGGATCTGCGCTCTCGGGGGTCCACCGACCGGCGATGTTGCCGACCGCGTCGACGCGGACGTCCATCCCGAGCGCCTCGAGCTGTTCGACGAGATACTCGCGGGCCTTTCGGTCGGCGTCCGATCCGGTCAGGACCGTTCGCCCGTACCCGCGCTCGACGTCGACGGCACCGAACTCCCCGTTCGTAAGCAGATCCTCCCGGAGCCTATCTTCGCGTACACGCATGTCCGTACGCTCCGTCGGAAGGGTAATAGTCCCGTCGCCCGCCTCCCGGACGGGGAAAGAGCTTAGTTTTCGCTCGCCCCCCTGCTAGCCGATGACTGTTGACACAACAATTGCTGGCGGGACGCTCGTGACTCCCGATCGAATGTTCGAGGCGAGCCTCGCGATCGACGGCGAGAAGATCGTCGCCGTCGGCGACGAGGAGACGCTCCCGGAGGCCGACGAGCGCATCGACGCCGAGGGGAAACTCGTCATGCCGGGGATGGTCGATCCCCACGTTCACATCGACGAGGTCCCCGAGAACCGGGGTGGGACCTACGAGGCCGAGACAGCGGCCGCCGCTCTCGGTGGCGTGACGACGATAATCGACTTCGCCTTTCAGGGGGGCGACCGGCGGATAGCCGACGAGTCGAAGGATCTGCTCGACGGTATCGAACACAAGAAGACGAAGGGAAATGACGGATACGTCGATTTCAGCGTCCACGGCGTGCTCTTTCGGGAGACGCCGGAGACGTTCGAGGAGATCGAACCCGCGATCGACGCCGGCGTCACCTCGTTCAAGATGTTCATGTCGACCTACGAGGTCGGCGTCTCGAACGGCTTCATCGGGGAGGCATTCGAGCACATCGCTGCCCACGACGCCGTCGCAGCGCTACACACCGAGGATCCGTCGGTCTGTGAGGCGCTGACCGCGCGCCTCAAGCGGGAGGGGAAGGGCGATCCGATCCACTACCCGGACTCCCGTCCCGACTACGCGGAGGCGATCGGCGCCGCGACCGCGCTCCGACTCGCCGAGGAGACCGGCGTGAAGTATTACGGCGTTCACACCTCCTGTCGGAAGGCCGCCGAGGTGATCGAATCGTTCTCCGACGGTGGCGAGCGGATCCGCGCCGAAACCTGCGTCCACTACACGGCCCTCGATCGATCCGTTCACGAGCGGCTCGGGAACTTCCCGCTGATTGCGCCACCGATCCGGACCCAGGACGACATCGACGCGATGTTCGAGTACATTCACAACGGAACGCTGTCGGTCGTTTCGACCGATCACTCCGTCTACCACCGCGAGTACAAGGAGGTCGAGAACTGGTGGGACAGCCCCTTCGGAGCCCAGAGCCTCCAGCGGAGCCTCCCAGTGTTTCACACCGAGGCCGTCGTCGAGCGGGACCTGTCGTATCCGACGCTCGTCAGGCTGATGAGTGCGAATCCCGCGGAGACGTTCGGAATGCCGCAGAAGGGATCGCTGGATCCCGGAACGGACGCGGACGTGATCCTCTTCGACCCCGAGGGAACCGAGACGATCGACGCCTCGACCAACGCGTCGAACTCCGAGTTCACGATCTACGACGGCTACGAGGCGGTCGGCACCGTCGAGAAGACGTTCGTTCGCGGAGCGCTCGTCGCCGACGACGGCGAACTCGTCGCCGATCCGGGTCACGGGGAGTTCCTCGAGCGGGAGCTTCCGGAGTGGAGCGCCTGAACCCATGGCCGCTCCCGAGACCGAACTCGCCGAGTTCGTCTCCGCAACTCCCCACTCGTCGATCCCGGCGTCGGTCGTCGACCATGCGGCGCTGGTCGTCGCCGACACCGTCGGTGCGATCGTCGGCGGCTCGACGGCGAGCGCCTGTCGGGAACTCGCCGAGACGTGGCGGGACACGTACCCCGGTGACGCGTCGGTTCTCGGGACGGCAGCGAGCGCCGCTCCGGGTCAGGCGGCGCTGATAAACGGCACGTCCGGAACCCGCCTCGAACTCGACGAGGGGCACAAATACGCCGTCGGCCATCCGGCGATCCACGTGTTCCCGGCGGTACTCGCGGAGGCGGAGGCGTCCGGCATCGACGACGGAAAACGTCTGCTCACGGCGGTTATCGTCGGATACGAGGCGGCGACGCGGGTCGCACGGGCCTGCAACCCGATCGACGAACGGTACCATATGCACGGTATCTGGGGGACGGTCGGAGCAGCCGCTGGCGTCGCCCGCTTCCGCGGCTACGACGCCGCGACGACGCTGACGGCCATGCGGATCGCGGCGAATCGCGCCCAGCACACGCGGTTCGAGGCGGCGACGGAGGGCGCGACGGTTCGGAACAGCTACGCGGGAACGAGCAACCTCGAGGGGTTGCTCGCGGCCGATCAGGCTGAGGCGGGTATCACGGCACTCGATCGCGGTATCGAGCGACACCTCGAGCTGCTCTCTTCGGCGTTCGATTCGACGGAACTGGCCGACGAGTTGGGTGACCGCTGGGAGATCACGCGGGGCTACTTCAAGCTTCACGCGGCGTGCCGCTACACCCACCCCGTCCTCGACGCGCTCGACGAGTTGCTCGACGACGACCCTCTGACCGCGGCCGACGTCGCGTCGGTCCGCGTGGAGACGTATCACACCGCAGCTCGACTCGATTCGCCCGAACCGACGAACGCGCTTCAGGCCAAGTTCTCGATCCCGTTCGCGGTCGCCACCCGGATCATTTGCGGCCACTCGGAGAAGCCGGCGTTCGAAGAGGACGCGCTGACAGACGCTGCGTTCGAACTCGCCGAACGGGTCTCCGTCGAAGTGGCTGACGACATCGCCGCGCGAGTGCCCGACGCTCGCGGCGCGCGCGTGACGATCACGGCGAACGGCGGGATCGAGCGTACCGCCGAGATCGAGGTTCCTCGGGGGGATCCGGAGTGGCCG
>SKTU01000019.1 GCA_007122455.1 Haloarculaceae archaeon | reverse complement strand
TTGAGGGCGTATCGTTCCTCGATTCGACCGACAGGTCGACAATCGGAGACGACCGACCTTCGTGTGGTACGGTACCACGTCTACCTGAACTTTTAACAGCTATCGCGTAGAGTACTCGTATTGGAGGACGATATAAATGCCCGAACATTCGAACCCCGAACTTCCGCCGCTTCCGTACGACTACGACGCGCTCGAGCCGTCGATCTCCGAACAGGTCGCCACGTGGCACCACGACACCCACCATCAGGGCTACGTAAACGGCCTCGAGAGCGCCGAGGAGACGCTCGCGGAGAACCGCGAGTCCGGCGACTTCGGCGGCTCTCCGGGGGCGATCCGAAGTGTGACCCACAACGGTAGTGGACATTATCTCCACACGCTGTTCTGGGATAACATGTCCCCCGACGGCGGCGGCGAGCCGTCCGGCGAACTCGCCGACCGGATCGAGGAGGACTTCGGCTCCTACGAGGGATGGAAGGGCGAATTCAAGGCCGCTGCGGGCGCCGCAGGCGGCTGGGCGCTGCTCGCCTACGATCCCGTGGCCGACCAGCTGCGCAACCTCGTCGTCGACAAGCACGACCAGGGCGCACTCTGGGGGAGCCACCCCATCCTCGCGCTCGACGTCTGGGAACACTCCTACTACTACGACTACGGCCCCGACCGCGGTGACTTCATCGAGGGCTTCTTCGAGGTCGTCGACTGGAAGAACGTCGCCCATCAGTACGAGAAGGCGCTCCAGCACTAGCGTCGCGCCGTACGCCGACCATCGATTTTTATTAAACGACTCGTCGTTGTAGCGGCGCGGTCGGGATATCTCCGAGTTTAAAGGGGACGATCGCATACCCCTGCCCATGCCGCGCTCACGTTCGGAGTTCGACGACATCAGGGCCTTCGAGTTCCGGGAGCCCTCGGAGGTTCTCGACCACGAACTGCTGTACACGGTGTACGAGATCGCTCGCCTACTCCAGGGGCTCGACCCCGGGACCGAACTGGATCCCGAAACGGAAGCCATCCTGCTGGACTGGGCGATCCCGTGGATGCTGGACCACAGCGAATCGTTCGTCTTCGCGGAGCCCGAATCCGACAACGAACCGGGGTATTACGGCCTGCGATGAAGCTGCTCGTTGCCGGCGCCGCGGAGGTCGACGCGGGGAAGACGACGTTCTCGACGGGATTGATCGACCAGACCGGGGCACGCGGCTTCAAACCCCGTGCGGGTAACGACTACTGGTACGACCACGACGACTACCGTCGAGCAGTCGCCGACGGGCGGCTCTACGGCAAGGACGCCGAGCGACTGGCCGCCGTCTCTCCCGGCGAGCTGCGTCCCGAGGAGATCAACCCGATCCACCGACTGTGGCTCCCTCGTCCCGGAAGCGGGCAGGGGGTGCTCGGGCGCGACGGCCGATCGTTCGTCGTCGATCGCGTGAGGACGCCGGACGGCGAGGACCGGTACGTTCACAACGGCTCCATCGAGATCCCGCCGACAGCGCGTCGCCGACTCCCGCTCGAGACGGCACGGGGTGTCGACTCCCTGCCCGCGTTCAACGAGCTGATGGCCGAGCTCCACGCTCCGGCGACTGCAGCACTCGGCGACGTGATCGCCGACCGTGACGCCGCGGTCGTCGAATCGTACGCCGACATCGCCCGGCCGCTTCCCGACTTCGAGCCGGACGCGGTCGCGGTCGTCGACCCCCGCCGCTGTCGGATCTACGGCGGTGAGCGGTACGCGAAGGCCTGCGAGGTCGCGGGCGGCAGCGCCCACGAGGGGCAACTGGAAGAGCGGGTCGAACACGTGATCGAGTTACTCGATCCGATCGATCGACTGACGCTGCCCGCCCTCACGAGCGACGAGCGGGACGATCCCGCAGTCGTCGCCGAAGCGTACGCCGACGCCTACGATGCACTGTTGGCCGCGTAACCGCAACCGGAGTTGAAGCCGCTATCCCATTCGCGCCGCCTGCGAGGCGAGTTCGACGTGTTGGTAAGGGTTCACTTCGACCGAGGGACCGTGACCGACGTGTAGCTCCGACAGCGACGGATCGATCGTCTCGAGGAGGTAGTCGATGCTCCGGATCAGCAGCTCCCGATTCCCCTCCTCGAGATCGGTTCGACCGAACCCGCCGTTGGCGAAGACGAGGTCACCGGCGAAACAGACGCTCGCCGGTTCGGAGTAAAAACAGAGGTGGTCGTTCTTGTGTCCCGGCGTGTGCAGCGCTTCGTATTCGTGGTCGCCGATGGAAACTGAGCTGCCGTCGTCGATCCCGCGGTCGACGAGTTCGTGGTCGGGGTCGAAGCCGTACACCTCGACTTCGAAGGCCTCTACCACGTCGGCGACGTTTCCGACGTGATCGGAGTGGGTGTGGGTCAACACGACCGCATCGAGACCGCCGGTCGTCGCATCGATCGCCGCGACGGCGTCGAAATCGTTTCCGGCGTCGACGAGTACGGTTCGGTCGCCGTCGACGAGAAAGGCGTTGCTCGTGAAGCCGGCTGCGTTCTGAGCGATGTTCCGGATGACCATACCGTCGCTTCCTCACCGACGCGTTTGTGCCTTTCCACCGACGACCCCGGTGCCGTCGGCTCCGAAACCGTCAAACCCGCACCGGCGTTACGTTCAGCCAACGAATGACGCTCACCAAGCGGATCATCCCCTGCATCGACGTTGATCTCGACGACGAGGGGAACGCGGCGGTCTACACCGGTGTCAACTTCGAGGACCTGCGCTACACCGGCGATCCCGTCGAACTCGCCAAGAAGTACAACCGAGCCGGCGCCGACGAGTTCGTCTTCCTCGACATCACCGCCTCGGCTGACGGTCGGGAGACGATGCTCGACACCGTTTCGTCGGTCGCCGACGAGTGTTTCATTCCGCTGACCGTCGGTGGCGGGATCCGGACCCGCGAGGACATCAAAGAGACGCTCAGGGCCGGCGCGGACAAGGTTTCGATCAACACGGGTGCACTCGAACGACCGGCGCTCGTCGAGGAGGGTGCGGGAGCGTTCGGCAGCCAGTGTATCGTCATCTCGGTCGACGCGCGGCGACGGTACGACGAGCAGGGGGAGTTCTTCGCCGACGTCGACGGCGAATCCTGCTGGTTCGAATGTACGGTCAAGGGTGGCCGCGAGGGAACCGACATCGACGTCGTCGCGTGGGCACGGCAGGCCGCCAGTCTCGGCGCCGGCGAACTGTTCGTCAACTCGATCGACGCCGACGGGACGAAGGACGGCTACGACATCCCGCTGACGAAGGCCGTCTGCGACAACGTCTCGACGCCGGTGATCGCCTCGTCCGGCTGCGGCTGTCCGGAGGACGCCTACGAGGTGTTCACCGAGGCGGGCGCGGACGCCGCGCTCGCGGCTTCGATCTTCCACTTCGAGGAGTATACGATCGACGCGGTCAAGGCGTATCTCGACGATCGCGGCGTACCGGTTCGACTGTAATTTTCGAGTGCGGCGTCAGGCTGCGGCTTCGAAGGCGTCGCGGAACGCGTTCGTCTTCTCCTCGACGCTCTCGGCTGCGGTCTCGAGGGCGTCGAGCGGGGCGATGGATCCGTCGGTTTTGATCGTCAACACTGGATCCGTCTGGCCGCCGGACTGTTCGGGGTTCATGTCGTAGGTGGCGGCGACGACACCGTCGACCTCGAGAAGCGTCCCTTTGAGGACGTTCATGAACGTGTGATCCTCGCCGGCGATCTCGATCGAAAGCTCGGTCTCTACGTTCTCGATGACGCGAAGGTCCATTGAGCACCGCTACGCGTATCGTCCGTATCAGCGTTACGGAGCCGAGGCGGCGCCGAGTTACTTGTGGGCGTCGAGCAGGTCGTAGCTCCGCTCCCACTCGTAGTCGGTGTGATACCGCTCCGCCAGCGGCTCGTCCGGCATCTCGCCGACTGCGCGCTTCTCGTCGCCGTAGGAGAGTCGATCGGCGTCATGGTAGAACCGACCAGTCAGCACCGTTCCCTCGTAGAGCGCCGATTCGGTCTCGTACATCATTTCGGCGGCTTCCGCCCGGTTCGAGAGGTCGAACTCGTAGTCGTCGTTCTCCTGGATGTCGACGTAGGGAACGTACTGTTTGGCGTCCTTGTTCCACGTCGGACACTGCGTCAGGAAGTCGACGTGTGCGAAGCCGTCGTGCTCGATCGCTTCGACGAGGATCTCCTGGGCCTGGTTCGGGTTGACGGCCGCAGTTCTGGCGACGTAGGAGGCGCCGGCGGTGAGCGCCATCGACAGCGGTCGGATCGGCGCCTTCGCCGATCCGTGCGGCTGGGTCTTCGATTTGTGGCCCATCGGCGACGTCGGGGAGGTCTGGCCCTTCGTCAGTCCGAAGATCTCGTTGTTGAACACGATGTACGTGATGTCGTGGTTCTCACGCGCCGTGTGGATGAAGTGGTTGCCACCGATCCCGTAACCGTCACCGTCACCGCCGGCGGCGACGACCTCGAGCTCGGGGTTGGCGAGCTTCGCGGCGCGGGCGATCGGAAGCGAACGGCCGTGTAGCGTGTGGATCCCGTAGCTGTCGAAGTAGCTGTTGAGCTTCCCCGAGCAGCCGATTCCGGTCGAGACCAGTACCTCCTCGGGGTTTTTCCCGAGTTCGGACATGGCGCCCTTCAGTGCTCGCAGGACGCTGAAGTCGCCACAGCCGGGGCACCACGTAGCCTGCGGTTCGATTCCCGGTGTGAACTCCTCTCTGTCTACCTCGCGATCCTCTCCGATGGCGTTGAACGCGCTCATGATTAATCACCTGCTGCGGGGACGAAGCGGGTCGTCGGTGCCGGCTCGTCCGCCTCGAACTGTGTCTCGAACCCTTCGACGATCTCGTGGGGTTCGAACGGGTTGCCGTTGTATTTCAGGAGACTGTTCATCTTCGGACCGAACCGACCGAGTTCCCGCTGGACGAGTCCGCGGAACTGACCGGAGGCGTTCATCTCGACGACGAGACACTCCTCGACGGATTCGAGGAACTCGGTCACCTCGGCTTCGGGGAACGGCATCAGGTCCGAGACGCCGAGGGACTTGACGCTGTGGCCGTTCTCGTTCAGTCGGTCGACCGCCTCCTCGACGGTGCCCTGCTGGCTGCCGAACGTGAGGACGCCGTAGTCGGCGTCCTCAGGGCCGTGGCCGTGCTGGTGGCTCGACTCCTCGGCGTCTAGTTCCTCGCGGATCGCCGAGAGTTTCCCGAGTCTGCGGTCCACCTGCGCGATCCGGTTCTCCGGATCCTCGCTGATGTGCCCCTGCTCGTTGTGCTCGTTGCCGGTCGCGAGGAACCGACCGCCCTTCTGGCCCGGAATGGACCGCGGGGAGACGCCCTTGTCATTGCCCGGGTCGTGCTGGAACCGGTTGAACTTCCCGGAGGCGTGGTGTGCGGCCTCGGCGATCTCTTCCTCGGTCAGGGTCGCACCGAGGTCCGGGTTCGGCTCGCGGTCGAAGAACGATTCGTCGACGTTTCGGAGTTCGCCTCCGATCTTCTGATCGTACAGCACGATCGCCGGGAGCTGATACTCGTAGGCCAGCCGGAACGCCGCGCGGGTCTGATCGTACGCTTCCTCGACGTTTCCCGGCGCGAAGACGACCCTGGTGGAGTCGCCCTGACTCGTGTAGAGGACGTGCTCGAGGTCTGCCTGTTCGGGCTTGGTCGGCATACCCGTCGAGGGGCCGGCCCGCATCGCTTCGACGAGGACGACGGGCGTTTCGGTCATCTCGGCCAATCCGAGCGGCTCGGACATCAGTGCGAAGCCGCCGCCCGAGGATCCCGACATGGCCTTCACGCCGGCGTGGGATGCCCCGAGTGCAAGCGCCGCCGAGGCGATCTCGTCTTCGACCTGCTCGGAGATCCCGCCAACGTCGGGGAGATACTGGCTCATCAGCGTGAACACTTCCGTCCACGGCGTCATGGGATAGCCGGCGATGAACCGACAGCCTTCGTCGAGAGCGCCGTAGGCGATGGCGTTCGACGCCGAGAGCAGCACCTGCTCGTCGTCGTGCTCTCCCTCCGGTATCCGGAGGGAGTGAGTGAACTCCATCTCGGAGACCTCGTCGTAGGACTCCCGAAGGATCTGGAGGTTCGTCTCTAGGACCTCCCCGTCCATCGCGTCCTCCATCAGATCCTCGATGTGCTCGAGGTCGTACTCGAGGAGCGCCGCGGTCGCGCCGACGCCGGCGGTGTTTCGCATGACCTCCCGTCCCAGTTCGCGGGCTTTCGCCCGGAGGTCGAGTGGATAGACGTGCCAGTCGTTCTCCTCGGCTCGCGATTCGAACTCCGGGATCTCCTCGACGTCGATCAATCCCTCGTCGTAGATGATGATGCCACCCTCTCGAAGCTCGTCGAGGTTCTCCGAGAGCGGCTTTATCTCCTCGTTGCCGTAGTAGGCGTCCTGCTCCGGGTTGCGAGCGAACGAATCGCCCAGCGCGAGCAGAACGTTGTAGCCGTCACCCCGCGATTTAACGGGTTCGGGGCTCGCCCGTATCTCTACGTATGTGTGGCCGCCGCGGATGCGCGACGGATAGTGCCGGTGGGTGAATACGTCCAATCCCGACCGCATCAACGCTTTCGCGAAGTTCTGACTCGTCGAGTCGATACCGTCTCCGGATCCACCCGCGATTCGCCAGACGAGTTCCTCTGTCATAGTGGTACTGCGCCCGATCGGGCGCCTTGTCTGAGTGTTCGGCATGCCTTCCTAAAAGCGTTTGTGACTAATTAGCACGGAATAATAATGATATAATGGCATCAATCCCGATAGAATTTCCGCGCTCATCCCTGCTGAGCGTGATCAGAACCGGGGCTGAGCGCTCGTGAATCGGTTCGAGTCGCGTCGAATCGTGCCGTGTTCGAGTTATTCGGTCTCGAATGGTTGGCACTCACAGTCGTGAAATTCGTCGATATCGGTGAATCGATCACCTGATCGCCGCCGCCGGACATAAATTCACGTGTGCCGAATAGAACGTATGACAAAAAGCGAACGGATCGTCTCCGAACGAACGATCGTGGAGGCTTGCGGTGATCGAAAGCTTCCCCAGCTAGGTGTCATCGAACAGCGGTGGGAGACGGATCCGATCCCGCTGGACCGAATCGAAGAACGCGCAGCCGACGCGGTCGAAACCCTCGATTTCGAGGCGATCTCGAAAGGCGACGAGGTCGCCATCGGCGTCGGCAGCCGTGGCGTCGCTAATCTCCCGCGGATCGTTCGCGGAACCGTCCGTGGCGTACGCGAACGCGGTTACGAACCGTTTCTCTTTCCCGCGATGGGGAGTCACGGCGGTGCGACCGTCGACGGTCAGCTCGAGCTACTCAACTCGCTTGGGGTCTCGGAAACGACCGCAGATTGTGAGATCCGTGCGACGATGGATGTCGAGCTGGTCGGACGAACACCGGATCGAGACATTCCGGTGTACATGGATGCGAACGCGGCTGCGGCGGACGCGATCGTTCCGATCAACCGGGTCAAACCCCACACTTCCTTTGCAGGCGACGTCGAAAGCGGCCTCTCGAAGATGCTCGTGATCGGTATGGGGAAACAACCCGGTGCGAAGACGGCCCACGAGTGGGCGCTCGATTGGAGCTTCCGGAAGATGATTCCGGAACTTACGTCGCTGCTCGTCGAGCGGCTCCCGGTCGCAGGCGGCGTCGCTACCGTCGAGGATCAACGCGACGATACGGCGATCCTCGAAGGAGTCCCCGCCTCGAACTTTCTCGAACGGGAAGCGGAGCTGCTCGAAATCGCCTACGAGTGGATGCCGACGTTACCGTTCGACGACCTCGACGTCGTCGTCTTCGACCGGCAGGGAAAGGACGTAAGTGGGGCCGGAATGGACACGAACGTTACCGGTCGGATCCTTTCGTTCAACGAGCCTGCCCCCGAATCACCGTTCATCCGCCGGATCTACTCGCGGTCGCTCACGCCGGCCTCCCACGGCAACGCAACCGGTGTCGGCCAGGCCGACTTCATCCATCGGGATCTCCTCGAAGCGATCGACGTCGAAAAGACCGTAATAAACACGATCACTGCCGGCAGCGTCCGGAACGCTCGAATCCCTCCCGCCGTCGAGACGGACCGCGCCGGGCTGGTAGCCGCGCTCTCGACAGTCGGTGTCCGATCTCCCGAGCAGGTCCGCGTCCTCCGAGCAACCGATACGATGCATCTCGAACGACTCTACGCCTCGGAGGCACTCCTCGAGGAGGCGCGGGCGCGAAGCGATCTACGAGTCGTCGCCGAGGCCGAGCCCATCGAGTTCGAGAACGGGGCGTTCGTGGCTCCGTCCCCAGTCTCCGTCGAGTAGTGGTTCCACCCATACTGCATCTCTGACTGTGCTGTCGTGCATAGAGCAGTGTACCGATGGTGTGGGTATTTTTCCTCGAAGCGGGCCATGGACGTGTCCATTCTATCCGTACGAATCAGGGTAACAGTCCGTGCCTGATCCGTTTGATCTTTCCACGTTCTCTTTGTTGGTAATTACTAAGTATACCCTATACTATGTGTGAGTATACCACTCATGAATGTACTACAGGTGTTGGCAATAACGACGGCGCTGTATCTGGTATTCGTTATCCTGTGGGTGACGAAGATCGAAGACTGGCTCGAACAGCGCGAGCGCGAGCAGGGTGAGAGCGCATGACTGAAGCGGAGATCGCCCGCGGTGCAGTCGTCACGTGGGGGTGGATCTTCCTCGTCGCGTACGTCATTCTCATCCTCGGGCTCGGATATCTGGGCTATCGCCGCGTCGAGGGTGGTCGCGCTGCCACCAGTTCCCAGGACGAGTACGCAACTGCCCGCGGGGGGTTCGGTTTTCTCGCGCTGGCGCTCGCGTACGCGGCGACGGTCGCGAGCGGAGCGACGTTCATGAGCATCCCCGGCATGGCCTACGACGTCGGATTCAAGGCAGGATACTACGCTCTCATCTACCCGATCGGTATCTTCGGCGGGATGTTGCTCGTCGCGAGGATCACGAAGAAGGTCGGCGACCGGTTCGGCTCGCAGTCGGTTCCGGACTACCTCGGTGACCGGTTCCAGAGCCCGGCGATCCGCGTCATCTCGGCGTTCATCGCGTTGTTCTTGATCTTCTATGCGATGGCACAGATCGTCGCCGCGGGATGGATGTTCGACGTCATCCTGAACGTCGATTACTCGATCGGTATCTGGGCCGCGGGTTTGCTACTGCTCGTTTATCTCTCCGCCGGCGGCTCTCACGCCGACATCCTGACTGACGCGATCCAGGGCGCGATCATGATCGCGATCACGATTCTGATCGTGATCATGTTCTTCACCGGTTGGGGGATGGACGGCGGTATGGGTGCCGTCAACGCTGCGCTCGATAGCGGTATGCAGTGGGACAGCCACACCAACCCGGAGAACCCGATCTTCGCCGCGTGGTGGACGATCGCACTGCTCTTCGTCGCCCACATCGGGTTCACCGCACAGCCGCATCTCGGTAACAAGTTCTTCGCGATCAAGAGTAACCGCTACATGCGGCGGTTCATGCTCGCAGCAGGCATCGTCGGGATGGCGCTGCCGCTGATGTTCCTCGGTGGCGTCCTCGGGGCGGCTCAGGGAATCGAGATAACCGATCCCGACGCGATCATCCCGACGCTGTTCGTCCAGAACCTGCCGCCGATCGTGGCAGCGTTCCTCGGTATCGCGATCCTGAGTGCGATCATCTCGACGGCAGACGGCCTCATCATCGCGCTCTCGCAGGTGTTCGCCAACGACCTCTACCGGAAGTCCTACGTTCCGTACAAGGGCGGCGATCCGGATAGCGACGAGGTTCACCAGCGTGCGCTGCTCATCTCTCGCGCTTCGACGGTCGTCATCGTCGTCGTCGCCGTGATCGCCGTGATGACGCCGCCGCAGTATCTGGTGATCCTGCTGTGGACCGGTATCGGTGGGATCATCTCCGCCTACGGTGGGCCGTACATGGTCGGGACCTTCTGGAAGAAGACCTCGAAGACGGCTGCCCTCGGGGCGATGGCCGTCGCCTTCGCGGTGTACTTCTATCTGCATCTGGCTCCCCAGGCCGGACTGATCGAGGGAATCTGGCCCTACAACGTCAATCCGTTCGCCGCGACCGGCATCGGGTTCGTCGTGAGCGTCGTCGCGACGCTGGGTTTCAGCCTCGTCACGGAACCACTCCCGGACGAGCACCTCGAGGAAGTGTTCGGTACCGAAAGCCGTTTACTCGACGACGCCCCCGATACTGACGACTGACGAACGGAGTGGCCGTTTCGTTCGCAATTCGGAATATGGAGATCACGAGCTTCGAACCGACCCTCGATCGCGAGTCGGCGGTCGAGCGAACGCGGAACTTGAGTCTGCGCCGGTATACCCGCCAGTGGCTGGCGGAGCGTCTCGGTTTCGAATCGCCGACGCGAGCCGACGACGTCTACGTCGTCTACTACCCGGACTACCTGGCGTACACCTCCCTCACCATCCGTCGGGCGATTCGGGGCCGCTCGGAGATGCGGATTCTGGCCGGGATCGACGCCGTCACCGAGAGCGTCGGCCACGTCGACGTCGACATCCCGGACCGACAGATCGTCGTCGCCGATCCCGAACGGATCATTCCGCCGGAGGTCTCCGAAGAGGACGCCGAAGGAGCCTGGCGCGAGTGGCTCTTCGGCTACGTCTCCCGCGAGTACCGGGCGATCGAGATTCCGGAGTACTCGTTGGACGAACTGGAACTCGTCTACACGCCGTACTGGATAATCGACAACGGAAGCCTCGAAGCGAGCCTCGCGATCAGCGATCTCACTCGACGGACCGCCAGGGTCGAGGAGATACGCGTTCTCGAGGAGTTCTACCGGGCGACGGCCGAGGAGTGACTAGCTCACTGACCGGCCGGCAGCACCTGTATTGGGACCGGACTCGATCGGAGCACCTTCTCCGTCGTGCTCCCGAGCAGTAGCCGGCCGACGCCGGTCCGTCCGTGCGTACTCATGACGATCAGGTCGATCTCGTTGTCCTCGACGTACTCGACGATTCGCTCGTAGGGGATCCCGGAGACGTCGTCGGTGACGACCTCGACATCGGCCTCTTCCGCGGCCGATCGGATCGTCTCGAGCGCTCGCCTGCCGGTCTCCTGTTGGTCCTTTCGTATCGTTTCCCGGTCGATGTCGCTCCCGATGCCCGCGTACACCGATTGATCGACGACGTAGAGCCCGTACACAGTCGCGCCGTACTTTTCGGCCAGATCGATCGCGGTCCCGATCGCGGCTTCGGAGGCTTCGCTCCCGTCGGTCGGTAGAAGGATCTTCTCGTACATCGTCTGCACGCACGTTTCACAGTTCAATAAGTATTTTTGGGCGTCCCAACTGCTGAGAGCCGACGTTTCTCCCGTTCGGTCGTCCGGAGCGGGACGGTGGGCCTCCTCAGATGTCGCGGCCGCCGTCGACCTCCAGCGCCGAGCCGGTGATCATCGCCGCGTCGTCGCTCGCGAGGAACGCCGCCGCCTTCGCGATGTCGTCCGGCGTGGCGAGACGGCCGAGCGGGATCGACTCCTCGAAGGTGTCCATGGTGAGATCGCCGGCGGCGAACTCGGGAAGCATGTCGGTGTCCGTCGCGACCGGACAGATCGCGTTGACGCGAATGCCGTCGCCCGCGAGTTCGTAGGCCAGCCCCTTCGTCAGCGCGACCATACCGCCCTTCGAGGCGACGTACGCCGAGAGTCCGTCGCGCGGGCGAATCGCGGCCGTCGAGGCGGTGTTGAGGATGACGCCCCCGTCACTTTCTCGGAGATGCGGGACGGCGTACTTCGCTCCGAGAAACGCGCTCTTGAGGTTGATCGACTGGATCCGATCCCACGTTTCGATCTCGACGTCGGTGACCGGCGTCGACTCCTGTGCGATGCCGGCGTTGTTGTGCAGAACGTCGAGGGACCCGAACTCCGCGACCGCGCGTTCGACGAACGCTTCGACGTCGCCGGGGTCGGAGACGTCGGCCGTCGCCGCGGCGGCCGAGCCGGGAGTGCCGTCCGCTTCGATCAACTCGACTGTTTCGGCCGCCGCGGCCTCGTCGATGTCGACGACGAGAACGTCGGCGCCGCGTTCGGCGAACAGTCGTGCGGTCTGTCGTCCCATTCCGGAACCGGAGCCGGTGATCGCTGCGACCTTCTCCTGGAGGCTCATGGTCGCCGTTCCGACCGGCCCGGAATGAACGTTCCGGGATCAGGCCCCGGGGAGGTCGCCCTCGCCACCGAGATCGATCGCGACGTTCTTCGTCTGGAGATACGAGTCCAGCGCCTCGAATCCCTTCTCGCGGCCGATACCGCTGTACTTGTAGCCGCCGAACGGCGTCTGGTTCGTGTCGCCGAACCACTTGTTGACGTAGACGTTGCCGGCCTCGAGCCGCCGGGCGAACGTGTGAGCGCGCGTGACGTCTCTCGTGAACACGCCCGCAACGAGGCCGTAATCGGTTCCGTTGGCGATCTCGAGGGCCTCCGCTTCGTCCTCGAAGGAGAGGACGGTCAGTACCGGTCCGAAGATCTCCTCCTGTGCGATCCGCATCTCGTGGTCGACGTCGGTAAACACCGTCGGTTCGACGAAGTAGCCGTCGCCGTCGGGCGTGCCGCCGCCGGTCGCCAGCGTGGCACCCTCCTCGGTTCCCAGTTCGATGTATCTGGTGATCTTCTCGAGTTGCTCCTCGGAGACGACCGGCCCCACGTCTGGATCCTCGTGACCGGCGCCGAGTTCGTGGCTCTCGGCGATCTCGACGACGCGCTCGAGCAGTTCGTCGTGCACCGACTCGTGGACGACCGCCCGGTCGGCAGCCGAGCAGATCTGCCCGGCGTTCGTGAAGATCGCGGTGGCGATCCACTCGGCTGCGGCGTCCAGATCCGCGTCGGGAAAGACGATCGCCGGGTTCTTCCCGCCCAGCTCCAGCGTCACGGGCGTGACGGTGTCGGCCGCCGCCCGCATGATCGCCTGTCCGGTCGGGACGCTCCCGGTGAACGTGATCTGATCGATGCCCTCGTGTTCGGTGAGCGCGCGACCGGCCGGATCGCCGAACCCCGGAACGACGTTGACGACGCCGTCCGGAACGCCGGCCGCCTCGCACAGCTCCGCGAGCCGGAGACTCGAGAGCGGCGTCTGTTCGGCCGGCTTGAGGACGACTGCGTTGCCCGCAACCAGCGCAGGGGCGATACCGCGGGCGAAGAGGTTCCCCGGGAAGTTCCACGGCGTCACCTGCGCGCTGACGCCGTACGGCTCACGAACGGTGTAGTCGACCTGTCCGGCGCCGACGGGAACGGTACGCCCCTCGGTCTTGTCCGCGGCACCAGCGTAGTATTCGAAGTAGCGGGCCGCGCCCTCCATATCGCTTTTTGCCTGCGATATCGGCTTCCCCTGATCGAGGCTCTCGAGGGCCGCCAGCGCGTCGGCGTGCTCCCGGACGAGCGCCCCGATCCGGTGGACGATCCGTCCTCGCTCGTCCGGGTCCGTGTCTCGCCACGCGGGGAACGCGGCGCGCGCTGCGGCGACGGCGTCGTCGACGTCGGCTTCACCCGCTTCGGCGACGTCGGTGAGCGGTTCGCCGGTCGCTGGGTCCACCGTCTCGAAGCTCGTCCCGTCGGTCGCCGGTCGCCACGTTCCGCCGATGAACAGTTCGGTGCTCGAGAGCTGATCGAGGACGTCGGCCACCTCAACCCCTGCAGCTGTACGTTTCATACCGACCGTTGGGGTAGCTCGGCTGATGAAAGCTTCGTCACGGTCGGGGCGTCACCGTCGGATACAGGCTTAATAGGAATGCTGCCGTTACGTAACGCACGCGAATGTCCCTATCCGAGCTCATTTCGGGGGTGGAGGACCACGAGAAGACGCTCACCGTCTTTAACGCGGACGCCGCCGCCGTCGACGCCCTTCGCGATCAGTTCCACGATCGAAACCTCTCGATTCGTGCCGAACGGACTCCGAGCGGAAAACCCGGCGAGTTCGTGGTCCTCGCCGAGGACGACGAGTTCGTCACCGCTGCCGGCGTCGACACCATCGTCAATACGGCCGCGGAGACGAATCCGGACTTCGACGTGGAGACGTACAGCCCGATCCTCGACCACCTCGACGAGACGATGTTTACGTCCTACGACATCGGACAGATGGTCGCGGCGTCGAGGGAGATCGAGGACCGAGCGTGGCGAATCGGATCCGGAACGCTCCACTCGGGCTTTCAGCGGCTGTCGATCCTCGCCGAGCAACTCGACATCTACGAACGACTCGCCGAGAAGGGCAACCTCGACGTCCACGCCTACGCCTCCCCGGACACGGAGGTCCCCGACCACGGCACCGACCTGACGATCCACGTCGAACGCGCCGCCGAGATCGAACGCTCGTGGTTCGTCGTCTACGACGGTGCCGGCATCGACATCAACAAGTGTGCGCTCCTCGCCGAGGAGCGCGAAGCGCGGTCGTTCTACGGCTTCTGGACGTACGACCCCGACACGGTCGACTGGATCATCGACCACCTCGAGAGCAGCTACGGGCTCGTCGAATCGGCCTGACGGGTCGTGCTGTCGTCCCGTCGGTGAGCGAACGCGACTCTCACTTGGGGGTCTGGCCGTAGATGAGATTGCGCTGGATGTCGTTCGCCCCCTCGTAGATGACCGGAATCCGCACGTCCCGGTAGATCCGGGAGATGCGGTTTTCGGCGAGTACCGACTGTCCGCCGTGGAGCTGCATCGCTCGCTCCGCGCAGAACGTGGCCGTCTCGGTAGATTTCACCTTCGCCATCGCTGCCCAGAAACCGGCGTCGTCGTTGTTCTCGACACGGTCGGCGGCACGCCAGTTGAGGGCTCTGGCCGCCTCGAACTCCGTCCGCATGTCCGCGAGATCGTGCTGGACGGCCTGGAACTCGTTTACTGTCCGACCAAACGCCTCCCGGTCGTGAACGAACTCGTGGGCCTCCTCGATCGCTGCCGCGGCCAATCCCAGACCGTGGCCGCCGACGATCACGCGACCGTAGTTGAAAAACTCCGCGAGCATGTAGAAACCGGCCCCCTCCGGCCCGATCCGATTCGACGCGGGGATCCGCGCCCCTTCGAGCGCGATACGTGCCTGTTTCGAGGCCCGAAAGCCCATCTTCTCGGGGATGTGTTCGGCCTCGTAACCGTCGGTGTCGGTCGGAACGACGAACAGCGAGTAGTTGCCGTAGCGGTTGTTCGGATCGTCGCCGGTCTTGGCGTACAGCGTCACCCAGTCGGCCTCGACGCCGTTCCCGATCCAGAACTTCTCGCCGTCGATGACGTAATCGTCGCCGTCCCGCTCGGCGGTCGCTTCCATCCCCGCGAGATCGGAACCGCCGTCCGGCTCGGAGACGGCGAGCCCGGTTATCTGTTCGTTCTCGGCGACCGGTCGGAGGTACGTCTCCCGCTGCTCGTCGGTGCCGTGTTCCTGGAGGATCTCTGCGCCGAAGCTCGCGAGCTGTAGGGTCAAGGCGATCCCGGCGTCGGCGCGGTAAAACTCCTCGGTGATCGCGAGCAGCTGGCTCAACGAGAGCCCGCGGCCGCCGTACGCTTCGCTCACGTCCTGTGCGACGAGTCCGGCGTCCATTCCCGCCTCGAGAATCTCCCACGGATACTCCCCGGATTCGTAGTATTCGGCCGCGTTCGGGGCGATCCACTCGTCGGCGAACGCTCGCGCCTCCGCCTTCAGCCCGCGAGCGCTCTCGGGAACGATCGTTTCGTCGAGCAGTTCCATACCGCCTCTACGAGCCGTGCTGCCAAGAGCACTCGCCCGTCGGTGCCGGCCAACAGACACATACCAACAGCCCTCGAAGCGGCGGGCGATGCAACGACGGCAACTCATCGCCGGATTGGGGGCAACTGTCGCGGCCGGCTTCGCAGGCTGTCTCGGAACCGTTGGGATGGCCGAACACGAAGCGTCGCCCGCGGGCGTCGACGCCGACACCCGGTCGGAGACCGGCTACCGACAGACGAACGTCGAGCCGATAACGGTCAGCGAACCGGTCGGTGCGGCCGGCTACTCCGAGGAGGTCACGGTCCTGAACTACCTGACCGAACACGACAAGAGCGTTGATCTGGGACCGCTCGGTGAGCAGGAGGCCGCCGTCTTCACCGTGTTGACGACGCCGCAGGTGTCGATCCTCGGTCAGGAGTTCAACCCGGTCGGCGACATGTCCACGCGGGAACTCGTCGACTTACTCGAGGACGACTACGACGAGATCGAAAATATCGACCACGAGGCCGACGACACGATCGAGATCCTCGGTCAGAAGACGACCGAGTCGCTGTTCTCGGCCGACGCTCAGTTCGACGGTAGCGACGTCGACGTCTACATTCACGTGACCGAAAGCGTCGAGGCCGGCGAGGATCTCCTCGTGACGATCGGCGTCTATCCCGAACAGTTCGACGAAGAGGCGGAGAACGTCCGAACGCTCATGTCGAGCGTCGTCGAAACCGTCGACGAGGACGGCGACGACGCGGGTAGCGACGGCGCGGACGACGATTCCGATGACGACGGCGGCCTTTACTGACCGTCTCGGCGGTAACTGTTCAGTCGTCCGCGTCAGGTGCGGCGTCGTCGGGCACGCGCCCCTCGACGAGCGATTCGTCGGAGTATTGATCCCGCAGATCCTTCTTCGAGAACTTCCCGGTCGCCGTTTTCGGGATGGCGTCGATGAATTCGATGGTGTCCGGTAACCACCACTTCGGGTACTCCTCACGAAGCATCGCCATGATGCCGTCGGCGAGCCCGTCGGTGTCGGCGTCGTCGGTCGGGACGACGAACGCGGCCGGTCGTTCCTGCCACTTCTCGTGAGGAATGCCGACGACAGCGGCTTCGCCAACGTCGTCGTGGGCCATGATCGCGTTCTCCAACTCGACCGAGGAGATCCACTCGCCGCCGGATTTGATGACGTCCTTCGCGCGGTCGACGATGTGGAGGTAGCCCTCCTCGTCGACGGTGACGACGTCACCCGTCTTCAGCCACTCGCCGTCGAAGTCCGAACGGTTCGCCTCCGGGCGCTGGAAATACTCCGTCGTCACCCACGGACCGCGAACCAGCAACTCGCCGAAATCCTCGCCGTTCCACGGGACCTCGTTGCCGTCGTCGTCGACGACCCTGAACTCCAGTCCCGGGACGGTGATGCCCTGCTTCTTGCGCTTCTGCAGCTTCGTTTCGTAATCCGCGTCGGCCAGTTCGTGCTTGACGTGTGCGACGGAGCCGATCGGTGACATCTCCGTCATCCCCCACGCGTGTAGCAGTTCGACGTCGCGGTCGTCGAACCACCGGATCATCGATTCGGGCGCTGCAGAGCCGCCGACGATGACCGAATCGAGCGAGGAGAGATCGACGTCGTTGTGCTTTTCGTACTCCATCAGCCCGAGCCAGACGGTTGGGACGCCAGCGGAGATGGTGACGCCCTCGTTTTCGATGAGCGAGACGATGTCCTCCGGGTCCGGCGACGGGCCGGGGTAGACGTGCTTCGAGCCGCCGGCGGTCGCAGTGAACGGCATCCCCCACGCGTTGACGTGGAACATCGGTACCACGGGCATGACGACGTCGTCGTCGGCCATCGGGATGCCGTGGGGCGTCAGCGTCGCCATCGTGTGGCTCCACAGCATCTTGTGGGTGTACTCGACTCCTTTCGGGTTACCGGTCGTTCCGGAGGTGTAACACATCCCTGCCGGCTGGTTTTCGTCGAGGATCGGCCACTCGTAGTCGGTGTCGTCGCTGATGAACTCCTCGTACGGCGTCGCGTCCAGCGCGTCCGTCCCCGTCGAGGACATCACGACGAAGTCGACGCCGTCGAACTCGGGGGCGTCGGCCGCCGCACTGGCCAGCTTCGGTGCCATCGACTCGTCGACGAAGATCAGCTCGTCGTCGGCGTTGTCGACGATGTACTGGATGTGTTCGTCGGGGAGCAGGGGATTGATCGTGTGCAGCTGTGCACCGATCGTCGGCACCGCGAAGTACGTCTCGAAGTGCCGATGATGGTTCCAGCAGAACGTGCCGATCCGGTCGCCCTCCTCGATCCCGTACTCCGTCAGGGCATTGGCGAGTTGGGCGGTTCGGTCGTCGTACTCCGCGTAGGTGTACCGCTCGATCCCCTCGTGGGTTCGCGAGACGATCTCCGTATCCGGGTAGAGATTTGCCGCGCGCCACAGGAACGGTCGAAGGGTCTGGTCGGTTCCTCCAGGCATAGCCGGCGGTTTGTTTGGCCTCGACTTGATTCTTGCCACCAGTTGACACCGATCTATCGGCGTCGACTGATCGCGACGCCCTCACCCAGCGGGAGCAGCGACGTCTCGAACGCCGGATCTTCTTCGACGTGAGCGAGGTAGTCGGCGATTCCGCGCGCGGACGCGTTCTCGACCGGTTCGCCGGCGACGGCCGCTCGGACGGTCTCGAAGTCGAACGGGCCGGCGGTGATGTTGTCCGCCACGACGATCCCTCCCGATGGGATCTGTTCGCGAACCGACCGGAACGCCTCGACGTAGCGTTCCTTCTCGTTGTCGATCAGCGCCACGTCGAACGGATCGTCGTATCGTTCGATCGTCTCGATGGCGTCGCCGAGTTCGAACGTCGCCAGGTCGGCGAAGCCGCCACGATCGAGATACGTCTCGGCCTCCTCGAGCTCGTCGGCGTCGACTTCGGTGAGCACGATCTCGCCGTGCTCGGGGAGGGCGCGGGCGAACCAGTACGCCGAGTAGCCGAAGCCGGAGCCGAACTCGAAGATCCGCTCGGCGTCGACGAGTTTGGTGAGCATGTAGAGCCAACCGCCGACGGCCGGCCCGACGGTCGGGAATCCGATCGCTTCGGCGTGGGTGTCCATCTCCTCGAGCACCGAATCGGGGTCTGGGCCGATCGACGCGGCGTACGCCTCCAGTTCGTCGGGGACGGTCATACCGATCGCTCGTCGCGTGCCCTGAAAAGCGTGTAGGTGCCTTCGCTGAAACGTGCGCAGCTATCTCGAGTAGGAACGGTCCGCGTCGCGCGTCACGTCCCCGTCGTAGACGACGCCTCGTTCGCCGTCGAGCGTGACGACCGCTCCATCCGCGACCGACTCGGGAATCGTCACGCCGGCGACCATCGGGACGCCGAGCTCGCGTGCGACGATCGCCGGGTAGCCGGTCATTCCTCGCGCCTCCGCGGCGATGCCGACGATCGAGGAGAGGTCGCCCTCGAACTGATCGTCGAAGGAGTCGGGGAGCACGACGATCGATCCGTCGGGGAGCGTCGAGAGGTCGCCGTCGGTCACTCGCCGGATCGGCGCCGCGACTCGCCCCGCGACGACGGCCTGCCCGGACGCGAGCGTCTCGGCGACGACGTGTACCTTCAGCGTGTTCGTCGCGTCCGTATCGTGGAGTTCGGTCAACATTCCCGAGAGCACGACGACGGTGTCGCCGCTTTCGGCCGCACCGACGTCGACCGCCGTCTCGACGGCCGTCTTCAGGACGCCGTCGAGGTCCGTGCCGTAGTCGGCGCTGTGAGCGGTGACGCCCCACGTGACTGCCAGCTGTCGGCGGACCGTCTCGTCCGGGGTCGGTGCGACGATCGGGACGCTCGGACGGAACTTCGCGGCCTTTCTGGCGGTGTATCCGGACTCGGAGACGGCGACGACGGCGGTCGCACCGACGTCTCTCGCGAGGAACCGTGCCGACCGCGCCAGTGCGTCAGTCCGGACATCGCTGCCGGTTCCGGGGACGCGCTGCTCGCGCGCGTCGGCGTACTCCTCGCTTTCCTGGATGCGGCGTGCGATCCGTGCCATCGTCTCCGTGGTTCGCACCGGATACTCCCCGACGGCGGTCTCCGCCGAGAGCATGACTGCGTCGGTTCCGTCGAGGATCGCGTTGGCGACGTCGGACGCTTCCGCCCTCGTGGGCCGTCGAGCGTGGATCATCGAGTCGAGCATCTCGGTCGCGGTGATCACCGGGACGCCGGCGAGCATACACGTCCGAATGATTCGCTTTTGAATGATCGGAACGTCTTCGAGGGGACACTCGACGCCGAGATCGCCGCGAGCGACCATCACGCCGTCCGCGGCGTCGATGATCCCCTCGATGTTCTCGACGGCGGCCGCTCGTTCGATCTTCGCGATCACGTTCGGTTCGGTCCCGCCGTGGTTTTCGATCGTCTCGGCGACCTCGTAGACGTCGTCGGCGTCCCGGACGAACGACGCGGCGACGAAATCGGCGTCCTTTTCGACGGCCATTCGGATCTCTCGCCGATCCTGCTCGCCGATCAGCTCCAACTCGAGGTCGACGCCGCGGGTCGTCACGCTCTTTCGGGAATCGAGCGGGCCGCCGGAGTCGACCGTCGCGACGACCGACCCGTCCTCGACCCGATCGACGGTCGTTTCGATCCGCCCGTCGTCGAGCAGGACGGCGTCACCCGGTCGGACCGCCTCGATAGAGTGTGTCAGTCCGATCCGGTCGGCCGTCGCGGTGGATCCCCTCTCGAACCGGATCTCGGAGCCGTCGACCAGCTCGATCGGCTCCTCGAGCTCCGCGGTTCGGACCTCCGGCCCGCGAAGGTCGACCATCGTCGCCAGCGGTGCATCCGTCGCCTCGTCGACCGCCCGAACTCGATCGGCGATCTCGGCGCGTACCTCCGTCGGTCCGTGGCTGGCGTTTAGCCTCGCGACCGACATCCCGGCCTCGGCGAGCGAGCGGATCGTCGCCCGGTCGTCCGAGGCTGGACCCAGCGTGCAGACGATCTTCGTGTTACGCATGGCCGGACGTCACGCTCCGTGAACAAAAACCACACCCTGAACTCACCGGTTTCGGCTGACCGGGAACCCCACTCGATCCGGGTGCTCGTTCAGCCGTGCGAGGATTCGATCGTACAGTTCGTTGCGAACGTGCTGGCCCCGTCGAGGGTGGACGAGATACCGGAGCCTGAGTTCGACCCACGACTCCCGCTGGGAGACGTTGACGCTCGGGCGGTCGTAGACCTCGAGTTCGACAGGGGTTTCCGCGAGCCGCTCGCGGTAGCGCTCGATCGCTTGTCGCATCTCCGCGCCGAGGTAGTCGTCGGCCTCCTCGATCAGTAGCTGCCTGGCGAACGGCAGGTCCGTCTCGTAGGCCAGCTGGATCGACAGCTCGTTCCAGACGTGCGGAAACTCCCGATAGGAGTAGTTGTAGACGTGTGAGGAGAGCACGACGCTGTTCGGGAGCGTGATCACGCGCCCGGACGGCTGGTTCGAGGTGACGAGTTCACCGTCGATCTCCCACAGCGTCGTGACGAAGAGGTCGATCTCGACGACGTCACCCTTCGACCCTTCGATGGCGACTCGATCACCGACGCCGTACGGTCGTTTGACGACGATGTAGAACCAGCCGATGAGCGAGAAGAGCGGCTGCTGGAGCGCGAACGTGACGGCGAATCCGACGACGCCGAGCGAGAAGAACAGCCCGAGCCACTGCTGGGTGAGGACGGCGAAGACGCCGACCACCCCTGCGAGGACGAAGCCGAGCCGGACGACGTTTCGGATGTCGTGTTTCCGTCGCTTGTCGGGCGTTCGACTGACGAGAAATCGGGTGACGAGCACGTAGGTGCCGTAGACGAACAGCACGACGGCGGCGACGAGAAGCGCCTGCACCGCGAGGGCGTTCACCGAGACGTCGCCGACGCTGCCGGGGATCGGCGTCGTCCCCTGGAGCGCGACGGCGCTCACGCTCGCGACGATCGCGAGTACGACGGCGAGATAGCCGCGTCGGCGCGTCACTGTCGGGACCGTGGAACCACGAACTGACGACGGCGTAGTGGCGACGGTCCCTCGTGTGGACGGTGTCTCACTCGCGCCATTTGATCGAGCAGCCGCGGGAGGGGCGGAAATCGTCGGTCGGCGTCTCTCCCGCCAGCACCGCGTCGATCGCGTCCCTGAGTTCGAATCCGGGGTCGCCCGACGGTTCGGCGTCGGGATCGAGCGCGTCGTCGAAGCGGCCGTGGTACGCGAGCCGGAACGTCCCGTCGTCGTTCTCGAAGAGGAACGGATCCGGTGTACAGACCGCACCGTAAGCGTCGGCGACGGTCTGCGCCTCGTCCCGGAGGTAGGCGTCGACGTCGATCTCGCCGCGTTCGACGTAATCGACCATCCGATCGAAGGAGTCCTCGGGGTACTCCTCGGCGTCGTTGGGGTTGATGGCGACGACGGCTACGTCGTCGTACTCCGCCGCGATGGCGTTCATCGCGTCGAACTTTGCCTTCGCGTACGGACAGTGATTGCAGGTGAACACCACGAGTAGCGCCTCGTGGTCGGCGAACGACGCGAGGCTGTACGTCTCGCCGTCGGTGGCGGGCAGTTCGAACTCCGGTGCGACGTCACCCCGCCGGAGACTGTCGGGATCTGATTCGAGTGCGGCCATATCGTGACCTACGTTCGCATGGATGGTAAATCCGATCCCGGTCGTGAGAGCGCTGAGTCGGTTACCTGTCGGAGAAATCAGCTGAGAGAGCACCGATCGCGTTCGTGGCGATCAGTCGGCGCCGAGCGCGACGCGGCGATCAGTCGGCGCCGAGCGCGACGTGGCTACGCCGCCGTGGCGGTCGACGGCTCGCTCGAGCCGGTCGGTGGAGACGCCCGCCTGCCGAGCTGCCGTCTCCAGGTCCAGTGTACCGCCCTGATACAGGGTTATCGCGGTTCGCAGCGCGTGCTGGCTCATATGTTCCTGAACAATCCTGTAGATAATAAGAGTATCGAGAGTTAATATAACAATGGGTGACCTTATATGTCGAACTACATCAAGGATCATTATAATAGGGGGTGGGGTGATTGCAGCGAATATCCAAGGAACTGTCAGCTATCGCCGCCCGCGCAACGCTTTTCAGCGCTGGTTGACCCTATCGGGTATGGACGAGCGCGACGAACTCCTCGAACTCCTCCGTGAGAACGCCCGCTACTCGACCGCCGACCTCGCACGGATGACCGGGCTGTCCGCAGACGACGTCGAGGACGCGATCGCCGAACTGGAGGCCGAAGGGGTAATTCGAGGATACCGCGCGATCGTCGACTGGGAGTCGGCCGACCGCGAGCACGTGACGGCCCACGTCGAGCTCAACGTCACCCTCGACCGGGAGACGAGCTACCGGGAGATCGCCGATCGACTCGCCGGCTTCCCCGAGGTGTCTGAGCTGCGGCTCGTTTCGGGGGATTACGACTTCTCCCTGCAGGTCGAAGCCGAGACGATGCGCGAGGTCTCTCGATTCGTCAGCGACAAGGTCGCCCCGATACCGGAGATCACCCAGACGATCACCCACTACGTGATGGAGACGTACAAGGAGGGTGGCCACCGCTTCGACGACGGCGACGGCGACGACCGGCTGTCGGTGACTCCATGACGCTGGAGCCCGCTCGACACGTCCGCGCCGTTCCGCCGTCGGGGATCCGGCGGTTCTTCGAACTCGCCGAGGAGATGGACGACGTCGTCTCACTCGGCGTCGGCGAACCGGACTTCTCGGCACCGTGGGCCGCCAGGGAGGCCGCGATCACGTCCCTCGAGCGCGGGTGGACCTCCTACACCGCGAACCGCGGGATGGGTCCGCTGCGGAGCGCCATCGCGACGGATATCCGCCGCTGGGATCTCGACTACGATCCCGACGAGGAAATTCTCGTCACCGCCGGCGCGAGCGAGGCGATTGACCTCGCCTTCCGCGCACTCGTCGATCCCGGCGACACCGTCGCAGTCGTCCAGCCCTGCTACGTCTCCTACACCCCCGGAGTCGCCTTCGCCGGTGGGGAGGTACTCGACGTTCCGACTCGGTCGGAGGACGGGTTCAAGCTCACGCCGGAGGTGCTTCGGGACGCCGGCGCCTCGGCGGCCGATCTGCTCGTCTACTGCTTCCCGAACAACCCGACGGGAGCGACGATGGATCGGACCGAGCTCGCTGCCGTCGCGGCGTTCTGCCGAGAACACGACGTCGGCGTGATCGCCGACGAGATCTACGCGGATCTCACTTACGAGGGCGAGCACACGTCGATCGCCTCGCTCGACGGCATGCGGGAGCGAACGATCGTCATCAACGGTTTCTCGAAGGCGTACGCGATGACCGGAATGCGACTCGGCTACGCCGTCGGGCCGGCCGAACCGATCGCCGCGATGAATCGGATCCACCAGTACACGATGCTGTCGGCGCCGACGACCGCACAGTACGCGGCGCTCGAGGCACTCGAGAGCTGCCGCGACGACGTCGTCGAGATGCGAAACCAGTACGACCGGCGCCGAAAATTCGTTCTCTCGCGGTTCGAGGAGATGGGAATCGACTGTTTCGAGGCGACCGGCGCGTTCTACCTCTTTCCCGAGTGTCCGGGGTCGGACGCCGGCGAGTTCGCCGAAGCGCTCCTCGAAGAGGTCGGCGTCGCGATGGTTCCGGGTGAGGCGTTCGGCATCGGCGGTGACGGCCACCTCAGGGCGTCCTACGCGACGGGACTGGACGATCTGCGGACGGCGATGGACCGAATCGAGCGGTTCCTCCGGACGTTCTAGCGCCCGATATGCCCGTAAACCTTTTTCGCTGATGGGGCGACGGGCGTGACATGGCTATCGACGACGCGGAGAGTCGCTCCGCCAGTACCGACCTGGTCGAAAACCAGGGGGCGGAGGCGACAGGGGGGGATCCCCGCGTCACAGTCGGCGAGTACGACTGGGAGGCGTTCAAGCAGGAGTATTACTACGACGAGGAGGGCGAAACACCCGAGGAGCCGTTCGATCCGGCCGACTACCTCGGATTCGATCCCGAAGAGATCGAGTCGCGACTCGGCGGCGCCGGCGTCGGCGCGACGCAGCTAACCGACGTCGCCAACGAGCAGACGACCCGAATCAACACCGACCTCGACGAGGACGCGTTCTTCTCGACGCCGGAGGGGGCGACGACGCTCGCGAACCGGTACGACCTCGAGAAGACGGTGCCCCTCGAGAAGAAGAGTCACTTCCGGGAGGTCGATCGCTACTGGGTCAACGAGCCGTACGCCTACGTCGTCATCTTCCACTCCGAGAAGGAAAACGAGAAGAAGTATTACGCGGTCGAACCGCATCTGACCCCGATCGAGGCCGATCTCCGCGAGTTCCTCTCCGGCAAGCTCAAGACGGCGATCAAATACGCGAGCGACGACATCGTCGTCGAGGGGTCAGACGAGGTGCGTGCGGCGGTGATCGAACGCGAGACGCACAACCTGCTCGACCGGTACGATCTCCTCGAGGAGAGCGACGACGACGGCGTGCTGGCTGATTTCATGGAACTGATCGGTCGAAGGGAGAGCGAGGAGCGGGAGCCGTCCCCGGAGCTTCGCGGTATCGAGGCCCGGCCGGAGCCGGCACTCATCGAGGAGGATTCCGAGACGCTCACCGAATACCAGATCGAGAAGCTGCTCTACTACCTCAAGCGGGATTTCATCGGCTACGAGCGGATCGATCCGATCAAACACGACATCAACGTCGAGGACATCTCCTGTGACGGCTACCACTCCCCGGTCTTCGTCTATCACTCCGACTACGAGCAGATCATCTCGAACATCTTCCACGGCGAGTCCGAACTGGACGACTTCGTCGTGAAGATGGCACAGCGCTCCGGGAAGGGGATCTCGAAGCGGCAGCCGCAGGTCGACGCGACGCTCCCCGACGGCTCCCGTGCCCAGCTCACCCTCGGCCGTGAGGTCTCCGACCACGGGACGAACT
>SKTU01000060.1 GCA_007122455.1 Haloarculaceae archaeon | reverse complement strand
GATCTGTCGGAGTCGAAGGCCGGCGTCCGGCAGACGATGGGAATGAAGCCGCTCGCGGAGAACGTCGCCGAGGAGACGTCGGTGACGATCCGCCGTCTCGAGGAGGCGGGGGCGATCGTCGTCGGAACGACCAACACCCCCGAACTCGGTCACCGCGTCCGAACGGACAACATGCTCATCGGACCGACCGGCACGCCGTTCGATCCGGAGCGCAACGCCGGCGGTTCCTCCGGCGGGAGTGCGGCCGCACTCGCCGACGGCCTCTGTTCGCTCGCGACCGGCTCCGACGTCGGCGGCTCGCTTCGGAATCCGGCCGCCTGCTGTGGCGTCGTCTCGGTGAAGCCGACCCACGGGCTCGTCCCTCGCGGAAACAGGATCAACGGCTACCGCGGACACACCCCGGTCGCCGTCCTCGGCCCGATGGCCCGCGACGTCGAGAGTCTCGCGCTCATGCTCGACGTGCTCGCGGGACCGGACCCGATCGACCCCTTCAGCGCGCCGAAGATCGACGAGTACGCTGCAGCGCTCGAGGGCGAGCCAAATCCGGACGACCTGTCGCTGGCGTACTCCCCCGATCTGGACCTGTTCCCGGTCGAGCCTGCAGTCAGCGGCGCGGTCGAGTCGACACTGTCGAAACTCGAAACCGCTGGAGCGACAGTCGAGGAGATCACTCTCGACACTCCCGACAGGAGCGATATCAACCAGTCGTATCTCGTCGCGGTGACGACGTTCTTCGCGACGTCGGTCGCCGAACTCGACGAACAGTTCGGTACGGAGATCCTCGACGAGTACGCAGACGAGGTTCCCGAACAGCTCGGCCGGCTCGTCGAGGTGGGCCGGAGTCACGACACCGGGACGTACGGCGAGGCCGATTTCGCGCGGACGGATCTTTATCACGCCGTCGAGGAGGTCCTCACGGAGTACGACGCACTCGTCTGTCCGACACTCGCGACGCCACCACTCACGCACGAGGAGCCGTTACCGACCGAGATCGACGGCGAGACGACGAACGGGATGCCGACCGACTGGACGCTCGCGTGGCCGTTCAACCTCACCGGCCACCCGGTGGTGAACGTCCCCGCCGAGACGGTCGACGGGCTGCCGATCGGGATGCAGCTCGTCGGTCGTCCGTTCGAGGAGGCCGAGCTGCTCGAGATCGCGGCGACGATCGAAGCGACGGCACCGTGGAGCTATCCGGACGCCTGATCCCGTCAGTCGTCGTCGGACGCTGTGGATTTCGCTACGGAGTCGCCATGGGAGCGCGCGTGGGTTCTGAGCTTCGAGGAGACGCCCGGAACGTCGTCCTCCGTGACCGGGCCCTGGGCTTCGATCTCCGCCAGCGAGCGCGGGAACGGACGCGCGTCCATGTGGATCGCGATCCCGGCCTTGGCCCCCTGACCCATCGCGACGGGGATCTGGTTGTGCCCCGGCGTCACGTCGCCGACCGCGAAGACGCCGTCGACGTTCGTTCGGCCGTGGTCGTCGACGTCGATCTCGCCGTCGTCCGTGAGTTCGACGCCGAGCGATTCGGCCAGTTCGGTGTTGTAGTTCGAGCCGTACATCGGGAAGCCGCCGCGATACTCCCGTCTCGTCCCGTTCTCGAACTCGAAGGCTTCGAGCCAGCCGTCCTCCCCCTTCTCCATGGCAGCGATCTCCTCGTGGACGACGTCGATCGGGTGGTTTCGAAGCAGTTCGTCCGTCTCCTCGGACCACTCCGGTTCGGCGCCGCGCGTGAGCAGGTCGACCTCCGGCGTGAAGTTCAGCATGATCATCGCGACGTACGCCGCCGAGTCGCCGGTCCCCATCACGTAGACCGGCTGATCGACGAACATGTAGGCGTCGCAGTGGAGACAGTAGTGAAGTCCCTTCCCCGTCCGTGGGAGCGGCGGATCCGGTCGCTCGTCGGAGAACCCCGTCGCGAGCACGACGTAGTCGGTCGTCAACTCGACGTCGTTTCCGACCACCCGGAAGCCGTCGTCGAGCGGTTCGATCTCGGTGACGAACCCCCGACGAACGTCCGTGCCGTACTCCCGAAGCTGCTCGGTCGCCGTCGCGAGAAACTCGTTACCGGAAACCGATTCGGGGATGCCGATAACGTTGTGCGTCTCGAGCATCATCGCGGCTCGACCGCCGCCCCGATCGACGAGGACGGTATCGTGTCCGAGACGCGTCGTGTACAGCGCCGCCGTCAGTCCGGCCGGACCACCGCCGACGACCGTCACGTGGTACTCCTCAGTCATCGAGCGAACGTATCGGTGCGAGTGGCTTAACTCCCCGCCCCGTGTGCGCTATCGATGACGAAACGGGGGGAACGGGCACAACGGCTTTTGTCCGCGAGCGAGTAGAGCGTGTATGTCGCTCGACACGGGCGGACTGCCACAAGCAGAGGTCGACGAACTGGTCGACGAGACGATCGAGGACGGCGGAGTCGTTCTCTTCATGAAGGGTACGTCGGTGATGCCGCAGTGCGGCTATTCCGAGAAGGCGCTTCACCTGCTCCGTAAACACTGCGGGACGATCGAGACGGTCGACGTGTTGGCGTCGCCAGAGGAGTTCCGAGCGGCACTGGAGCGCCACAGCGGCTGGACGACGATCCCTCAGGCGTACGTCGACGGGGAGTTCATCGGCGGCAGCGACGTGCTCGAAGAGCTCGAGCAGCGTGGCGAACTCGAATCGACGCTGATTTCCTGACCGAGTCGTGCCATTCTGTACCAATCGCAAGGGCAGATACTATAAGTCAGGAGCGCGTACTTGCAACTGACCACTCGCGGCAGCGGGGCTATCGAGCCCCCTGTGGGACAGGGATACTATGATCAGTCGTGTTTACAGACTCCACTCGACCCTGGAACTGCAACTTGAAGACGTCTACGAGTTCTTCGACGGGTACGAACTTCCCGTCGAGATCGCGGACATCGAGATCACGCGTCGTAACAACACGCTGATCGTAAGTGCAGTTGCAGCCGAGGACAACATTTCGAAGTACACGCCGACAGCCCAGCTGAAAGCAAGCATCGACGAGAACCGGATCTACGAGACCGAAGACGGTTGGTCCGAGACACCGCCGGACCCACAGAACGGAATGGCGTCGAGCGACGACAGCGACGGCCCACAGTGGGGGAGCCTCAGCGAAGGCGGCCAGATGCAGGAGCAGGAACAGGAGATAAACTCCAAGCTCGTCGAGTACGCCTGTTTCAAGGGAGACCGGGAGACGGTCCTCCAGAACACGGCGCTGCAGTATCCGATGTTCAAGGTTCTCTGCGACCTGGCGGTGTTCGCCGAGAAGGGAACACTCACAGCGATCGCGGCCGTCGACGGCACGCTGGAGGCCGTCCGCATCGTCGACGGGAAGGAACGGTCGGCGAGCATCGAGGTCGTCGACGACCCCCGAGAGCGGGATTCGGAAAACAGCGTGAACTGGCGCGACAACAAGTTCATCAGCGACTGAGCTTATAAGAAAATTTACGTTCAAACCCTTACGAGCCGTTGCTATAGCGATTGAAATACTCCTCCGAGACCGACAGCTATTGCGAACCCAGCGTGAATCGCCTCGGGGTCAAGCCCCGAGGCTTCCTGTTTCTACGACGCGCTTTGCAGACACGCGCTGGAAATCAGCGGTGTCCGTAGGGAGCGCAGTCTCCACAGGCGTGTCTTCGGGCCATCCCAGCCCTAGTTCAGAAAAGCCACATTGAAGAACGTTCATCGCCGCGTTTGCGTCCCTGTCCGTCTCGAATCCGCACGACGGGCAGGAATGTTCCCGTATCCAGATGGGCTTCGCTGTCTCCACACCGCACGACGCACATTCTTTGGTGGTGCCTCGTGCTTCGACCTGTACGACGTGACAGCCGTACAGGTCGGCTTTGTATTCGAGGAGGGTGATGAACTGCCGCCACGCCGCGTCCTGCTTGTTGCGAGCGTTGTGCGACTGTTTCAACATTCCCTTCACGTCCAAATCCTCAACGAACACCGCGTCGTACTCACGGACGAGCCACGTTGTGATCTTGTGCTGATAGTCCAGCACCTTCCGGCGGATGTGACGCTTGACTGTCGCCACTTCTCGACGCTGTTTCTCGTAGTTGTTCGATTCTTGCTGTTTCCGTGAGAGTTTGCGTTGCTCGTGGCGGAGTCGCTCGTACTCGTCTTCGAGGTCGAGCCAATCTACCGTCTTGCCGTCGCTGGTGTGGATGTAGTTGAGGATGCCAAGGTCGATACCCACGCTGTTGCTTGAATCTAACTCGTCCAGCGCGGGTTTCTCGGGTAAGTCAGCGTCGTCGGTTTCGAGACCGAACGAGACGAACCAGTCACCGGTTGTCTCTTTTTTGACGGTGACTTCTTTGATGTCCGCTTCATTCGGGATGTCGCGGTGGTATCGGATGGGGATGTCACCGATTTTGGAGAGCCAGAGTGTCGCGTGTCGGCCACTCGTGTTTTTGAGATCGAAGCCGGACTGCGAATAGGTCATACTCTGGAACTCTTTCGGAGACTTCCAGTTGAGCCTCCCGACCTTGCAACCGTTCTGTTTCTGCTCGGAAAGGCCCTCAAGGTTCTGGTAGAACCGTGTGACGGTTCGTTGTAGAGCCTTCGAATTGACTTCCGAGAAGACAGAGAACTCGTCTTTCCAGTCGGGGAGTCGGTAGTGGTGTTTGTACGCGGAACCGATGTCGTCGGCGTCCACGTGTTCGTATTCATACCGGGTGTAGTTGTACGCTTGGCGATGAATATCGATGTGTCGTTCCAGTTCAGCCGCTACCTGTTGTGTCGGGTATGCAGGGTAGCGGTGACTGTACTCCATCGCTGCCCCTTGATTAGGGATATGTTCACTTAGTGGTTTGTATACCTGCCTATCGGATTCAACCCCGGGGTCAAGCCCCGGGGCATTCTCCTATACCGCTTGTAAAACCCGACTCGATCGGACGGGAATGCCCAGTGAAATCGGGATCCGGTTCGACGATCGACACCAAGCAACGTATGGCTCTCGTAGTTAAATATACACGAGAACGGCCTCGAATCGTTGATCTGGGGCTCGATGAGTGATGCCTGACTAGTGAGGTACTCCATCTATGATCGCAAACGACCTACTGTACTACTGGTGAAGTTACCATGACAGATTCCAGTCGACGAACGGTTCTGAAGACGATCGGAACTACGAGTGCCCTGCTTGCTGGCGGTATCGGAACTGCGAGCGCCAGATCGAGGCAAGGAGCACGTGGCGACGACACACTGGTCGACGTCGCCGTTGCAGCCGACGACTTCGACATCTTGGTGGCGGCGGTTCAGGAAGCGGGACTCGTGGACGCCCTCAGTGGGAGGCGTCAACTAACGGTCTTCGCGCCCACCGACGAGGCGTTCGAAGGTTTGGCCGACGAGCTGGATGTCGAGGTCGAAGATCTATTAGAGCTCGATAATTTGGTGGACATCCTCCTGTACCACGTGACGAGCGGACGTCGGTACGCCGACTCCGTCGTCAACGCCCCACAGATCGAGATGTTGAGCGGCGACACGCTCACCGTCAATGGAACCGAACTGAACGATGGCCAGGCCGAGATCGTGGCGACGGACATCGAAGCCTCGAATGGAGTGATTCACGTCATCGACGGTGTCCTGCTGCCCGAATAATTTCGGCGTCGCGTCGCTTTCGTGCAGATTCGTTGCTCTGCAACGATGCTTGTTCTACCGTCGTTGTCGACTGAGTCACACGTGACCACGTCTGATCCTCAAAACGTATCACGTGCATTACGCCAGCGAAGAGTCAGTGGTCGAGAAATTCGCCGATGAGTTTGTGCTCGGCGGCCCGGAGATGCTGGTGGAACGTCGAGCGCGAGATACCCATCGAGTTGGCCAGTTCGTCCCCCGTGACCGAGCGGGTCGAATCGTAATATCCGCTCAAATAGGCTCGCCGGAGCGCAGTGAGTTGTCGCTCCGTGAGGCGACTCTCGAGCTGCTGTATGAACTCCGCTCTGGTGATCGGTGGCCGTTCGTGGTCGCGGTATGCGACGAGTTCTGTCTCGGCGAAACGCTCCCGAAAACGATCGGTGACGGTTCGGGGCTCAGTCTCGGCTGGAAGATCCAGTCGGATACGGGCGGTCCCGTCGTCGACCGTAATCGACCGAATCCACACGCCCTGCTCGGCCAATTCGACGACGAACGAGTCGTCTTCGACGTGGAACTCGAAGAGCGTCTCCTTACTGCCGCGGCTCACGATCGACGTGTCTAAAACCCCCGTCGTCTCGGAGGCCACGTCCAAGACATCATCTGGCATCGCGTCGGTGCTGAAGAACGTGGAGAGCCCGCCGTCTTGCCGGTACACGGATCCCTCGAACTCGAGGTGACACTCACAACGCGCCGAAATATCGACGACGAAGAGCTCCGGATCGCGGACCTCGAACTCCAGTTCCACGAGGTTGTCTGCCGTGAGGATTCGCCGGCTCTTCAGGGCGTTGAACGAGGTTGCGATCGCTCGCCCCAAGGCGTCAAAGACGGCCACCTCTCGCTCGTCGAACGTATCCGGTTGATCGGCGAGTACCGTCAACACACCGTAAAGTGTATCGCCGTAAGAAATCGGGACGGCTGCGACACCGTCGAATCCCCTGACCTCGCCCCAGAGTTCTCCATCGCCATCGCTGTATTCGTTCACTTCGACCTCACCCGTCCCTGCGGCACGCGCGGTGGGATGGTTGGTCTCGTCGATGTCGACCCCGAGATCCGCGGCATCGACACTGAGATCTCCAGCCCAGGTTTGAGGAACGATCGATCCTCGATCCGGTTCGCCGATCCACGCAAAGACGTAACGCTCTCTCTCGACGATTCGGTCGACTATCCCCTGTTCGAGCACCTCGTGGCTCTCGCTCTCGACCAGTTCTCGAGTGACGTCACTCAGCAGTCCGCGGATCCGTCCGAGGAGCTGATCCAGGTTTCGTCGTTCGCGGTCCAGCGCCAGTTCCGCCTCCTTTCTGGTGGTCACATCGTCTTGAAACCCGACGAAGTGCGTGACCTGACCGTCTCCGTCCATCAGTGGAGCGATCGTCACTTCGTTCCAGAACGGCTCGCCGTTCTGCCGGTAGTTCACGATCTCGACAGAGACTGGTTTCGCCTGCCCGATAGCGTCCCGCATTGTCGAAATCGCCTCCGGATCGGACGCCTCTCCCTGGAGAAATCGACAGTTCTTCCCGAGCGTTTCTTCCCGGCGGTAACCGGTTATTTTTTCGAAGGCGTCGTTGGTGTAGACCAGTGGGTTGTCCTCGCGATTCGGATCTGAGATCGTTATGCCCACGGGGGCTTCGTCCATCGCACGCTCCTTGGTGTCCAAGTCGATGTCGGTCGAATCCTCGGAGCTGACCATGATCCAGATATCGGAACGACCAGTATCAGTATTCGGACGCTACTGCGTTTCGAGAACGTCTCTGAACGGGGCAAGACGGCAGTCCGCCACGACGCTCGCCCGAGAGCAGTTCGGAACTACGGCTCCTCGGGGACGCTCCTCGTTTCGCCGCCGTCGACGCGCATGTGCGGCGTGAACTCGAACGCCGGCTCGCGCGTCTCGAAGCGGTCGAGTCGATACGGCGAAAGGGGAAACGGTGCCGGCTCGCAGCCAACCAGTTCGCGGGCGGCCACCCCGTCGCCGCCGCAGCAGGGCTGAAGACGCTCGAGATCCTCGAGAGCCGCGACGTCTACGAACGGATCGACAGGCTGGGGGAGAAACTGTACACCGCACTTCAGGAGGTCGCTGACGACGTCGGCGTTCCCGTCAACGTTCAGCACGTCGGCTCGATGGGACAGGTGTACATGACCGACGAACCCATCCGTCGCTACCGAGACACGTGGGCAGCGAACGGGGATCAGTTCGCCGACTGGTGGCTCGAAGCTGCGGCGGTGGGTGTCCTCTTCGGGAATCCGATGCAGAGCGAACGGTTCTTCACGACGTACAGCCACACCGACGACCAGATCGACCGCGCTATAGCGATCGCCGAGGACGCCTTCCGCAAGGTCGACCACGACTACCGGTAGCGATCGCTACCTCGTCGTTTCGTCGACGAAGACGGTTCCGCCGTCGGTGACGGTGACCTCGTACTCGGAGAGTTCGAAGGTCAGCGTCCAGCGACTGTTCTCGTGTGCTGCTAGCGATTCGAGCGCTTCGACGTGGATGTAGTCGTGGAGAACTACCTCCAACTCCGAGGGATCGACACCCCGAGCATCTGCGACAGCGTCGACAATCGGCTCGGAGGGCCGATCGATGCCACTCATACCGTGGGTACAGACGACGTACCGATATTTAATCGGTGATTAATCACCCACCGCCCGGAGTAGATCGACACGCGATCACGTCGGACACGGATGACAGAGCGTAACCGTCACGTCTTGCGTTTTTCGGTTCTCACGTCCGACTGGTGTCATACGGAGAATTATATGGTTTCCCTACATTAGTTCGCCCATGTCCTACAACCGGCGCTCACCGTCAAACGTGCCAACCGGCCCGCCGAACGACATCCTGCTCCGCCCGGGCGTAGACCGGATCTTCGACAGTCTGGGGAACCGACGGCGTCGCCTGATCCTCCTTCTGTTGAAGCGCGGAATGATCGAAACGGAAGCCGACGTGATGGTTCGAGGGGACAGTGAGGCGGAGCGAGTCCGGACGCATCTCCTCCACAACGACCTGCCGAAACTGGCGGAATCGGGATACGTCGAATGGGACCGAGAGACCGGCGAGATATCGAGAGGACCCCGCTTCGACGAGATCGAACCGCTGCTGGAGCTGATCGAGGAACACGCCGACGAACTGCCGCCCGGTTGGCCGTAGCCACGTCGCCGCGACCGCGAGATATTCGAAAACGGGACACGAGCCGCTCTTCTGTTTTTCCCTCTACGCTCGGGCGAAAACCGCGACGCCGCTTCGATCGCCCGCGCTGATGCTCGTGAACTCGAAGTCGTCGGATCGGGTTCCGAACCGGTCGAGACGGGACGGGTCAGTCGGAAACGGCGCTCGATCGCTGCTTATCAGCGATCGAACGGCGGTAGCGGCGACCGGCGACTCATGATCCCG
>SKTU01000042.1 GCA_007122455.1 Haloarculaceae archaeon | reverse complement strand
CTGGGACGCTCGATGGAGAAGTACTCCGGTACCGCCGAGCGGCTCGGCTTCGTCGACTTCCCGAGCGATCTCGGGATGTACGGACACCGGAAATCCGTCGATCGAACGTTCAAGCGGATCATGAACGAGGGCAAGGAGAACTTCCTGCCGGTCGTCACCGGCCACCAGGGCGAGCCGCGAGCGATGCTCACCCGGATGGCTCGCGGGGAGACGCCGTACGAGCTCGACCAGGGCGACAAGGTGCTCTTCTCGGCACGCGTCATCCCGGAGCCGACGAACGAGGGACAGCGGTACCAGGCCGAAACACTGCTCGGCATGCAGGGCGCTCGCATCTACGACGACATCCACGTCTCCGGCCACCTCAACCGCGAGGGACACTACGAGATGCTCGACGCGCTACAGCCGGGCAACGTCATTCCGGCCCACCAGGATCTGAGAGGGTTCAGCCGGTACATCGATCTCGCCGAAGACGAAGGGTACAGCCTCGGGCGTGACCTGCACGTTACCCGCAACGGGAACACCATCCAGCTCGTGGAATGAGCGACACCGAGCGCGTCGAGGCGGCGATCGCCGAACGAAGAGCGATTGTCAACGACGCGATCACCGAACAGCTGCCGGTGAAAAAGCCCGAACGGCTCTACTCCGCGTCGCGGTATCTGCTCGACGCCGGTGGGAAGCGGCTCAGACCGACGATCCTCCTCCTGAGTGCGGAAGCGATCTCGGAGATCGAGCCGATGTCGACCGACTACCGGGCGTTTCCGGCGCCGACCGGCGGCGAGGTCGATGTCCTCACGGCGGCGGTGAGCATCGAAGTCATCCAGTCGTTCACGCTGATTCACGACGACATCATGGACGACGACGACCTCCGGCGCGGGGTCCCCGCAGTTCACCGCGAGTACGACCTCGAGACGGCGATCCTCGCGGGGGATACCCTCTATTCGAAGGCGTTCGAGTACATGCTCGAAACCGGGGCACCCGCCGAGCGATCGGTGCGGGCGCTCGACGAACTGGCAACGACGTGCACCGAGATATGTGAGGGACAAGCGCTGGACGTCGACTTCGAGAACCGAACGGACGTGACGACCGAGGAGTACCTGGAGATGGTCGAGTTCAAGACGGCCGTGCTGTACGCGGCGGCAGCCGCGATTCCGGCGATCCTCCTCGGTTCGAACGACGAAACGGTCAGTGCGCTCCACAGATACGGACTGGACATCGGTCGCGCGTTCCAGATCCAGGACGATCTGCTCGACCTCACGGTGTCGAGCGATACGCTCGGCAAACAGCGAGGATCGGATCTCGTGGAGGGAAAGCGGACGATCGTCTCGCTTCACGCCCGAAATCAGGGAATCGACGTCGAGGAGCTGGTCGGAACGGATCCGACGGATGCCGAAATCGAGGCGGCGGTCGATCGCCTCGAGGCGGCCGGCAGCATCGACTTCGCTCGCGAGATGGCCGCGGATCTCATCGCCGACGGGAAACACCAGCTGAACGTGCTGCCGGACGGCGAGGCGAAACTGCTCCTCGAGGGAATCGCGGACTTCCTCATCAACCGCGGCTACTGAGGCCGGCGTTCGACCTTCCGCTCGGATCACCGCTGATCGGTTCGCCGGAGCGACGTCGTTCGAACCCTCGTCGCTTCACGGCGTGTCACGAGACACGTACGCACGGCGAACTGCAACCCGCGGGGTTTTGGTCCCTCCGGAAGAACTCCCGTTCGATGAACGACGACCTCCGGGAGCGTATCGAGCGCGAGGCCGAAGTGGCCGCGCTGTTCAACGCTCTCAAGCACGACAGCGACGCACAGGTCGGCGCGATTATGGGGCCGTTGATGGGTGAGAACCCCGAATTCCGCGAACACGGCGACGAGATTCCCGGGATCATCGCACCGGTCATCGAACGCGTCAACAGCCGCCCGGACGACGAGCGGCGAGAACGGCTCGAGGCGCTCGCGCCCGACCTGATCGAGGAACTGGAGAGCGACGACGAGAGCGACGAGCAGACGCTTCCGGATCTCCCGAACGCCGACGCCTACGAGGAGATCCGAATGCGGCTCGCGCCGAACCCGAACGGCCCGTGGCACATCGGCCACGCACGAATGCCGTCGGTGATCGGAACGTACAAACAGCGTTACGACGGGTGGATGCTCTGTCGGTTCGACGACACCGACCCAGAGACGAAGCGGCCCGACCTCGAGGCGTACGACGCCATTCTCGACGACATCGATTACCTCGGATTCGAACCGGACGAGGTCGTTCGGGCGAGCGATCGCGTCGAAACCTATTACGACCACGCGCGAGAGCTCATCGAGATCGGCGGCGCGTACACGTGTTCCTGTTCCGGTGAGGCGTTCTCCGAACTGAAAAACAGCGCCGAACCCTGTCCGCACCGCGAGAAAAACGTCGAAACGACGCTGTCGGAGTTCGAGTCGATGGTCGACGGCGAGTTCAACTCCGGGGAGATGGTGCTCCGGGTGAAGACGGACATCGAGCACAAGAACCCGGCGCTGCGGGACTGGGTCGCCCTCCGAATGGTCGACACGCCCCACCCTCGACCCGAGGCAAGCGACTATCGCTGCTGGCCGATGCTCGACTTCCAGTCAGCGATCGACGACCAGCTGTTCGGGATCTCACACATCATCCGCGGGATCGACCTCCAGGATTCGGCGAAGCGACAGCGATTTCTCTACGATCACTTCGGATGGGAATACCCGGAGGTCGTCCACTGGGGTCACGTACAGGTCGACGCCTACGACGTGACCGTCTCGACGTCGACGATCAAGGCGAAGATCGACGCCGGCGAGCTCGACGGATGGGACGATCCGCGTGCACCGACGATCGCCTCGGTTCGTCGGCGGGGGATCCGCGGGGAAGCCCTCGTCGGCGCGATGATCGAGCTCGGTACGTCGACGAGCGACGTCGAGCTGGCGATGTCGTCGATCTACTCGCACAACCGCGAGCTGATCGACGACGAGACGGATCGTGCATTTCTGGTCCGAAACGGCGTCGAGAAGCCGCTCATCGGCGCACCCGAGCGAGCCGAACCGCCGCGGCATCCGGATCACGACGACCGGGGCGTCCGTACGATCTCGGTCGGCAACGCGGTCCTCGTCGAACCGGATGACGTCCCCCCGAACGGGAGCCGGATCTGGCTGAAGGGGCTCGGACCGGTCAGACACACCCGCGACGCGTTCGAGTTTACCGGAGAGTCGATCGACATCGTTCGCGAGGAGGGCGTCGACGTCGTTCACTGGGTTCCCGCGGACGACAACGTCGACGTCCGGCTCCGAACGCTCGAGGGCGACGTCTCGGGACGGGCCGAGTCCGAAATCGCGGCGTACGACCCCGGTGAAATGGTGCAGTTCGAGCGCGTCGGCTTCGCGCGAATCGATCGCCGCGACGGGACGGAAACCGTCTGTTACTACGCGCACCCGTAGCGTCGGGATACGGTGACAGCACCGGGTTTTAAGACACCTGATACCGTGTTGATGGATAACGATGGCCATAGATCCGCAGTTCGAAGAGAACCGAGAGGTCGTCGACGAGCACGACGGCCACAACGTGTGGGGCCCCGTCGAGGAACCTGAAACGCTCGGCATCCACGGCACCCACGTCGCCGTCGACTTCGACATCTGTATTGCCGACGGCGCGTGTCTGGAGGACTGCCCAGTCGACGTCTTCGAGTGGGTCGACACGCCGGGCCATCCGGAGAGCGAACTGAAAGCCGACCCGGCCCGCGAAGAGCAATGCATCGACTGTATGCTCTGCGTCGACGTCTGCCCGGTCGACGCCATCGACGTCGATCCAGGTCGCGCCGGCAGGACCTGAGAGCCTTTGTCACCGAGATCGCCGATCGCACACATCCGAGGAGCCGAGCGTATCCGTCAATCGGGGGACGATGAAGCGGCCGATACCGCCGCATATACGAAAGACTATTAACGATCAGTGGTACGAAACGACATAGTGGAGAGTTATCAATGGACACGTTAACGTTAACGAAAGGTGTTCCCGACTTCCGGGAGGGACAGGTCTCCTTCGACGAAGACGGCCACCTCGAACGGGGGGAAACGCCGACCGTGATGAACCCGAACGATCGGTTCGCGCTTCAGGCTGCCCTCCAGACGAAGGTCAGACACGGCGGGAGAACGAGCGTCATGAGTATGGGTCCGCCGGGATACAAGGAGGTACTCGGTGAGGCCATGGAGTCGGTGTACGCCGACGATCTCTATCTCCTGTCGGATCGGGAGATGGCCGCCGCGGACACGTGGGCCACGTCGATCACGCTCGGGACGGCGATCGAGAAACTCGGCCTGCCGGATCTGATCTTCGCCGGGTTCAAGACGGCCGACGGCGAGACCGGCCACACCGGGCTGCAGACCTGCTGGTGTCTCGACATCCCGATCATCACCCACGTGGTCGCACTCGACATAGAGCCCGAGAAGGGGCGCGTTCGCGCAAAGCGTCTCGTCGAGGGTGACGTGGAGGAGATCGAAACCGTCGAGGCGCCGATGCCGGCGATGATCGTCGCCGATCCGGAGTTCGAGCCGTCGTACCGAACGGCCGGCGAGCGACTGACGCTGAAGGATCTCCGAGCGAAGACGAGCAAGCGGGGCGAAAAGTACGAGGAGTATCTGACGGTCTGGGATCACGAGGCTCTCAACCTCGATCCCGACTACATCGGGCTCGATGGGTCGCCCACGATCGTCGAGAGCGTCGACCCGATCCCGAAAGCGCCGGCAGAGCGGGACGCGACGATGGTCGATCCGGGAGACCCGGACGGACTCGAAGACGTTCTCGAGGAGATGGAACCGTTCAGAGCCGAACTCGCGGCAGGAGGTGATTAACCGTGACGCTCGATCCAAACGGCTACACGATACAGGAGCTCGGACCGGCGATCAAGGACGTCGAGGATCTCGAAGCGCTCCGATCGATCCTCGAAGCCGAGAAGGACGGCGAGAACCGGAAGGGGGCGATCGCCCTGATCGAGAGCCGAATCGAGAAGTTCGAGGACGACGACGACGCGCCGGAGGAACTCGATCCGACCGAGATGTCTCCGGCAGATATCGGGAACGCCGTGAAGAGCATCGACGAGATCGACACGCTCGAGACGATGCTCGAACGGGAAGAGGCCGGAGAGGACCGCGGGAGTGTAAAGCGGCTCATCAGCCAGCGACTGGACTCTCTCCGCGGGAGCGACGAGGACGACGACGCGGAAGTCGTCGTCGAACCCCCGGAGGAGAAACACCCGCACCTCGATCACCCGACCGCCGATAAACAGCACGTTCGTGCGCTCGAGGACGGCACGTACAGGGACATGTGGGTCTACTGTGAGACCCAGCAGGGAGAGCTGATCGACTGCTCCCGCGAGATGCTCGGGAAGGCCCGCGAGCTAATGGACGAGTACGCCGCCGATTACGGCGACTCCGAGCGCGTAGTCGCGATCCTGATCGGCGACGACGTAGAGCGACTCGCCGAGGAGTGCATCAGCTACGGCGCCGACGTCGTCGTCTACCACGAGGACGACCGGCTCAAGCGGTTCCGACACAAGCCGTACACCGAGGTGTTCTGCGACATGGCTCGCGGGGCGGGCCACCCCTACGGGCGGGAGGACCGTCCGGAAGAGGAGTGGCGCGACTACGACGAACCGAGATACATCCTCTTTCCCGCGACGAACAACGGCCGTGACCTCTCCGCACAGGTCCAGGCCGAACTCGATTCGGGACTGGCGAGCGACTGTTCGGACCTCTTCATCGAGAACGTCGTCATCTCGAACCCGGTGAAGGTCGGAACGGCGGGGGACAAAAAGGAGTTTGAGCGGGTGTTACACATGAAGCGGCCGGATTTCTCGGGGTTCGAGTACTCGACGATTCTCTGTCTCGACAATCCGAACCGAGAGTTCCACCCGCAGGGCGCATCCGTGATTCCCGGGACGTTCGAGGTTCCGGAACCGGACCTCGAACGGGAGGGTGAGATCGTCGATCACGAGTTCGAACCCGACGAGGAGTGGTTCCGCGTCGAAGTGACGGAGTACGACGTCATCGAGGGAGGCGTCGATCTCACCGGACACGGCGTCGTCGTCGCACTCGGCCGCGGGATCGGCGACGATCCGACTCGCGGTATCGAGCTCGGCCTGGATCTCGTCGACGCGTTCGACGACGCCGAGCTCGGGATCTCTCGAGGGATCGTCACCGGCTCGTACAACTTCGACGGTCACGTCGAACAGTACACCGGGGAGGATCGACAGATCGGAGAGACAGGACAGATCGTCGAACCGGATCTGTACATCGCTGCCGGGATCTCCGGAGCGATTCAGCACAAGGTCGGCTGCGACGAGTCGGGGACGATCGTCGCGATCAACACCGATCCGGACGCGGACATCCGGGATTTCTCGGATTACTTCATCGAGGGCGATCTCTTCGAGGTGTTGCCACGCCTGATCGACGCCCTCGAGAGCGGGGAGCTGGACACGGCCGCGCTCGCTTCGGGAGGTGCGACGGATGACTGAAGCCGACCGGGATTACGAACACTACGAGGCGGTCGTCGTCGGCGCCGGGCCGGGCGGGGCGGCGGCGGCGGCGCGGCTCGCCGACGCGGGCGTCGAGACGGTCGTTCTGGAGCGCGGGGTCGAGGCCGGATCGAAGAACGTCTCCGGTGGCCTCATCTACGCCGAAGAATCCGCACCGTACACGATAGACGAACTGTTCGACGGCTTCCGGGAGAACGCGGCCGAGCGACCCATCACGGAGTATCACCTCCACAACGTCTCCGGAAACAAGGTGAAGTCGTTCGACATCAGCCGGTTGCACCACCACGACACGGAGTGGTCCGACGCCGTCCTCCGGCGACCGATGGACTCGTGGCTGGCCGAGCAGGTACACGAGAAAACGAAGGAGGTGGGAGGTGGTCTGTTGACGGACATCCGCGTCAACGGACTGCTCCGTGAGAACGGGGAGATAATCGGCGTCACCTGCGACGAGATCGATCCGATCACGGCCGACATCGTGATCGCGGCCGATGGCGTCAACTCGGAGCTCGCCCGCGACGCCGGGCTGATGGACTGGGACGATCCCGAGGAGTGGTTCCAGGGCGTAAAGGCGGTCGTCGACGTGCCGCCCGAGGCGATCAACGAGCGGTTCGGCGTCGGTGCCGACGAGGGGGCAGCACACCTCTTCTCGGGGGATCTCTTCGAGGGCGTCCGTGGCGGCGGGTTCGTCTACACCAACGAGGACTCGCTGTCGGTCGGGACGGTCTTTCACCTCGACAGCCTGGCTGCCGAGCGAGCCGAACCCCACGAGCTTCTCGACGCGCTCCTCACTCACCCCTTCCTCGCGGAGTGGTTCGGCGACGAATACAGCGAGCGGGAGTACGCCGCCAAACTGGTTCCGGACTCCAAAAAGGTCGCACACGGTTCGCCACACGAGGATCGGCTCGTCCTCGTCGGCGACGCGGCCGGACAGATGCAGGCACAGGGACCGATCATCAAGGGGATGAACCACGCAGTCACCGCGGGCGCGCTCGCTGCAGAGGCGTTCGTCGAAGCGAAAAACGCCGGCGATCCGGACGCGGCCGGCGAGAACTACGAGCGGAAGCTTCGCGAGTCGGGGACGATGCGAAAGCTCCGCCCCCGACGGTATAAGGCCGCGAGCGCCGTCGGCGAGAACGGCGTCGCGACGGCGATTTCGGACGCGGTGCTGAAATCACCGCTCGGAAGCCTCGGCGTGAAGGCTCTCGAGAGGGTCGGCGCTCTGGATCGGCTCTACAGTTCGCCGTTCATGGCGATGATGGTTCCCGACACGCGAACGCCGTACGTGACGCTGCCGTCGGTGATCGCCGAGGAACTCGGCGACCCCGTCGATGGAGAGTCGGCCGTCGAACCGCCGGATCTCGCCGATAGGATTGGCGGGCTGGCGTACGATACGGACATCGGGAACCCCCACATCGAACTGCTCGACAACTCCTACGAGGCCAGCGGCGTCGCGGTGACGGCGTGTCCGGTGAGCGCACGCGACTTCGGCGGGGGCTGCTACCGCGAGGAGACCGTAAAGACGAACGGATCGACGGAGCAGGTCGTCAGCCTGGACACCCAGCCGTGCGTCGAATGCGGGACCTGTGCCGTGATCGCCGACACGGACTGGGAGCATCCGAGCGGCGGAAAAGGCGTCGAGTTCCGGAGCGGATGAGCGACTACGGTGAGCGAATCGCCGCGCTCGCCGACCGGGCACGACGGGACGTCGAGGCGTTCGAACCGCCCGAATCACCCCCGGACGAGGTGACGGCGTTGTCGTACGCCCGTGAGGGAGTCGGACCGACAGTCGCGCTGTACATCGACGCCCGAACGGGACCCGGCTCGCCAGTCGCTTTCGACCGCGCGGAGTTCGCCCTCCTGGAGCGGGCGCTGAACGACTGGCTGGAGCTGTACGCCGCTTGCTACGGGATCGAGATGGACGCGACGTTCACGATCCGGGAGGCCGCCGAGGCGCTGCTCGACACGCACAACATCGACGAAACGGCGGCGTTGCTCACGGGCGTCGACGCCGGACGCTGCTGAACGGAAGGACAAACGTTTATACAATGGTATGTCATAGCAAGACACATGCAGTTCTCAGACGAACTCGAGTTCGGTCACCGTGACCGGAAGGATATCTACCGGTACGTAGAGCGGTACGGAACCGTCGAGTACGAGGACGCACGGCGTGCCCTCGACATGAGCCAGGAGGCGTTCGGCCACCACGTGGCAGTCCTTCGACGCGACGGGATACTCGAAAAGGACGGTGAGACGCTCCGGGTCGCCTTCGAGGACGAGGGCGAGGAGCGCTACGTCGAGGACGGGCTCGAGGTCGTCATCCGACAGGCGCGGGAGGACGATCTGACCGGACTCGTCGGCGCCATGCGCGATGCGCTGGCCGACCGGACGTACATCGTCGGCGAAACCGTCGCCGACATCGTCGACCACGAGGAGGTACTGCTGCGACACAACGACCTCGAAAAACGGATGTTCTTCGTCGCGACGGTCCACGACGACGTCGTCGGGTGGGTTCACATCAACGTTCCCGAGCTCGACAAGCTCGGTCACACCGCCGAGCTCACCGTCGGCGTGATCGAGGAGTACCGGGGCAACGGGATTGGGACGAACCTCCTCGAGCGCGGCCTCGAGTGGGCAGAGCGACAGGGACTCGAGAAGATCTACAACAGCGTTCCGGCCACGAACCAGGACGCGATCGCGTTCCTGGAGTCCCGCGGATGGGAGATCGAAGCAGTGCGGGAGAATCACTACAAGATCGACGACGACTACGTCGACGAGGTGATGCTGGCCGCTGCGGTATAGCGATAGCGCCCTACCGCCACGCGTCCTCGCGGTCCTCCAGCGGTTCGGCGACGACGCCGTCCTGCTGAACGAGGGACCGCGCACAGGCCGGACAGACGACCCGGTTTTCGGCCCAGGGGACGTGAAGCCGAACTCCCGCCTCGTTCTCGCAGTTCGTCTCGCTGCACTCCATACCACCCGATAGGTGAGCGATCCCCTCGTACGTTCCGATCACGCGAGGAGTACGAAGGCGACGAGTACCGAGATCAACAGAACGACCTGCATCCCCGCGGAGACGAGCGTTCCGACGGCAGCGTAACCGGCGGTGCGAAAGCTCCCCGATGCCGTTCCGCTCCGGTGGTACTCGACGAGGAAGACGGTGGCGAATATCCCGACGACGAGTCCGATCGGCCCGAAAAGCGGCAGTAGGAGGATGCCGACGATCGCCGCGATCGCGGTCGTCCTGAGCGACGCGCCACCGACGCGAGCCGCCAGCGCGCTCCCGAGCCAATCGAGCAGTAGCGCCAGCAGACAGATCGAGAGGAGGCCGACGAGCGCGATCGTTCCGGGGGTGCCGGTCTGGACGTAGTAGTAGACGATCCCGACCGCCGAGAGCAGACTACCAGGGACGAGCGGGACGACGCTCGCGACGACGCCCGCGATCAACAGCGCGAGAGCGACGTAGATCGGGTCAACCGGCATCGCTTTCAGTAGACGCCGTCGGTTCCTAACGGTAGCGGTTCGCCTCGTTCCGTGCCGTCTCGGTGCCGTACCGATCAACCAGCGGACGGTAGGCGGCACCGAGCGCGCGCATGCACTCCCGGCGGGAGACGTAGTCGAGTTCGTCGGCCACCGCCGACCACGGGTGTCCCTGTAGCACTTTTCGGACGAGGAGCCGCTCGGCGTCCGGATCCTCGAGCGTCCCGTCGACGAGCGCACGTAGCGCGATCCGGCGAAACGGTCCCGGTGCGACGTCGAACAGTCCGGGGCCGTAGGCGGCGCTGGCGACGGTTCGCCACGCGAGATCGGGGAGATCGACGCCCACAGGTCCTTCGGCGGCCGCCAGCGCAGCGCGAACGACGTCGGGATCGGCGTCGTCGAGCGGGTCGGAGAGTACACCGACGATCCGTCGCGTGAACCACCTCGCGTGCCGCTCTGCGAGTTTCTCACCGTCGTCGGAGAGCGGATCGATCATGAGTGCCGAGTACTCCCCGCTCCGGTCGTTTCGGGTCGTTGAGAGGTGGATCGTCCGGTAGCCGTTCTCCCTCCAGAACGAGAGCAGCCGCGGCGTCGCGCCGAAACCGACGCCGAGCCACTCGACAGTAGGGGTCTCGACCGTCCCGAACCGGGAGTCCCGACCACCGGCCGGGTCGAACTCCTCGCGGATCGCCGTCAAAAGCGCCGAGCCGAGTCCCGACGAGCGAACGGCGGCGTGGGTCGCGATCCGCATCACCCGAAGGCCGGCGACGCGACCCGCGTCCGGATCCCGGAGCTGGCTGAGCATGACGTCCGGAAGCATGTTTCCGCGGATGCGTGCACCCTCGTAGGCTCTCCGGGCGGTCGTCTCGTCGAGGCCGCCCTCTCTGGCCAGAAGCGCCACGGCGACGACGTTGTCGTCGTGTACGAGCGCACGAACGGCGACGTTCGGCGCGTCGAGCAGCCGTGCGAGGTCGTTCGGTTCGGTCCGGTAGTGAGCGGACACCAGTAGTCCGAACAGCTCCCGAAGCCGGAGTTCTTCCTCGAGGAGGGACCGCCGATCGGGGCAGAGATACGCGACCGACTCCGGCGTCGCCGTTTCGACCAGTTGATCGACCGGCGGTGCCGCATCCAGGAGCAACGCCCGGAAGAGCCACACCTCGACCGGATCGCCCGACGCGTAGCGGATCGGCTCCGAGAGTGTCACGTTCCGAACGTCGGCGACGTCGTCGAGCCGATCCCGAAACCGGATGTCGAACCCACGTCCTGCGCCCTCGTAGCCGTGGATCGTCGTCGCGAAACAGCGCGCGGCCGCCGTTTCCAGCGCGGCTTCCAGGACGCGAACGGGAATCGCTGCAGCCTCGTCGACGATCAGGACGTCCGCCGAGAGATCGGCCACCTCCGTCGGTCGGCGGAACCGTATCGATCCGTCGGCCGTCAGGATCTCCGGTCGCGCGTCGCCGTCCCGTTCGTCGTTGACCAGCGAACCGAGCGCGTCGAGCAGTTCCCGAGCGCGCTCGAACAGTTCCGCCGCGTTTCGGTAGCCGGGCGCAGTGACGAGCACGTCCCGCCCCTCGGCAGCGAGGGCTCCGGCCGCCAGCCCGGCGGCGCTGGATTTTCCGCGCCCTCGATCCGCTTCGATCACCACGGTTCCGTCGGAGCGGAGCGACTCGCAGGTCCGAACTGCCTCGATCTGATCCGTCGTGAGACAGTGCTCGTAGGCCGTCGGTGGAAACGCCGAGTCGTCGGGTATCGACGGTCGCGCCGGGGGATGTCGCGGCGCGGGGTCGGTGAGTCCGTCGTCGCGAACGATGCCGGTTCCGGCCTCGACGATCGCGACGCCGCGGTGGGCACGGAGTGTCTCGACGAGCCGCGTTCGGAACCGTCCGGCGACGTCCTCGAGACCGAACGGCGGGACTGCGAGCCCCTCGTCGAACTCGTCGCGGCGATCCGGCCACCGATCGAGATCCGGGACGAGGAGGAGGAGGAGTCCCCCGCCGTCGACCGTGCCGGCTGCACGGCCGATGGCGTTCGGTCGGCAGGCGTCGTGGCAGTCGACGACGACGCAGTCGTGAGTCGTCCCCAGCAGCCGATCGCTTCTGGCCGCGGGAAGTCGGTCGCCGACGATATCGCGATCCGAGAGCGTCGTCGCCGAGAGGTCCGTCGCCTCGAGAGCGGCACGGGCGGCCGCCTCACAGTCCACCCGCTCGCCCGTGAGAACGAGTAGTCGGCGTTCGTTCGCTCGACGAGCCTCCGCCCGGAGCGCGCGAGCCACGTTGCGTACCGCGTCCATACCCTCGGGAGTGCGGCAGCGAAAAAAGGTTCACCGATCGGGCGAATGCTCTTGAGGGGCGCGTACGTGAACCGGGCCATGGGAACGACGAACCGCCAGTGGGAGCTATCGAGCCGTCCGACGGGGGAGCCAACGACCGAGAACTTCGAACTGATCGAGTCGCCGATCCCGGAGCCCGGACAGAAGGAGATCCTCGTTCGGACGCTCTACATGTCGGTCGATCCGTACATGCGCGGTCGGATGCGCGACGCGGAGTCGTACGCCGAGCCGTGGGACGTCGGCGAGACGATGCGGGCACGCGTCGTCGGCGAAGTCGTCGAGTCGAACCACAGCGAGTTCGACACCGGCGACGTCGTGACCGGGAACCTCTACTGGGCGGAGTACGCCGTCGCCGACGCCGACGAGCTTCGACCGGTCGATCCGGACCGGGGACCGATCACCACCTCGCTCGGTGTCCTCGGAATGCCGGGGATCACCGCGTACTTCGGGCTTCTGGACGTGGGAGAACCGAAACCCGGCGAGACAGTGGTCGTCTCCGCCGCCGCCGGTGCGGTCGGCAGCGTCGTCGGGCAGATCGCCGACATGGCCGGCTGTCACGTCGTCGGTACCGCGGGAACCGACGAGAAGGTAGAGTGGCTCCGGTCGGTCGGCTTCGACGACGCGATCAACTACAACGACGACGACGTCGGGGCGGCGATTCGGGAGGCCTGTCCCGACGGGGTCGACGTCTACTTCGACAACGTCGGCGGTCCGGTCACCGACGCCGTCTGGCCGCTTTTGAACGTTCGGGCGCGGGTACCGGTCTGCGGACAGATCTCTCAGTACAACGCCGAGAGCGTCCCGGAGGGACCGCGAAAGCTCTGGAAGCTCATCGAAACGCGCAGTCGCGTCGAGGGACTACTGGTTTCTGACTACGCGGGACGGTGGGACGAAGCGCTCGAACAGCTCGGCGAATGGGTGCGAAACGGCGACCTGCAGTATCGCGAACACGTCGTCGACGGGATAGAGAACGCGCCGGAGGCGTTCCTCGGGCTCTTCGAGGGATCGAAGATCGGCAAGCAGCTCGTCGCGGTCGGCGAGCCGGCTCGGTGATCGCCGCGGACGACTGATAAGGGTTAAATGTCGCGCCGCCGGATCGTGAACCATGAGCGAATCAGGCCAGCGGAGTGCGCGCAAGTGCATCTCCTGCGGGATCAACATCTCGGGAACGAGCGCAGCCTCGTTCAAATGCCCGGAGTGCGGCTCACAGATCTACCGGTGCTCGAAGTGTCGAAAGCAGAGTAATCTCTACGAGTGCAACGACTGCGGATTCACGGGGCCGTAACGATGGGGAAGGTCGCTGCCCGAATGAAGGTCATGCCGCAGAGCCCCGAGATCGATCTCGACGCGCTGCAGGAACGCCTCGAGGACGCCCTTCCGGAAGGGGCGAAGATCAGCCGAACCGACCGCGAGGACGTCGCGTTCGGGTTGGTCGCACTGTTCCCGACCGTGATCATTCCCGACGACGCCGGCGGCACCGACGCCGTCGAGGACGCCTTCGCGGACGTTGACGGCGTCGAAAGCGTCGACGTCGACGAAGTCGGTCGTATCTGAATCGGCGCTCGGTGTGGCCGATACTTTGATTACGTCGTCCCCGGATACTCACCAATGCGGTGAGTGCCGTCCGCGGCGAAGGGGAAGGAGCGCCGTCGGAACGCACCTTTTATAACCACGAGCGGATAACGTCAACCCGAGAATGCCGAGTTCCAACGGGCCGCGGAAAGCGACGCGAAACAAGTTGAAGAACAGTCCCCGAGAACGCGGTGCCTCGCCGCCACAACGCTCCGTACAGGAGTTCGAGGAAGGGGCGCGAGTCCATCTCGCCCTCGACCCCTCCGTACCGAAAGGGCAGTTCCACCCCCGGTTCAACGGCCGTACGGGCATCGTAACGGGAAAGCAGGGTCGCGCGTTCAAGGTCGAGGTGAAGGACGGGGGCGTCAGCAAGACGCTCATTACCGCACCCGCCCACCTCAGCCGTCAACAGGAATGACGATCTTCAAGGAGATCCAAGAGCAGGAGTTCCTCACGGTCTCGGAGGCGAAGGAGCTGCTCGCGGAGATCGAAGCCGACCGGGCTCTCGACGAGGACCGGGAGATGCGGTACGAGCTCGCGCGCGCGCTCGAACACGTCAACCGGTTCGCAGTGCTGGACGCAGAGGAGTCCCGCGAACTCGTCGAGGAGCTGCTCGAACACGAGAAGGTGGACGAGGCGACCGCCCACAAGATCGCCGATCTGCTCCCGCGAGACCGAGACGAGATGCGCTCGGTGTTCGCCCAGGAGCGATACTCCCTCTCGGGTGACGAGCTCGACGAGCTGCTCGGCGTCGTGGCGAAGTACGCCTGATCGCGGCCCTTTTCTTTTAAATATCGGCCGCGCGTAGATGTTCGTATGAGTGACAACGGCGGCGACGCCGATCCGGAGGTTGCGGTCGTACTCGACTACCTCGCCCGCGGCCGGCCAGACGACGATCGGCCACCGTTCGAGAAGTCACCGGTGGCCCACGCCCTCGGAACATCGGAGTTCCGACTCCTCGAGTTGACCGTCGAGGAGGACGCGGACGTGACGATCGGGGATCGGGTGCAGTTCGATCCACCGGAGGATTCGATCTCGCGCGTTCGGCCGATCGACTACGACGAACTCTCCAGCGGCGCCCGTTCGGAACTGGAGTACGTCGTCGAGGAGACGATCGACGAGAACGAGCGACGGTTCGTCGACTTCTACAACGACGCCCAGCCGATCACGACGCGCCTCCACGTGCTGAATCTGCTTCCCGGGATCGGCAAGAAGCTTCGGAACAACATCCTCGACGAGCGAAAGCGGAGGCCGTTCGAGAGCTTCGAGGAGATCGAGGAGCGCGTCTCGGGACTCCACCGCCCCAGAGAGATCCTCGCCGAGCGGATCCTCGAGGAGATCCGAGAGGACGACCTCAAATACCGGATCTTCGCCCGTCGCGAGGAGTGACGGCTGTCGGGAGGCTCGCCCGAAAAGGTGAACGATTTACGCCACGACGCCGTACGCCGGCCCATGCGAGACCCCGACGCCCTGCTCGCCCGCGCCGGCGTCCGAGGTAACCCGGATCGCGATCAGCATTTCCTGATCGACGATCGGGTACTCGATCGTCTGCCGGGCTATCTCCCTTCGGACGCCGAGACGGATCACCTCCTGGAGGTGGGCGGCGGGACCGGTGCCCTGACCGACCGACTGCTCAACGTCGGGGATCGGGTGACGGTCGTCGAACGGGATCGAACGCTGGCGTCGTTTCTGCGCGAGGAGTTCGACGAGGAGATCGGAGACGGACGGTTGACGGTTATCGAGGGCGATGCGCTTTCGGTCCAGCTCCCACCGTTCTCGACGTCGGTGTCGAATCTCCCGTACGGAGTCTCCTCGGAGATCGCGTTTCGACTCCTCCCGGAGATGCGACCGCTAGTGCTGATGTTCCAGAAGGAGTTCGCCGAACGGATGGCCGCAGATGTGGGTGAAGCCGAATACGGGCGGTTGTCGGTGACCGCGGGACACTACGCCGACGTCGAGATCGTCGAACCGGTTCCGAAGGAGGCGTTCTCGCCGCCACCCGCCGTCGAGAGTGCCGTCGTCCGGACGACGCCGCGCGAGCCGGAGTACGAGGTGCCGGACGACGGGGCGTTTATGGCGCTCGTTCGGGCGGTCTTCACCCAGCGGCGGAAGACGATGCGGAACGCGATCCGGAACACGGCCCACATCTCGGGGCTCTCCGATCCCGACGCGGTCGTCGCTGCGGCCGACGAGGAGTTGCTCGGTAAGCGTGCGGGGAACGTCTCCCCGGCGGCGTTCGCCGAGTTGGCCAGACTCGCGTCGGAGGTCGACCGAGCCGAATGACGTCCGTCGTCGACGCCAGCGTCGTCGCCCTGACGACCAACCCGTGGTACTGGCGATTCGCCCTCGGCATTCAGGGGCTGTTCGACACGCGTCCGAGGCAGTACGCGGGAACTGTTCTGGCCGGCCTCTGCTTTTTCGCGTTCGTCTACGTGCTCCATCGAGTCGGCTCCCCGCTGAAGGAACGATACGACCGTAACGGGGTCGAGATACTGCAATCGATCGTCGGCTCGATCGGTGCGATCCTCACGAGCGTCTTTCTGCTCTTCGTGTGGCGGCTCGCAAACGAGCTACAGGCGGCGTTCAGTTCGTTCTCCGTCGATCACCAGACCGGCGTGTTGGCGCTCGTCACCTTCGTCACCCTCTCGATCACCTACTCGCTGACGAGGATCACGAAACGGCTCATCAAATACACCGATCGGCTCTCGATCACGCCACACCAGCGGGAGCTAGCTCACCACGGGGTACAGATCGGTCTGTTCGTGCTCGCAGCCTCGTTTGTCTTCGCGCTGTGGAACTTCGATCCGACGAACCTGCTCATCGGTGCCGGTGCGATCGGCGTCGTACTCGGGTTCGCGGCACGAAAGACGCTTTCGGGGGTGCTCTCCGGATTCGTGATCCTCTTCGGTCGTCCCTTCGAGGTCGGCGACTGGATCGCCGTCGACGACTGGGAAGGAATCGTCACGCAGATCACGGTGTACAACACTCAGGTGCGGACGTTCAACGAGGAGCACGTGCTCATTTCGAACGATACGGTGACCGACTCCGAGGTGATCAACTACTCGAAGACCGACCGATTGCGGCTCCGAACCGACGTCGGGATCGATTACGACACCGACATCGCGACGGCCGCCGGAGTGGCCACGGAGGCGATGGAATCCTGCGAGGAAGTCGCGAAGACGCCGTCGCCCGACGTCATCCGCAAGTCGTTTGCCGATTCGGCGATCGTCCTCCAGCTCCGCTACTGGATCGATCGACCGACGATTCAGCAGAAGCTCGGGGCTCAAAACGAGGTGATAGAGGCCGTCAAGGACGCCTTCGACGACGAGGGGATCAAGATCCCGTACCCCCAGCGAGAGCTGCTCGGTCGCGGTGAAGCCGGCGGGTTACACGTCGTTCCGACGACCGCCGACGAAGGGGCGGAGCTCGACGGCGCGTTCCGTCGCGCTCCGCCGCGTCGACAGGCGGCCACCGACGTCGAAGAGCCCGTCGAAGAAGATTACGCCGGGGATCCCGACGAAGCGGACGCCGATTCCGAGGGAGACGCCAAGACGTACCGAAGCGCCGAATCGGGGGACGTTGGGAAATGAGGCTCGCAGAGCGACGGGGGATGCCGACGGTGTATCAGCCTGCCGAGGACTCCGGGCTGCTCGCGGAGACCGCCGCCGAACGGATCGGCGCCGACGAGGACGTTCTCGAGGTCGGCGTCGGCTCGGGCTACGTCGCAGAGCGGGTTCGCGAGGAGACCGCGGCGACGGTCGTCGGCTGCGACGTCAACCCGGACGCGTGCCGTGCGGCACGCCAACGGGGTATCGACGTCGTCCGGTCGAACTTACTCGACGCGTTCGTCCCGCGGAGCTTCGACGTCGTCCTCTTCAACCCGCCGTATCTGCCGACCCCCGAAGCGATGGAGTGGGACGATCCCCTCGAAGACGCACTCTCCGGCGGCGAGGACGGCCGTCGACTGATCAGACCGTTTCTCGAGGACGTCGGGCGCGTCCTCCGTCCGGAGGGACGAGTGTACCTGCTCGTCTCGTCGCTCACGGGGCTCGACGCCGTTCGGGAACTCGCCGCCGAAGCGGGCTTGACCGCCCGCGAGGTCGCCGACGAACCGTTCCCCTACGAGCGATTGGTCGTCTACGAATTACTATCAAGCATTAGCAAGTAGGAAATATTAAAGGCCGTCATCACGTACCGGCTCTCGATGACCGAGGTAATCGCGACGACGACGGGGCTGTTCCCGCTGCCCGACTGGGCGAAGGAGGAGCTCTCGGACCTCAAGGGCCACCAGAAGGACGATCTCATCTCGGGCGAAGAGTCCGAGGAGATCGCTTCGGCCTACGAACGGGCCAGAAGCGACGTCATAGCCGCCCAAACGGAGGCTGGACTCGACGGGATCGTCGAAGGGCAGCTCCGGTGGGACGACATGCTCGCCCACCCCCTCTGTGTCCACGACAACGTGGACACGCGCGGCATCGTTCGCTACTACGACAACAACAACTTCTACCGGGAGCCGGTCGTGACCGGCGAGCTGACACCCGACGGCGACGTCGCCGCGGAGCTGTCGGCCGCCCCCGAAGCGAACCAGGCAGTTCTTCCGGGACCGTACTCGCTGGCGGATCTCGCAACCGACGAGTATTACGGCGACGAGACGACGTTTCTGGGTGCAGTCGCGTCGTTCCTCGCCGAGGAGGCCGGCTCGCTCCCCGACGTCGAGACGCTCTTTCTCCTGGAACCGTCACTGGTCGAGAACCCGCCCGAGGAGGGCGTCGACGAGCGTGCGAGCGACGCGATCGACACCGTCGCCGGCGCGATCGACGCGGACGTCGTGGTTCACAGCTACTGGGGAGCGATCCCCGAGAAGCCCTACGCCCACCTGATGGACGCCGGCGTCGACGCGATCGGCTTCGATTTCGTCAGCGATCACGAATCGAACATCTACAACATTCAGGAGTACGGCACGAAGGACTCGATCGCTCTCGGCGTCGTCGACGGACAGAACACGCTCGTCGAGACGCCCGCGGAGATCCGCGAGCGGATCAACTGGGTTCGTGAGAACGTCCCGGCACAGGAGTTCGAAACCGTCTACGCCACCCCCAACACCGAACTGTTCTACCTACCGGTGAACAAGTTCGAGGCCAAACTCGAGGCGCTTGGAGCCGCCGCAGCCGAAGAGGAGACAGCATGAGCTACGCAGACACCCGTGAACAGTTCCGCCCGGAGGACCACCCCACCGACCACTTCCTTCTGACCACCGTCGTCGGATCGTATCCGAAGCCGAAGTGGCTCAACCGTGCCAAGGAACTCGTCGACGACGAGGACCGCGACTTCGACGAGGCGCACCTGGAGGAAGCGCTCGACGACGCTTCCCGACTCATCACCGACGAACACGTCCGTTCCGGCCTCGACGTCGTCGTCGACGGCGAGATGCGCCGCAACGAGATGGTCGAGTACTTCGCCCACCGCATCGACGGCTACGAGTTCAACGGCCCCGTGAAGGTGTGGGGGCACAACTACTTCGACAAACCGTCCGTCGCCGACGAGGTCGCCTACGACGAACCGTGGCTCGTCGACGAGTTCGAGTTCACCACCGGCGTCACGAACCGCCCGGTGAAGGTACCGATCACCGGACCGTACACGCTGGCGTCGTGGTCGTTCAACGAGCGGTACGACACCGAAGCCGAACTCGCCTACGATCTGGCCGACCTCGTCAACGAGGAGATCGAACAGCTCGTCGAGGCGGGCTGTCGGTACATCCAGATCGACGAGCCCGCACTGGCGACGACGCCGGACGATCACGCGATCGTCGGCGACTGCCTCGAACAGATCGCGGACGGCGTTCCCGAGGACGTCCGACTCGGGCTCCACGTCTGCTACGGTGACTACTCGAGGATCTACCCGGAGATACTCGAGTATCCGGTCCACGAGTACGATCTCGAGCTGGCGAACGGCGATTACGAACAGCTCGACGTCTTCACCGAGACGGAGTTCACCAAGGATCTCGCTCTGGGCGTCGTCGACGTCCATACCGCGGAGATCGAATCCGTCAAGCGGATCAAACGGAACATCCGGAAGGGATTCGAGGTCGTCCCCCCGGAGCGTCTCACCGTCTCACCCGACTGCGGGCTGAAGCTGCTCCCCCGCGAAATTGCCTACGGCAAGATGGAGAACATGGTGCAGGCGGCCCGCGAACTCGAGGCCGAGCTCGACGCGAGCGAGGTCGACGTCGGCTACGCGTCCGAGTGAACTACTCCCGTCGCGTCTCGAGGCGGTCGATCGCGATCGTCACGATCCCTGCGAGCGCGAACAGCACGCCTTCGATTCGAGCCACCGAGACGAGCCACGGCGACGGTCGTAGCTCCTCGGGATTCTCGTAGCAGGCGAGGAGGATTCGCGTCGTGTAGTCGATCGCCTTCCTCGGGAAGATCGCGACTGCGAGCCCGTAGACGATCGCGAGTACGCTCCAGAACATACGACGACTACGACCGCCGAGCGCAAAAAACCCGTCACTTTTCACGCTGCTGTGCGCGAACCGTTCCACCGATCACTAGCGCGGCGCCGATTATCACCAGGTTCTTGACGATGTACTGTCCCTCGATGGTCAATCCGTACGGGGAGACGGTGTAGACGACGTCGGGGAGCAGTATCAGCGGCAGGAAGGTTCCGGGCATCTGCAGCGCGAGGAGGAAAATCCCGACTCTGACGAGCGGCCGGTAGAGCAGACCGATCCCGATGAGGAGCTCCCACCCGCCGAGTATCGGCACGAAGACCTCGGGCGAAACGAAGTAGACCGTTCGGGCGACCAAATCACCAGCGGGACTGACGCCGAGCAGCTTCAGGCCGCCGAACCACACGAAGACGATGCCGAGGGCGATTCGGAGGACACTGGGGCCGTACTCGTTCATTCGCGCGGTCACCCAGGCGTCGAGGTCGTCGACCGTGGCCTCCTCGGAGAAGGGGAGCGTGTGGTCATCGATCGTCGGGCGCATACCGAACGTACCAACTGCCACCACAAGAGCCTGATGCGCCTGTCGCTAATCGCGTAGAGGGTCAGCAGCGCTCCTCGATCGTTTTCGCGAGGATTTCGACCGCGTCGACGAGTAGATCGACTCGCGCGTACTCGTCGAACGTGTGGGACTGCTCGGGCGTTCCCGGCCCCCAGATGATGGCCGGAATACCGGCGTCGTTGACGAGGTTTCGCTGGTCGGTCGCCGCCTCCTTGCCGGCCGGCTCGGTTGGGGCGGCGGCGACTGCGGCCGAATGCTCCCGAACCATCTCGGCGATCGGCGCGTCGGTTGGGATCTCCGCCGCCTCGTACGTCCGCGTTCGCTCGACGGAAACGTCGAACCCCTGCTCTCGAACGGGATCGAAGAGCCGGTCCATCTCGACGTCGATCTCCTCGATCGATTCAGCGGGGAGGAACCGCCGGTCGAAGCGGAGTTCGACTCGCTCGGCGAGGACGTTCTCCTTCGTTCCACCCTCGACCATCGTCGGCGTACAGAGGGATTCGCCGATCAGCGGATGGGTCCGCTCGGCGATGGTTTCGCGGTAGTTCGTGATCTCGGTGTCGGCCGCGAACAGCCCGTCGACCGCATTGTTCCCCACGTGCGGTCGGCTCGCGTGCGCCGGCTCGCCGTCGATCGTCGCCACGTACCACGCGAGCCCCTTACCGACAGTATGGACCTCTAGCTCGGTCGGCTCGAGAACGATCCCGGCGTCCGCGTCGAGGTCTTCGACGAGCGTCTTCGTTCCCGGCTCGGCTGTTTCCTCGCCGACCGCGAACGTCAGCGTGAGCGTCCCGTCGATTCCGGCCGCTTCGGCCCACCGACCCGCCAGCATCGCCGCAGCGATGCCCGATTTCATGTCGCTAGCGCCGCGTCCGTAGACCTTCCCGTCGGAGACGACCCCTTCGAACGGATCGACGGACCACTGCTCGCGATCGCCGGGTGGGACGACGTCGATATGTCCGTTGAGAACGAGGTGATCGGCGCCGGGGGCTCGCGAACCGATCGTCGCGATCACCTGTGGGCGGTCTTCGAACGGCTCGTAAACGAGTTCGGCGTCGATGCCGGCGTCGGTTAGCCACTCGACGATGAACTCCGAGCACGCCGCCTCCCGTCCGGGGGGGTTCTGCGTGTCGTACGAGATCAGCTCTGCGAGAAGCGACGCCGCTTCGGATTCGGAAACGGTCGGGGTGACCATACCCCTACTGCGCAACCCGATACAAAAAGGTCGGTGGAGCTACTCGTAGAGCCAGTGTTCGTCGTTGCGCTCGTAGTCGACGATCTCGGCGTCGTCGAAGAACAGCTCGATCTCCCGCTCCGCGGAGCCCGGTTCGGTGTCGGAGCCGTGAATGACGTTCCGACCGAGATCGATGCCGTAGTCGCCCCGGATACTTCCGGGAGGTGATTCGGTGGGGTCGGTCTCCCCCATCATGTTTCGGACCTGGGCGACCGCGTCCTGGCCCTCCCAGACCATCGCGAAGACCGGACCGGACGTGATGAACTCGACGAGCCCTTCGAAGAACGGCTCCTCCGAGAGGTCGGCGTAGTGTTTGCGGGCGTGATCCTCGTCGAGCTGGGTGAACTTCCCCGCGACGAGTTTGAGTCCGCGGTCCTCGAACCGGGAGACGATCTCGCCGATCAAGCCGCGGTGAACGCCGTCGGGTTTGATCATCACGAACGTGCGTTCGTGATCGCCCATTACGCTTCTGCCTCCTCTTCCTCGGCGTCCTCTTCTTCGGCCTCGGCTTCAGCGTCAGCGTCCTCCTCGGCTTCAGCATCAACGTCCTCCTCGACGTCAGCTTCGGCTTCGGCCTCGTCTTCGTCTTCGACGTCGACTTCCTCAGCTTCGTCCTCTTCCACTTCCTCAGCTTCGTCCTCTTCCACTTCCTCAGCTTCGTCCTCTTCAGCCCCGACGTCGACCGCGTCAGCAGCCGCTCTGGCGCGCTCGTCGCGGGCCGTCTGGGTCCACTCGAGACTGCGAGGCTCTCGACCGAGGAGGTAGTTCTTTTCGCACTTCGCGTTCGCGAAGTGGAGAACGGTACCGTCGTTCTTGACGTACATCGTGCCCGTACCGGGCTCGATCTCCTGTCCGGAGTAGTCGCAGGTGCGCTTTTGAACCATTACTGACCTCCGATCGTGTCGGCTTCGCGTGCGGTTTCGCGGAGCTGAAGGACGTCACCGACCCGGACCGGACCGAGAACGTTTCGGGCGATGATTCGCCCCTGGTTTTCGCCCTCCTGAATCCGGCATTTGACCTGCATAGCTTCGCCGTGCATGCCAGTCTTGCCGACGATCTCGATTACTTCGGCGGGGGTGGCGCCGCCCCCTTCGTTTTCGGCGCTCATCGTCTTACTGCAGTTCCTCGACCTTGCTAGCGATGTCCTCGAGCTGTCCGTCCGCCTCACCGGCGTCGACGATCGCTGCGGCCGCGCTGCCGACCTCGAGCCCGGCCGCGTGCCCGACGTCGTCCTGCGTTCCGACGAAGATGTACGGGATCTCCTTCTCGGCGGCCAGTTCGGGGAGATGCATGACGACCTCCTCGGGACTCACGTCTTCGGCGATATACACCAGTGCGGCATTGCCTCGCTCTATGGCTTTGGTCGTCTCGTTGGTGCCTTTCTTTACGCTACCTGTGTCTCGGGCGACCTCGAGCGCCTCGAGAGCGTCCTCTTCGAGGTCGGCCGGAACGTCGAAATCTACGTATACTGACATTGTTGGTGAACCTCCCACGCGCGGGCTCGCGCTCCCCCGCCGTCGAACCGAAACGTTGCGTCGGACGCAGCGCGGTTCTCGCACCCGTCAGGGTGCGTCATAGTCCTGTCCGGCTAGGAGCATCACAACCCCGCGTAGGCTGTACACCTTCGTACTACACCGCGGCATAAAAGCGCTTATGAACGCGTCGCGGCGTGCGAATCCTCGACAAGTCTGTGACGCTCGAAGCGGACGATCGCTCGCAATCGGATCTGATTCCCGGCGAGAGAGGCTAAAGCGGTGCCGACCGACGTCACCACCCTCTCGTCTCTCGATCCCGAATCGAAGAAATAATTTTTTCATAAGATAAAATATCGTTATCGCCACACCAATGTTTAAGTCGATGGCGCGAGTAGTTTACGACGTAATGAGCACCCAGAAAACCGTCCGTCGCCAGGCTGGAACCGTCGAGGAAACGGCACTTCGGATCGAACCCGAGAAGGCCGAGCAGATCGTCGACGCGCTGAATACGGATCTCGCCGCAACGTACGTACTCTACCACCAAATAAAGAAACACCACTGGAACGTGGAGGGTGCAGAGTTCCGCGATCTCCACGTCTACCTCGGGGACATCGCCGCGGACCTGGAGGAAGGTGCGGATCTCATCGCCGAACGCGCCCAGGCGATCGGCGGCGTTCCGCTCTCCGGTGGCGCGACGTTCGAGGAACACGCACCGATCGAGCCGGAGGGCGAGGACGTTTACGACATCCGAACCTCGCTGGAGAACGACCTCGAGGCGTTCGGAACGATCATCGAGTCGCTCCGGGACCACATCGAGCTGGCGAACGAACTCGGCGACTACACGACCGAAGAGCTCCTCCGAGACACCCTCGAGACGGCGGAGGAACACGCCCACCACCTCGAACACTACCTCGAGGACGACACGCTCGTCCTGGACTCGGCGACGAGGTAACCCGGCCAGCTTCCCTTTATCGTTCGACGTCGACCGTGTAATCCGTCGCTATCCAGCCGTCGCTGTTGTCGGGTTCGGTAAAGACAGCTCGATCGGGAGACGTCGAGTGAACTCGTAGACCGACCGGCAGTTCTTCGTCGGGGACTGCAGCCATTACCGGAACGTGAGCGCCTCGGTAGCTAAAACCTTTTGGTCAGCCTAAATCTCGATCCACTCGGTCGTGACCGCCTCGTCAGGGAGTCGCCACCGCTGAACTCCGCCGTCGGGCTCCGACCGGAGTTCCACGACGGCGTCAGCCGTCTCGGAGAGTGCCGATGGCACGGCGTCAATCGGCGCAGGGAGATGAATGTACACGACGGCACCGTGGTCCCGAGCCACACTGCCGACGTCCGCGAGGAATGAACGGAGCGCCTGATCCGTGGCGCCGTCGACGTACGGGCGCAGGGAGTCGAGCGCGAGGCGAACGCCGCTGGGATCGTCGCTCACACTCGCAGTTGCCGTTTCGATCAGTCGTCGAACGGTGCCGTTCAGTTCGACGAGACTGGTTGTGCCGATCGGTTCGCCGGCAGCAGCCGCCCCCCGGACCGGTGCGGGGACGTCGACGATTCGAACGTCTCCGCCGACCGAGACGCCGTCCTGGTTCGATCGACCGTCAGTTCGGACGAGGACCCCGCTATCGGTACCGGCGAGGGAGCGGCGGCGGAACTCGGCGTGGGCGTCAGCGGCCGGCCCGGCGACGAGGAGTACGGACCCCCGTCGCTTGAACTCGGCCAACGCCTGAGACACCACACCGGAGGGCGGCGGCGGGTGGTTGGATTTCATCGAAACTCTGCCTGAAAAAAGGTCGGATGCCAAATAAGCGTTTGGGAAATTCCACCAGGGGTTTTGGTCGTCGAGCGCCGACAGGTCGTATGGACGACGAACGCGAACTCGCGGCCACGGCCGAGGAACTGGCCGACGTTTTAGAGAGGCTCCGGGGAGAGCTTCGACCGTCACGTGGACCGCTCGGTCTTCCGCGACCGCCGACCTCCCGCGAACTGCTGCGCGTGACGGAGGGGTACGCGATCCCGACACTGATCGCCGTACTGGAGGCGAACATCCGTATGCTCGAGCTGCTCGCGGTCACGATCCGCGTCGCCGACGGTCGGCCGATCGACGACGGGAACCGCGAGAGAATCGGCAATGCGGGTCGATCAGCACTCGGGAAACTGGATACGGTTCTCGAGGACGTGACGTCGGCCGTCGACGGTGGCGAACCGTCGAACCCGGAAGTGAAACGTCTGCTAGCGGAGGCGCGGGAGCTTCGCGAGGAGATCGATGACCGCCTCGCGGCAGCAGAGGAGGGAGGGGAAACGACCGGAGAGACGGCACGATCCGACGAAACCGAGCCGATCGGGATAGACGTCGACGAGGAACTGGCGTCGATAAAGCGGGACGTCGACGGGCCGAATGCGGACGATCAGACCGGTTCGAACTGATAGCCGTCCCAGGTTTGGCTTTCGGGGTCGCGGATGCCGGCGTCGGGGTCTCGGAGTTGGTCGCAGTAGACCGGTTCGACGGTGTCGCCGATTTCGACGTCGTCGCTCGTCAGTTGGCCGATCGCCCGGACGGGG
>SKTU01000044.1 GCA_007122455.1 Haloarculaceae archaeon | reverse complement strand
GGGTGACATTTCGATCATCGCGGCGACGAACCGTTTCGACATGCTGGACCGGGCGATTTTGCGTCCGGGTCGGTTCGACCGGCTCATCGAGGTTCCCGAGCCCGACGTCGACGGACGGGAGATCATCTTCCGCATCCACACTCGGGAGATGAATCTCGCTGACGACGTCGACTTCGAACAGCTCGCGTCGCTGACCCCCAACGCGTCCGGAGCGGACATCAAGGCCGTCTGCACGGAAGCCGGGATGTTCGCCATCCGGGACGACCGTCTCGAGGTCCGGATGGAGGACTTCGAAAGCGCGTGGGAGAAGATCAGCCACGAGGATGAGGAGGACGGCGACGTCTCGAAGACGTTCGCCTGACGACGTTACCGAAGCAGTTTTCGACGGGCTACAGTAGCCAGAAGAGGAGATACGGCACGCCGAACAGCAGCAGCGTCATCGCCACGAGGATCAGGCCGTAGGCCACAAACGTGCCCGCGGCGGTGAACCAGGCGTCGTGATCGAACTCCGCTTTCAGGTCGCCGACGTTCATACTCGACGCTCCGGCGCTCGACATATAAATACTGCGAGGCGCTCAGACGCTCGTCGGCGGTCACTCGATCAACAGCCCGTCCACGAGCGTCTCCAGTAGCGCCTCCTGGGCACCGTCGAGCTCGCTGTCCTCTATGTCGCCGAACCGGTCCTTGGCGGCGATCGTAAACGAGAGGAGGCGGAGCAGTCCGATCAGCACGGTTGGCTCGTCGATCCTGAACGACTCTTCCGTCGTCCACCGCCGGGCGTACGGCTCGTAGACGGTCGACTGCTCCCGGTAGAACGCCTCGAGGCTGTCGTCGGGGACGTTTCGGTGGATCGATTCGATGTCGTTCTCGACGACGAGTCGGTAGTAGAGCCGGTTACTCTCCAGTTCCTCGAAGAAGAACTGCAGCCCTGCTCGGATCTCCGACTCCAGGTCGGGCGCCGCGTTCAGTACGGCTTCGACCTCCTCGGCGACCCGCTCCCGTTCCCGCCCGAGGATCTCCAGATACAGCGCCTCCTTCGAGTCGAAGAACTGGTAGAACGTGCTGGCCGCGATCCCGACCTCCTCCGTCAGGTCCTTGATCCGCGTTCGATCGTGGCCGAACGTCGAGAACTGCTCTTTCCCCGCTCGAACGAGTCCCTCCTCGATCCGTTCGCGCTCCCGATCGCTGAATCCTTTCATCCGTCGCGTACCCCCAAGACCTGTGTCGGTGATTCTCTGATCATGTACGTTCGATCGGGTGGACGGTCGCATCCCGCTACCCGTCCGTGGCGCCGATGCGTTTCGTGAACGTAAAAATAGAAAGTTTATTAATTTTTGCGTTTGCAGTAGGGATCAATGAAGCGTGCCCTCCGCCTGCTCCGCGAGCAGTTGTTGCCGAACGCGATCCGAGAACGGTCCTTCGGCCGGTCGAACGTTGCGGATTTGGGCGGTGTGCGGTTCGGAGGGTATCGCAACGCCGTCGGCGCAGTTCTCGTGGCGCTTCTCCTCGTCGCGGCCGGCAGTGGCGGGCTGATCGTCTTCGGCTCCGAAGAGGTGTCCGCACAGGGCCCCTCGTCGGGCGAACCTCGGCTCGAAGTGTTCACGCCGGACGCCGTTCTCGCGCCGGGCGAGACCTCCGAACTGAACATCCAGATCGCCAACGACGGTCGAGTGAGCTCCGGCACGCCGCCGGAACTCCGGGAGACGTTGACGACGGCCCGGAACGTCCGCGTCGACGTCGACGACGACGGAACCCCGCTCAACGTCAGATCCGGGCAACAGTCGGTCGGAACGATCACGGAGAACGAGCCGCGGAACCTCCCGATAGTCGTCGAGGTGCCGAACGACGTCGACCCCGGCGAGTACGAGCTCGAGGTCGAACTCCGATACCGACACAACGCACAGATCAACCAGGGCGTCGTCACGAACGATCGATCCCGAACCGTGACGCGGACGATCACCGTCGACGTCGACGACGGTCCCCGTTTCGCCCTCCGGAACGCGGAAACCGACGCGCAGGTCGGCGACTCCGGGTCGATGACCGTCGAGCTCGAGAACGTCGGCAACGAGCGGGCGACCGATCTCTCCGTTGCGCTCGAATCCTCCAGCGCCCGGCTCTCGTTCGGCGAAAGTCCCGGCGAGTCCGCGGCCGTCGGCCAGCTCGATCCCGGCGAGACGACGACGCTCGAGTACGATCTGACGTTCGGGCCTAGAGCCGCGCTCAGGGAGTATCCGCTCGACGCGACGGTCACCTTCGAGGATGCCGACGGTCTCGAGGGGATCGACGACCGCCCGACGGTCAACGTCACGCCGAACGCCAAACAGAGCTTCGCGATCGACGACGTCGAATCGACACTGCGTGTCGGCGAGGACGGCGATCTCCGCGGGACGGTGACGAATACCGGGCCGACGACGGCACGGAGCGTCGTCGTTCAGTTTGCCCACGAGTCGCCGAACGTGATTCCGATCGAGAGCGACGTCGCCGTCGGGACGCTCGAGCCGGGCGAGTCGGCGTCGTTCCGACTTCCGATCGAGATCAACCGCGAAGCCGAGGCGGTTCCGAAGGCGTTCGACCTCGCCGTCCAGTACCGCAACGCCGATAACGAACTGCGACGCTACGGCGACGTCGACGCCGTCGCCGACGTCGCCGAGCGCCGCGACGAGTTCCTCCTCTCGATTCCGAACCGGGAGATCCAGGCCGGTGACTCGGTGCTCTTCGACGTCGAGGTGACGAACAACCTCGATCAGACGGTCACGGATCTCGAAGCGAAGCTGTTCACGAGCAGCCCGCTCGACAGCGACGAGGACGAGGGGTACGTCGAGGTGCTCGAGCCGGGAGAGACGACCACGATCACCTTCGAGCTGAGTGCGGACTCGGGGGCGATCCCGAAGACGTATCCGGTCTCGATGGATTTCAGATACGACGACGAGCGTGGAACGAGCACTGTCTCCGACACGTACCGCACCGCTATCACCGTCACCGAGGCCGACGACGACGGGATCCCGTGGGCGCTCGTCGGCGCGGTGGTCGTCGTGGTTCTGCTCGTCGCCGCCTTCCTCTACTGGCGACGGAGCGAGTGAATGAGCGGCGGCATCGACGTTCAGGCCTCGATCGATCGGCTGAACAGGGCCGCGATCGCCCACCCGCGAACTGTCGTCGCCGTCTTTCTCGTCCTCACACTCGTCTTCGCCGGCGGGATCCCGCTCGTGACGACGGGCGACGAAGGAACCGACGCGTTCGCCGAGGACGTTCCGGCGTTCGAGGCCCAAGAGCAGATAAACGAACAGTTCGGCGATCCGTTCACCCCCGATAGTGGCTCGACGCAGCTCATTCACAGCAGCGGAAACGTTCTCTCACAGGCCGAATTAGTTCGGAGCCTCCGGCTGATCGAGCGTGCCGAACAGCGCAGCGAGCTGCGCGTCAGCGGTGCGGTCGGCCCGGCACCGCTGGTCGCTCAGACGCTCGACCCGACCGCCGAGACGGCCGCCGAGCAGCGACGTGCAGTCGAAACCGCATCGGACCGGGAGATCCGTCAGGCGGTTCGGGAACTCTCCGACAACCCCAGATTCGTGGGGACGCTCTCGGACGATTTCAACCCCGAGGCGGCGTCGGCGTCGGCGTCGGTCACCGTCGTCTCCCACGAGTTTCCGCCCGGTGACATCGGCAGCGAACTCCAGTCCATTCAGCTCACGATGCAGTCGCTCGCCGACGACGAGGGTGGAGACATCCGCGTCTTCGGGAGCGGGATCGTCGACCAGGAGTTCGGCAACATCATCGGCGACTCCCTGGCGATCGTGGTTCCGGTCGTCATCGGGTTGATCCTGCTGTTTCTCGTCGTCGCCTACCGGGATCCGTTCGACCTGCTGTTGGGTCTCGTCGCGCTCCTCATGACCGTCGTCTGGACGTTCGGCTTCGTGGGATACGCGGGGATTCCGTTCGACCAACAGCAGATCGCCGTCCCGGTGTTGCTGCTCGCTGTGGGCATCGACTTCGGGATCCACATCGTGAATCGGTATCGCGAGGAGCTCGAGAACGGCCTCGACGGGATTCCGGCGATGACGGTGGCGAACCGCCAGCTCGTCGTCGCCTTCTTCATCGTCACCGTCACGACGGTGTTCGGCTTCGGCGCGAACGTGATCAGCGATCTCGGACCGACCCGGCGGTTCGGTATCGTCGCCGCCGTCGGCATCATCTTCACGTTTCTAATCTTTGGGGTGTTCCTCCCGAGCGCGAAGCTCCTCATCGATCACAGTCGGGACCGCCTCGGCGTCCCCTCGTTCAACTCGACCCCGCTCGCCTCCGAGGGATCGATCTTCGGTCGGGTGCTGTCGGGCGGCGTTACCGTCACCCACCGTGCGCCGGTCTTCTTCGTGATCGTGTTCCTCCTGATCGGCGGCGCCGCCGGCATCTACGGGCAGGACGTCGACAGATCGTTCGACACGGACGATTTCCTGCCACCCGAGGAGCTTCCGGCGTACGTGACCGAACTCCCCGAACCGTTCGCCCCCGGCGAGTACACAGTCACGCGGAACATCAACTTCCTCGAGGAGAACTTCGAGGCGACTCAGGAGGATTCGGTCACTCTCTACGTCGTCGGGCCGTTCGAGGCCGATCACGCACTGGAGTCTATCGATCGAACGAACCAGGATCCGCCGAACTCGTTCGTCACCGTCGACGGGGCGGCCGACGCCGAGAGCGTCATCACCGTGATCGACCAGCAGGCCGCGCGGGATCCGGAGTTCGCTGCACTGGTCGCGCGGAACGATCGGAACGGCAACGGGATCCCGGATCGGAATCTCGATCTGATATACGACGAACTGGAGGCCTCTGCCGCGAGCTCGCAGCTGTCGCAGCATCTGACCGACGACCGGCGCGGGGCCCGCATCGTCTACAGCGTCGAGGGCGACGCCTCACAGCAGGAAGTCGTCGTCGACGCCCGCGAGTTCGCCGACGAGTTCCGCTACGCAGCGACCGCGACGGGCGGGACCGTCGTGTTCAACGAGGTGGCCGACGTGATCTTCACGACGGCGATCCAGAGCGTGGTACTCGCGATCGGAACCGTCGCCGTCTTTCTCGTTCTCGTCTACGGGATCCTCGAGCGGCGGCCGCTGCTCGGCGTGGCGAACATGTTCCCGATTCTCGTCACGGTCGCACTGCTCCTCGCCACGATGCGGGCAATAGCGATCCCACTGAACGCGCTCACTGCGACGATCCTCTCGATCACGATCGGTGTCGGGATCGCCTACTCGGTTCACATCACCCACCGGTTCATCGACGAGTACCGCGGAAACGGGGCGGCCTACGAGTCGCTCCGAACGACGCTCACCGGGACCGGCGGCGCCCTGACGGGGAGCATGCTGACCACCTCGATCGGGACGGCGGCGCTGGTGCTCGCGATAACGCCCGTTCTGGGAACGTTCGGACTTCTCATGGCGATAAGCGTCTTCTACTCCTACGTCACGGCGATCGTCGTCCTCCCGCCGATACTGCTGATCTGGAGTCGCTACGTCGACGGCCGGATCGAACCGATCTCCGTCCCCGGCGTCCGGGCGCCGGAGTGACGGCCGCACCAGGTGGGGCGGGTCCGTTTCGGCGACGAGTCAGAGCCGGTCGATACTGTGGGATGAGATCTCGTGATCGGTCTCCCCGCGGGTCGTGAGATCGGCGAGGATCTCGCCGGTCACGCTCGCGAACTTGAACCCGTGACCGGTGAAGCCGGCACCGACTGTTACTGCGTCGTGGCCGGGGGCGCGACCGAGCACGAAATCCTCGTCGGCCGAGTGCGCCTGCAGACAGGTCCGGAGCGACAGCGTCGGTCCCGCACCCTCCGGGAAGAACCGCTCGGCGAATCGCCGGTGGAGCTCCTCCTCGGCGGTCGTCGGCTCGGGATCCATCCGGTCGGGATCGACGACCTCCCTGTTTTCGCCCGATCGACCGAACTTGAACCCCGGTACGTCGTGAACCGGAAAGCCGTATCCTCCCTCGTCCTCGTCCCGGATGACGAAGACCGGGAACCGCTCGGGGACGAACAGCTCCGGTTTCTTCGGCTGCAGCCACGTCATCAGTGCACGGATCGGAACCGCCTGTTCGCCGAGAGAGGGCAGCAGCTCGCGCGTCCACGGCCCAGCCGTCAGGACGAGTTCGTCCGCCGTGTACCGGCCCTTGTCGGTTCGAACGCGGACGCCGTCGCCCGTTTCCGACCACTCGAGCACCCGCTCGCGACCGCGGATCGTCGCCCCCTCGGCGTGCGCCGCCTCGACGTGTGCGACGAGACACTGCTCACAGTCGAGAAATCCCCCGTCTGCCTGGTACACCGCCTCGAACTCCCCCGGGAGATCGTATCCCGGGAACCGCTCGTTGGTCTCGTCGGCCGACAGCGGTTCGTACTCGACGCCGTTTGCCTCACACGCGCGGCGGACGTCGTCGACGACGTCCGTTCCCGGCGCCCCGGCGTGGACAGATCCCGTGACGTACAGCAGTTCGCGTCCCGTTCGCGTCTGCAGCTCGCGCCAGAGTTCGTAGGCGCGCTCGACCAGCGGGACGTAGCTCGGTCCCTCGTGTTGTGCTCTCCGGATGATGCGGGTACTGCCGTGGGAGGATCCCATCGCGTGCGGGACGTCGTACTGCTCGACTCCGAGGACGTCGAGGCCGCGCCTCGCGAGGTGGTACGCCGTTGCACTTCCGACACCGCCCACACCGACGACGATGACGTCGTGGTGTCCGTCCGGGTCGCGTCTGTGACTCATCGTCTGTGAACGCTCCGCAGCTACCGACTTGTAACTTCGGTCGCTCCGCCGTTTCCGGTCGACGGATCGCCTTCGTTCACGCGAGGATCTCGGCGATCCGCCGCGGCTCCCCGGAGAGTGAGGGGTTCGGTTCGATCATCTTGAGCAGTTCGTGGTCCGTGACGTCCGGGTAGTTCTTCCTCGTGGCCTCCTCGATGAGCTCCTTTTCGAGCCGGAACTCGGTCCCCTCGTAGACGACGTCGACCCCCTTTTCGTCGACTGAAAGAACAGTCATAGGTCGGGTTGGCGATCGGAGCCTAAAAGTCGCTCGTCGGCGGGCGTGGGCTTTAGTATTCGCCGTGTGAGGGTTTACCTATGTACGAACGTATGCTCCTTCCGACCGACGGAAGCGACGCCAGCGACCGTGCCGTCGAACAGGCGGTCGGGCTCGCCGAGGAACTCGGAGCGACGCTGCACGTGCTGTTCGTCGTCGAGGATCTGCCGTACTCGCCGGAGATGATGGACGACAGCGTCGAGGCCCGCCTGCGCGAGGTCGGCGGCGACGCCCTCGAGCGGGTTCGCGAGCAGGCCGGGGCGGCGTCCGTCGAGATCGTAACGGCGCTCGAGCAGGGCGTCCCCCACGAGACGATACTCGCATACGCCGACGACGAGGACTGTGACCTCATCGTGATGGGAACCCACGGCCGGAGCGGCCTGGATCGGTATCTGCTCGGGAGCGTCACCGAGCGCGTGGTCCGGGCGGCCGACTGTCCGGTGCTTACCGTCCGACACCGAGACGAATAGAGCGAACATATTAACCGTTCCCGCACGCACCGGCGTCCATGCCGGAACTGGCGCTCACCGACGAGCAACTCGAGCGGCTCCGGGACGTCTGTGGGGATCTCGAAGCCGCCTACGTCGGCCCCTATGGACAGGTTCGACCGGAGGACGCCGTCGACTACCTCCTCGATACGTACACCCCGCCGGAGTCTCTCGACGGCGACGACGCGGACGCGAAGTCCGCGACGGTCGACGATGGGACAGCGGGGGAGACGGAAACTGAAACGGACGCCGGATCGGAAACCGAAACGGAGAACGGGAACACCTCGGATTCGCCCGCCGACACCCTCCAGCAGGCGATGAGCCTCCTCGAGGCGCACGACGACAAGTGGGGCGACGGGAGCGGTGACGAGCCGTACGAGGTGTCGCTCCCCGACGGTTCGACCGAACCGGCCCGGACGAAGGACGACGTCCGACGGCTGCTGTTCAAGCATTACCGATGAGCGTTCTCGACCGACTGCGGGCGTGGTGGCGCGGGCTGGTCGGCGGGGAGCGAGTCGAGGCCGAGGTCGACGACACCGGCGTTTCGGCGTACGAGTGCGCCGTCTGCGGAACGTCGGTCGACGATCCGGAGGGTCCGTGTCCACTCTGCAACGGGACGGACGTCGTCGCGGTAGCCGAGCGGCCGTCGACGACGTCCGATCCGGTCGAACCGGCCGAGACGCGACGCCCGGACGACGCGTCGGCGTCCGCGGATCGACTCCGAAGCCTCCGGGAGGTGGGCGACGTTCTCGAACGCCACCAGGACCGGTGGAAACCGGTCGATGAGGGGATCCTCGTCGAGACCGACGACGGCGATCGGATCGTCGAGACGCGGGAGGAGGCCGCCGAACTGCTTCGGGATTAAAAGGAGACGTTCGTTTCCGTGCCGGCCGTCGCGTCCTCGAGTCCGTCCTCCTTGATGTCGCTGGTGAGCCGCTCGCGGTCGGTGATGCCGAGCGCGTCCTCGAACTCGCTTCGGTACCGGTCGCTGGCCCGACGTGACTCGTTTTGGCTCTCGACGACGTGACGGTATCGGCGGACGGTCGAGGCCGCGACGTCGAGGCGTTCTGCCATCTCACTCGTCGACAGTTCGTCGACGAGTAGGTTCCGGAGCTCCGAGAGATCGAACGGGGCGTCGGTGTCCCGCTCGCGGAGGAGGTGGAGATCGAGCCGTGCGCGGAACAGCTCCCGTCGTGAAATACCGAGTTCATCGGCGAGGGCGCTGTCCGACATCCCGGCGTAGAATCCCTCGACGATCTCGACGAACTCGTCGTCGGTACAGTCCGTGTCGAACTCGTATCGGTCGCGCATTTCCGCGACGACCTCACCCAGTCGCTCGCGGGCGTCGCCGTCCTTCGCCAAGGAGCCGCGACTCTCCTCCTGTCGCTCCGTAACGGTCTCTTCGTCGGTTATCTCGACGAAGATACTCCGCAGCTCCTCGGTCTTCTCGTCCATGGTGGCCCTAACATAATGCATCCACACTATTTAAATGTACGTCGGGAGTCCGTAAACCAGTACAGTCATTTGGGTTGACGAACAGGACGAACCATGAGTACCACGACCTCCGACGTCGAACTCGTCGGCGACGAGACCGCGCTCAACATCGCCCGTGCAGCGCTCTTCGCCTCGCTCATGGGCGCGTTCGCCTACGTGTCGTTCCCGTATCCACTGTCGCCCGCTCCGGTGACGCTTCAGGTTCTCGGCGTCTTCCTCGCCGGCCTGTTCCTCGGGCCGATCTGGGGCGGTGCGGCCATGGTCGTCTACCTGCTCGCCGGTGCCGTCGGTGCTCCCGTCTTCTCGGGCGGTGCTGCCGGCGTCGGGGTTCTCCTCGGACCGACCGGCGGCTATCTCCTCTCCTACCCGATCGCTGCGTTTCTCGTCGGTGTGATCGCCCACGGCGGCCTCGATCTCGGAGCGCTCGGGACGGCGAGCGTTCCGCGGCTCCTCGCGGCGATGGCCGTCGCTGTCGTCGTTATCTACGCCGCCGGCGTCTCGATCCTCTACTACAACCTCGAGATGACCGTTCGCACCGCGGTGGTCACCGGCGCGCTGGTGTTCGTTCCCGCCGAGCTCCTGAAGATGGTCGCGGCGATCGGCATCGTCCGGAGCGACGCGATCCGCGCGGCGTGAGATGATCGAGACGAGAGCGCTCGTCCACCGATACGGCGACGCGACGGCCCTCGATGGGATCTCGCTCACGATCGATGACGGCGAGTTCGTCGCGATCGTCGGCGCGAACGGGTCGGGCAAGACGACGCTCGTTCGCCATTTCAACGGCCTGCTCGAACCCGACGCCGGCGACGTGCTGATCGACGGGACGCCCGTCTTCGACGACGTCGTCGCGGCCCGTACTTCGGTCGGAATGGTGTTCCAGCAGCCGCGGGACTGCTTCGTCGCGGCAACGGTCGGTGCGGACGTCGCGTTCGGTCCCGAGAACCTCGGACGTTCGCGGGTGGAGATCGACCGTCGCGTCGTCGACGCGCTCGCGGCGGTCGGGATGGCCGGACGCGCCGACGAGCGCATCGATCGGCTCTCCGGCGGCGAGCAGGCTCGCGTCGCGATCGCCGGCGCGCTGGCGATGGACCCCGACCATCTCGTCCTCGACGAGCCGTTCGCCGGGATCGACTGGCCCGCACGGCGGCGCCTTCTCGATCACCTCGACGGGCTCTCGGCGGCGGGCACCGGTCTCGTCGTCGTCACCCACGACCTCCGCGATCTCCGCGATCGGATCGACCGGATCGTCGCGCTGTCGGCGGGACGGATCGCCGCCGAGGGGCCGCCCGAACTGGTGGCCTCGGAGCTTCCGGAGCTGGGTATCCGTCCGTGCTGAGCTACGTCCCTGGAGTCTCGCTCGCACACCGCCTCGACCCCCGCTCGAAGCTCGTCGTCCAGATCGGATTCGCGGCTGCCGCCGTTGCCCACACGACTCCCGTCGGTCTCGCCGTCCTGACGCTCGTCGCCGCCGGCGTCCTGTACGCCGCCCGGACGCCACCACTGCGAACGCTGTGGGCGTTCCGGTTCGTCTTCCCGTTCCTGCTGGCCGCTCCGATCCTCGAAGGCGTCCGGTGGGGGAGTCCGTGGTTCGACCTCGAGGCCGCGACTGGGCCGGCGCTCGCCGGCTATCGCGTCGTCTTGGTTCTCCTCGTCGCTGCCGCCTACGTCCGAACGACGCCGATCCGGCAGTCGCGAGCGGCGATCGCGTGGGGCGTTCCGGGCCGAGTCGGTCGGTTCCTCGCGGTCGGCGTCGCGCTCGTCTTTCGGTTCCTTCCGGTGTTGCGAGCCGACGTCGGCCGGATACGGGACGCCCACCGGGCTCGTCTCGGAACCGATCGGTCGGTACCGGAGCAGATGCAGCTGATTTCGACAGCGGCGGCGAACCGGGCGCTCGACCGCGCCGATCGGCTCTCCGTGGCGATGCGCGCCCGCTGTTTCGCGTGGAACCCGACGCTTCCGGCACTCTCGTTCAGCCGGCTGGACGCGCCCGCCCTCGCGATCGGCTTCGCGCTCGGTCTCGCGGCGGTTCTCGTCTGAGATCGGCCGCTCTCGCTCCCGTTCGGCCGTTCGAGGTGGCGTGTGACAAAACTTAAGCGGATACGATCCGGCCACTTTCGTATGCTCTCGGCGCTTCCGCTACAGGCGGGAAGTGAGGCCACCCGCGAAACCTTCTGGCTCATCGGCCCGGTCGGAAAGGTGGTCTTCTACTTCCTCGCAACTCTCACGATCCTCGTCCTCGCGATCGGCATCTACCAGCGGTTCGCTCGCTACACCGACGGAACCGAGGACTGGTTCGACCGCCTCGACGATCTCCCCGGCCGGATCGTGGTGGCGGCGAAGATCGTCGCCTCGAACGAGAAGCAGTTCAACCGCGATCTGGTCGGTGGACTGATGCACGCGTTCATCCTCTGGGGATTTCTGACGCTTCTGATCGCGACGACGATTCTCTTCGTCGACATGGACTTCTATCGGATCGTCACCGGCGACTCCTTCTGGGTCGGGGATTTCTACCTCTCGTATCAGCTCGTCACCGACGCGCTCGGACTGCTGTTCGTCGTCGGACTGTCGGTCGCGCTGTGGCGCCGCTACGTCACTCGCAACGACCGACTGTGGGGCAAACACACCAACTGGGAGGACGCCTTTCTCGTCTGGTCGCTCTTCTTCCTCGGGGTCGGCGGCTTCCTGCTGGAGGGGCTTCGCATCCTCGGGACTGCCGACGGTGCGCCCCTGACCACTGTCGAGACCGTCAGCTTCGTCGGCACCGCGGTGGCGATCGGTCTCGCCGGAATGGGCATGGACACCGCGATGGTCGAAGCCGTCTACCCGCTGGCGTGGTGGTCCCACTCGATCCTCGCGTTCGTCTTCATCGCCGCGATCCCCTACGCCAAACCGTTCCACATGATCTCGTCGTTCGCCAACGTCGTCGCCCGAGACGAGAAAGCCGGCGCTCGGCTACCGGGAATACCCGCGGATCTAGATGCGACGAACGCCGAATCGATCGACGACTTCTCCTGGAAGGAACTGCTCGACCAGGACGCCTGCACGAAATGCGGTCGCTGTTCGGCGGTCTGTCCGGCGAAGGCCTCCGGCCGCCCGCTCGATCCCCGCGACGTCATCCTGGATCTGAAGCAGTACCGCGAGAGCCTCGACAACGGCGGCGAGACGCGGGACATCGTCGCCGACGGCGGCGTCATCGACACCGAGACGATGGAGTCCTGTATGGCGTGTATGGCCTGCATGGACGCCTGCCCCGTCGAGATCGAACATCTCCAGAGCTTCACCCGGCTCAACCGGCAGATGACCGATCAGGGCGACATCCGACCGCAGGTCCAGGACGTCTTCCAGAACGTCATGACGAGGGGTAACACGTTCGGGGACTCCCCGTCGGATCGGGGTGACTGGACCGAGGAACTCGAGTTCGAGGTCGCCGACGCTCGCGAGAAGTCCGTCGACTACCTCTGGTACGTCGGCGACTACCCGAGCTACGACGAGCGCAACAAGAAGGTCGCCCGCTCGCTCGCACGACTCTTCGAACACGCCGACGTCGACGTCGGCATCCTCTACGAGGACGAGGTGTACGACGGGAACGACATCCGCCGGATCGGCGAGGAGTTCCTCTTCGTCGAGCAGGCGGGGACGCTCGTCGACACGTTCGAGCAGTGCGACTACGAGACGATCGTCTGTACGGACCCCCACTCGTACAACACGTTCAAAAACGAGTATCCGGAGGTCGACTTCGAGGAGTTCGCCGACGACCCGATGATGGAGTTCGCCATCGAGGGCTACTGGAACCGCGACGGCGAGATAGCGGTCTACCACTGGACGCAGGCGGTCGAGGAACTCGTCGACGCCGGCGCGCTCGGCCTGCACGGTGACGAACTCGACTACACGGTCACCTACCACGACCCCTGTCACCTCGGGCGGTACAACGACGAGTACGAGGCGCCGCGAGAGCTGGTCCGGGCGACCGGCTGTGAGCTACACGAGATGCCGCGAAACCGCGCCAACTCCTTCTGCTGTGGCGGCGGTGGCGGCGGTCTCTGGATGGATCTGGAGGAGGAGACCAAGCCCAGCGAGGAACGGCTCCGGGAGGCACTCGAGGACACCGACGCCGGCGACGCCGTCGAGAAGTTCGTCGTCGCCTGTCCGATGTGCATGACGATGTACGAGGACGGCCGAAAGACGGGTGGTTTCGAGGACGACATCGAGATCGTCGACGTCGCCGAACTGCTGGTCGAAGCCGTCGAGGCCGGCGGCGTTACCCTCGAAAATCCGGCGGACACCGGCGCTGACGCCGACACCGCTCCCGCGGACGACTGAGCGGCGAGTCGTTTTTTACGCCAGCCGCGAACGCTCCGACATGGGTGCCGATTCGCCGCCGAAAGTCGGAGACAGCTACAGCTACGAACGGACGTTCACTCGCGACGACGTCGAGCAGTTCGGCCGGCTATCCGGGGACACGCAAGCGATCCACACCGATCCAGACGAGGAGGGGCGGCTCGTCGTTCAGGGGCTGCTCACCGCGTCGCTGACGACGAAGATCGGCGGCGATCTGGAGGTTCTCGCGACCCGGATGGAGTACGAATTTCGGCGGCCGGTGTACACGGGCGAGGCGATTCGCTGTCACTGGGAGACCGACTCCGTCATCGAGCGGGAGGATCGCTACGAGCTGTCGGCGACGCTCGCCTGTCGAAACGAGGCGGACGTGACGGTACTCGTCGGAGAGACTGACGGGATCGTCTGGAAGTGAGTTTATAAGTGAGGGCGGTACCAGAGCCTCCGTGCAGTCGTTCAGCGATCTCGCGACGGCGGCGTACTGCTCGCGGAAGCTCTACTACCGTCGTCGGGAGGACGATTACGATCCCCCGCCGGGCGTCGAGGCGGTTCGCTCGCTCGCCTTCCGCTACCCGGAGCTGCTCGCCCCCGACGCCGATCTCGACACCGTGCCGATCGAGCGGTCGCCGACGAACTACCGCTCCGCGCTCGGGAGCGCGAAGGCCCGCCTCGACCGGTGGGAGGAACTCGTCGATCCGCCCGAACGACGGGTTCTCCTCGAGGGAAAGGACTGTCGCGGCGTCGCGCACAAACTGCTTTCGGAGCCGCCGGCGCCAGCGATCGTCTCGACAGGGAGCCCGCCGGAGCGAGGCGTCTACGAACCCCAGTCCGTCCGCGCGACGGCCGCAGCGAAGGCACTGGCGTGGGAGCGAAAGCGTCCCGTCGAGACGGCGTACGTCGAGTATCCGGCGTACGGCGAGATCCGTCGGCTGCGGATGACGACCCGTCGGAAGGCTCGCTACCGGCGGACGCTCAGAGCCGCTCGCTCGCTCGATGGCCCACCGCCACGGTTGCGGAACGACGATCGATGCCGCGCCTGCGAGTACCGCGACCAGTGCGGGACGCGAAGCCGGTCGCTACGTTCGCTTCTGTAGCCACCGCTCGATCTCGCCGGCGAGCGTTCCCCGCCGGGGGATCTCGCCCGTGGCGACGTTGACGACCGTGCTCTCGGTTCCTGGCGTCTCCCCACCGTCGAGGACGACCGCGGTCTCGCGGATCGACGCGTCGACGTCGGCGACGCGTCGAGCGCTCGGTCGGCCGCTCCGGTTCGCGCTCGTCGCGGTCAGCGGTCCCGCCCGTTCGAGCAGTTCGAGGGCGATCTCGTGATCCGGAAGCCGAATTCCGACTCGGTCCCGTCCCGACACGAGCACGTCGGGGACTGGCTCCCGACGCTCGAGAAGGACGGTGACCGGCCCCGGGAGGAACTGCTCACAGAAGGCGCGCTCGGTCGCCGAACGGCGGGCGTACTCGTCGACCGAGTCGAGGTCGGAAACGGCGAGCGAGATCGGCTTCGATCGGGATCGGCCCTTCGCCTCGAAGACGCGTTCGATCGCCGCCGGATCGAGCGCATCCGCACCCAGTCCGTACACCGTCTCCGTCGGATAGACGACGAGTCCACCCGCCCGGATTCGCTCGGCGGCGCGATCGATCTCAGCGTCGATCACAGCTCGTCGACGGCGGCCTCTATCTCGTCGTACGGTGGGAACGCCGGCCACTGCTCGGCGACCCACGCGTACCGGACGGTTCGGTCGGTGTCGATCACGAACACTGCGGGGCGAGGCTCGGAGATGCCCGCCATCCCGTCGAGATCGTGAGAGATCCCGTAGGCGTCGCCAACGCCGTTCTGGGGATCCGAGAAGAGTCGGTAGGCACCGACGTCCCACTCCTCGAGGAACCGGCTGTGTTCGTACGGCGAGGAGATCGACAGCCCGACCACCTCGGCGTCGAGCGCCGCCCACTTCCGGTCGCGGATCTCCTGCCACACGTACGTCGCGGGAAAGTCTCCGTCCATCGTGTGGAAAACGAGCACGACCGGTCCGGAGTCGAGCAGTTCCGAGAGCGCGACGTCCTCCCAGTACTCGTCGTTGACGAGCGGTCGGGTGAAATCCGGAGCCGTCTCGCCGACCGACGGACTGTCGGCGGGCGGGAGCTCGACCACCTCGAACTCCAGATTCATCCGCTCGCCCCGTACGTCGTCTCGAGGTAGTCGACGATGTTCGCGCTCTCGGACATCGTCACGCCGGTCCGTTCGTCGACGAGGGCCGGGACCGTCCGGGATCCACTCACTCGCTTTACGACGTTCCGCTCGGAGTGACGTGCCTCGACGAACCTCGATCGGTAGTCGAGACCCAGCTCTTCGAGGACGCGGACGACCCGTTCGCAGAACGGGCACGCCTGCAGTCGGTAGAGCGTCAGATGCGGTTCGGACATGGGCGCGGATACGTGATCCCTGCGCGTAAGCGTGTCGACGGGTCGCCCATGACAACTCTTAATCCCTGCCCGGGTGAAATCCAATCGTCTAAATGGGCCCTACCCTGTGGTTCGCTGCCGTATACGCGCTGCAGACGGACGTCGACGTCGCCGACCTTCCGCTGAGCGACACGGCTATCGCGGTGTTGGGTGCGACGTTCATCCTCGTGTTGCTCGTGCTCTCCGGCTTCTTCTCCTCCTCGGAGATCGCGATGTTCTCGCTGCCACCGCATCGCGTCGACGCGCTCGTGGCGGACAACCTGCCCGGAGCAGAGACGCTCAAGCATCTCAAGGACGATCCGCACCGGTTGCTCGTGACGATCCTCGTCGGCAACAACATCGTCAACATCGCGATGTCGTCCGTCGCGACCGGGCTGCTCGCACTGTACTTCCGACAGTCCGTCGCGGTGTTCATCGCGACGTTCGGCATCACGGCACTCGTCCTGCTGTTCGGCGAGAGCGCGCCGAAGTCCTACGCCGTCGAGAACACCGAATCGTGGGCGCTGCGAATCGCCCGGCCGCTACAGCTCTCGGAGTATCTGCTCCTCCCGCTCGTCGTGACGTTCGACTATCTCACACGGCAGGTAAACCGGATCACCGGCGGACGAGCCGAGATCGAGAGCACGTACGTCACGCGCGAGGAGATCCGCGACATCATCGAGACCGGCGAGCGCGCAGGCGTTCTGGAGGAGGACGAACGGGAGATGCTCGAACGCATCTTCCGGTTCACCAACACGATCGCCAAGGAGATCATGACGCCCCGCCTCGACATGGAAGCGGTCCCGAAGGACGCGACGATCGACGAGGCGCTACAGAGCTGCGTTCGCTCCGGACACACCCGGCTCCCGGTGTACGACGGGAGCCTCGACAACGTTCTGGGGCTCGTCCACGTCAGCGATCTCGTTCGCGACTACGTCTACGGCGAGAACGACGCCGTCGAACTGGAGGATCTCATCGTCGAGACGTTGCACGTCCCCGAGTCGAAGAACGTCGACGAACTGCTCGCCGAGATGCGGCAGAACCGGATGCGCATGGTCATCGTCATCGACGAGTTCGGAACGACTGAGGGGCTCGTTACGATGGAGGACATCACCGAGGAGATCGTCGGTGAGATCCTCCAGGCCGGCGAGGAAGAGCCGATCGAGCGGATCGGTGACGACGAAATCGTCGCCAAGGGAGAGGTCAACATCGACGAGGTGAACGAGGCGCTCGACATCGACATTCCCGAGGGCGAGGAGTTCGAGACCATCGCGGGATTCATCTTCAACCGGGCGGGGCGGCTGGTCGAGGAAGGCGAGATCATCAGTTATGACGGGATCGACATTCACGTCGAGCAGGTCGAGAACACCCGGATCATGAAGGCCCGAATCGTCAGGACCGACGACTACGTCGCGTCGACGGCCGACGAACCGGTCGACCGGAGCTAAAGTATCGCCACCGCGACGGTGTAGAGCCCGAAGCTGAGCACCCCCGCACCGACGAGCGAGCCGACCCACGCGAGCACGGTGTACCACATCTTGGTGACGCTAATACCGGCACCCGAGGCGGCGGCGCCGGCGCCGATGATTCCCGAGACGATGATCTCGTTGAACGACACCGGCACGCCGAGGAGGATCGCTATCTGGGCGATGCTGAACGACGGAATGAGCGCGGCGATCGACCGCCGAGGACCGAGCGAGGAGTAGTCCTGCGCCAGCGCCTTGATCATCCTCGGGGCGCCGGTCCAGGACCCTACGAGCAGTCCGACGCCGCCACCGAACAGCAGTGCGATAAGTGGGATGTCGACCCCCGCCCCGTCGAAGAGCGGCAACAGCGGGCCGAGCGCGAGCCCCACCTGACTCCCGCCGGCCGAGAACGCGACCAGTCCGCCGAGTACAAGCAGGAACCGCCGCTCGGCGGCTGGCTCACTGCGGCGCATGTCCACAGCCAGCGCGCCGGCGACGATCCCGGTGGCCCCGAGCGTGACGAGGACGCGTCCGACGCCGTCTCCCCCGATCGCCGTCGCGATCGACGCAGCTCCGTCCGGTGGCCCGAGGATCACGAACTCGATGTTCGCGACGATCGCCCCGACGATCCCGCCCAGTGCGGGGACGCCGATCTGTTCGCTCAGCCACTCCGAGCGAAGCGATCGGGCGATGACGTAGGCCGCACCGCCGCCGGCAAACGGAGTGAGTATCCACACCGCGAGGATCTCGTAATACTTCGCCCACGCGGGCGCACCGCCCATCGCCAGGCCGGCACCGACGACGGCACCGGTGACCGTGAACGCCGTCGCGATCGGATAGCCGGCGAAGACGCCGATCGCGACGAGTCCCGCGGCGATCGACAGCGCCACGATAGCCGCACCGGACGACAGCGGGTCGCCGATGATCAGTTCGCGACCGACGGCTTCCGTGACGCTTGCACCCTGCAGCGCCGCGCCGAGCAGTCCGAGCAATCCGACGAAGAAGCCCGCCCGCATCACCGAGATCGCGTTCGCCCCGACTGCGGGTGCGAACGGCGTCGATCCCGACGAACCGGCGCCGATCGACCACGCCATGAAGAGGCTCGCTACGCTCGCAGTGAGGAACGTCGCGACCGTCACGGGGTCCATTGTCCCGTGGTTGTCGGCTGATAGCTTAAAAGCCCGTCGAGCCGTCGCGAAAGTCGTTTATCGCCCCCGCTCCGATTCGGGGTGTGAGCGAGGAGTCGTATCGAACCGTCCTCAAGCGAGCGAGCGCTGCCGTCACCGTTCGGGGCTCGGAGTTCATCGGCCACGTCTCCCCCGTCGAAACCGTCGCGGCGGCCGAGGCGTTCGTCGATTCGATATCCGAGGAGTACACCGACGCGACGCACAACGTGGGTGCCTACCGCGTTCGGGCCGACCCGTTTCGGGAGTACGCCTCCGACGACGGCGAGCCCTCCGGAAGCGCCGGGAAGCCGACGCTCTCGGTCCTCCAGGGGGAGGAACTCGAGAACGTCGCCGTCGTCGTGACGCGCTACTACGGCGGAACGAATCTCGGCGTCGGTGGACTGGTCCGATCCTACGCCCAGGCGACGAAGCTGGCCGTCGAGGCCGCGGGCGTCACCGAGCGGCGCCCACACGGGCGGTTCGTCGCGACCGTCGACTACGACGACTCCGGAACGGTTCGCGGGCTCCTCGAGAGCAGCGAGGTCGAGTTCGAGGCCGACTACGTTGAGCGCGTCACGTTCGAGGTCACCGTGCCACTCGCCGAACTGGACGAACTCCAGGATCGGCTCCGGAGTGCGACGAGCGGCCGGGTCGAGCTATCCTGATAACCTCCTGAGGTCTGTCTGACGCTTCGACACGAGCAAAACCACCTGCGGGAAGCCGCCTCCAACTGAAATCGAGGGGTGGAGCCGTACGCCTCGTCTCAGGTTCCGAACGCCCTGTCACCGGCGTCACCGAATCCCGGAACGATGTAGCCGTCGTCGTCGAGTCGCTCGTCGATACTCACCGTCAGCAGGTCGGCGGTCGGGTGTGCTTCGTCGACGCGGACGAGCCCCGGCGGGGCGCTGACCGCCGAGAGTACGAGCAAGCGGTCGGGATTCCCGCGGGCGAGGATCTCGTCGAGCACGGCGACCATCGTACTCCCGGTCGCGAGCATCGGATCGGCGACGATGACCGTGTCGTCCGCACCGATGTCCGGGAGCTTCACGTAGTCGACGGTGATCGGGAACTCCCCGCTTTCGTCCATACCGGCCTCCTCGTCGCGTCCGGCCGAGATGACCCCCTGGCGCGCGCGAGGGAACGCCTCGACGAGTCCCTCGACGAACGGGGTCGCGGCTCGAAGCACGTTGATGATGACGATGTCGTCGAGCCCCTTGACCACCTCCCCGGTGGTTTCGGCCAGCGGCGTCGTGATCGAGACGTATTCGGTATCCAACATCCCGTCGATGATCTCGTAACCGCAGAGTCGTCCGAGGTCGACGAGTCCGTTCCGGAAGGCGACCTGATCGGTGTCCTCGGACCGAAGCGTCGAGAGCGTGTGCTTCGCCAGCGCGTGCGTGACGAGATGAGCATCGTCTCGGTCCTCGATTGCCATGTCGGAGGGGCGACCGCCAGCAGTATAAACCCCGCCGACGCCGAACTCCAGCGACAAGAGGTATTAGTCGTCGTATCCTACGGTGGATCGATGGAGATCGAGGAGAGCATCTCCGGTTTCAAACACCGCGGCAGCTGGGTCGATATCGTCGAACACGGTGAGCGGGTCACTCGCGCGCTGAAGGACCTCGTCGAACACCACGACGTCGACGAGTCCGCACTCGAGGGGTTCGACGAGTGGCGACCGAAAGCCGACGAACGACTTGACGAGGACGTGAGCGAGAAGACAGCGGAGAAAGCCAGCATCGCCGAGGGGGAAGGTGAGAAAGCCGGAAAGACGCCGGACGAGGACCTCCAGTCCGCCGGCGAGAAGCTCGCGGAGTCGTACGAACGGCTCGAGGAACCGACCGAAGCGGTCGACGACTGGCGAGAGTCGATCAACTACGTCGCGCGGGCCGCCGACTCGGCCGGGCGAAAGGCCCTGCGCGCGGTCGAGGACAAAGTGTACCGGGACGTGATGACCCAGATGTCTCCGTACTACTTCGACAACGAACTCGTGAGTGCGAACCTTCGGCGAGCCGGCGTCGACGATTACGTCTTCGAGATCAACGTCAACGACGACGATCTGAAGATCCGCGTGTCGAACAAACTCGCCGACTACGAGCAGACCGTCGATCGGTGGCACGTCGATACGCCCAAAGAGACGGACACGGCACAGGCCGTCGAGGGACATCCCGAACCAGAGGAGACGTCGACGCACGGCGGCTCCCGACCGACGAAGAACTAGCTCACTCCAGCTCGATTTTCCGGACGAACGGGAACGCGCGGAGTTCGTTTATCAGCTCGCCGGAGAGCTCCTGGTCGGTGATGATGTAGAGCTTCGGTTCGTCGGTGAACTCAGGATCTTCGCTTATCGTCTGGCGGATCGAGATCCCGTGGTCGCTGAGCGCGCTCGTCACGCCGGCGACGATCCCCGGCTGGTCGGCGTCGCTCGGGACGATCGTCAGCACCGTCAGATCGAGCACCGGTGCGAGATCCATCAGCGACGGGATCGCGGAGATGTTCTGGAAGATGCGTCGGAGCTCGTCGTCCTCGAGTATCGCCGTCGTCGTCGCGTCGACGACCCGACGGTCGACGTCGATCTCCCGTGCGATGCCGGTGTTGGGGATTTCGATACCGCCGGAGACGACGCGGCCGTCGTCGTTGACGGAGAACCCCCGCTCGAGGAGGAGACGGATGACAGCCTGCTGGCTCGGGCTGTCCTCGAACTTCCGCATAATCTCGTCGAACATACCCGTGAACGGGTCGCGTGGGGCCTTATATGATTTGTACCGTCGGACGCGGGAACCCGATGCGATGGGGGCTCTTTTTGCCGCGCGGGACGGATCTGTCGGCATGAACGTCGCGGATCGACTCAGTCGGATGCCGTTCAGCGAACACCTCGGGATCGAAGTGCTCGAAGCTGACGCCGGATACGCACGCGGTCGGCTGAAGCTCGACGACGTCCACTCCTCGAGCCGCGAACGGTTCATCGCTCACGGCGGCGTTACGTACGCGCTCGCCGACACGATCGGGGGTGCCGCTGCGATCTCGGCGACGCTCGACGTGACGCCGACGATCGATATGCGGATCGATTACCTCGCCCCGGCGAACGGCGACCTCCTGCTCGCCGAGGCCGAGCTCCGACGGAACTGTGGGACTGTCACCACGGTCGAGGTCGAGATCACCGACGGCGATGGTGAGCCGATCGCCGTCGCCCGCGGGACGTTCAAGACTGGCGGGGCGGACGGGGAAACCGCGTGGGGAACGGCGGGCCGGAGAGATACCAGTAGCGAACAGGCGACACGGCCGCGCCCCGACTGCTGTGTCGCGCTTCCGCGGACAGCCGGGGATAGTTCTCAGCGCACACGGGCGCTGGTCTCGGCTTCAGTCATAAATTCGACGTTCAGTCGTCCCGGTCGTCGAGATACGTGAGCACCCCGCGGACGTTCATCTTCGTCTCGGGGATCGCCTTTTTCACTCCCCAGACCTCGTCGAGATCGGTTCGTTCGGCGAAGTAGTCGACGACCGCCTCGTCGTCGTCGAGTTCGGCGCGTTTCGCCTCGATCGACCGAACCCAGTCGGTGATGGCGTCGACGTACGTCGAGAGCCGATCGTCCACCGGCGCCGGTCCGTAGTGCGCATAGCAGATCGTCTCCGGCGAGAGCCGCTCGATCATGCGCGCGTCCTCGACGACGGTCTCGAGATCGAATCCCGGCGGCGGCGAGGTAACCGTTACCCGGTCGCGCGAGGGGACGTATATTCCCGCGGCGTCCCCCGTGAACGTGATTCCGTCGTCCGCGTCGTGGAATATCACCTGGTGGAACGCGTGTCCGGTGGCCCGGTGGACGTCGAGCGTCTTGCTTCCGAGGTCTACCGTGTCGCCGTCCTCGAGTTCGACGATCCGCGATTCGGCTATCGGCTCCGGCTCCGTGTAGAACTGGATCTGTTCGCCGACCGCGGCCTCGGTTCCCGCCCAGATCGCCGTCGGATCGACCAGAAACTGTGATCCCGACTCGTGGACGTAGACGTCGGCATCGGTTTCGGCGGCGAGAAACCCCGCGCCACCGGCGTGATCGAGGTGGACGTGAGTGACGAGGATCGCCTCGAGCGCCTCTGGCTCGATTCCGACTGTTTCGAGTCCCTCGAGAATCCGTTCGTAGTTCGTTCCGATGCCCGTGTCGACGATCGCGGGGCGTTCGGTATCGAGGATGTAGACGGAACCGTACTCCTCGACGTCGTACATTCCCGTATCCGTGTAGTGGACGTCGGTTGCAGTGTCGACCGGGTAAACGTCGCCGATTGCCATACCGGCTGGCCGTTCCACACCGACAAAAACCCCGTGGCGGTCGTATCGACACGACTTTTTCGACGCCACGTGAACTCGTCGGTATGCTATCCCGGCAGTTCGTCCGCGAACACCCCGAGGAGGTTCGACGCGCCCTCGAAACGAAGGGCGTCGACGTCGACCTCGATCGAGTGCTCGAGATCGACGAGCAGTGGCGCGAGCTGAAAGCCGAGGGCGACGGCCTCCGACACGAGCGGAACGAAGTCTCCTCGCGGATCGGCGAGTTGAAGGCCGAGGGCGAGGAGGAGGCCGCCCAGGCCGCGATCGAGCAATCCCAGTCGCTGAAGGCCGAGCTTGAGGAGCTCGAATTCCGCGCCGACGAGCTGGAGGCCGAACTGCGGCGGGCGCTCCTCGAGTTGCCGAACGTTCCCCACGAGGACGCGCCGGTCGGCGACGACGAGTCGGACAACGTCGAGGTCGACCGCTGGGGGTTCGAGGACCGCCGATCGCTCCCCGATCCGGTCGTTCCTCACTACGACCTCGGCGAGGAGCTCGACGTTCTCGACTTCGAGCGCGGTTCGAAAGTCACCGGCGGCGGGTTCTACTTCGCGAAGGGGGAGGGGGCGCGCTTGGAGCACGCACTCGTGCAGTTCATGCTGGATCTCCATCGCGAGGAGCACGGCTACACCGACGTCTTCCCCCCGATTCCGGTTAACTCGGCGTCCATGCGCGGGACCGGTCAGTTTCCGAAGTTCGTCGAGGACGCCTACCGGATCGGCGGCGACAACGACGAGCCGTACGACGACGACGACCTGTGGCTGCTGCCGACTGCCGAGGTGCCGGTGACGAACATGTACCGTGACGAAATCCTGCTCGACGACGACCTGCCGATCAAACACCAGGCGTACACGCCGAACTTCCGTCGGGAGGCGGGCGAGCACGGCACCGAAACGCGCGGGATCGTTCGCGTCCACCAGTTCAACAAGGTCGAACTCGTCAACTTCGTCCGCCCGGAGGAAAGCTACGAGCGGCTCGAGGGACTGCTCGAGGAGGCGACCGACGTCCTCGAGGCGCTCGAACTCCCGTACCGCGTGCTCGAGATGTGCACCGGCGATATGGGGTTCACGCAGGCGAAAAAGTACGACGTCGAGGTGTGGGCTCCGGCCGACGAGATGGACGACGGCCCGGAGGCGGGCGGTCGCTGGCTCGAGGTGTCGTCCGTGTCGAACTTCGAGGCGTTCCAGGCTCGTCGAGCCGGCATCCAGTACCGACCCGAGCGACACGAGTCGGCGGAGTATCTCCACACGCTGAACGGCTCCGGAGTGGCGATCCCCCGCGTCGTCGTCGCGATCATGGAGTATTACCAGAACGACGACGGTACGGTCGACGTGCCGGAGGCGCTTCGCCCGTACATGGGTGGTGCCGAACGGATCGAGGGTTCCGATCCCGTCGGTGAATCGGCTCTCGGTGCCGGCGAGCGCGAGTGAACTACAGCGGATGATCGTCGGTGTACGTCCGAAGGTGGACGATCCGGTCGTCCTCGACGTCGAAGGCGTCGACGTAGCGGAACCACACCGAGCCGTCGGCTCTGCGTAGCGTCCCCTCCATCGCGACGTCGCCATCGCTGGAGACGTACGCCGTCTCGATTTCGTGTTCAGTCTCCGTCTCGGGACGCTCCTCGCGCATGAACGTGACGAACCGATCGCGTCCCTCGAGCCGTCTGTCCGGTCGCTCGTGGACGAACCGCTCCTCGAGCAGCGTCGTCAGCGTCTCGTAGTCGTCCTCGTCGATCGTTCGGTAATACTCCCGCGCGACGTCGACGGCGTCCATACGGTTCGATCGTCCCTCCCCGTGAAATACTCCTCGACGGTGCGAGCGACTTTTGGCCGCTGGCGGACAACTTCGACCGTGGAGCTTCACGTCCGTTACGAGGGCGACGACGACCCGAAGAAATGCAGCGCCCGAAAGCTCGCGCGGTTCGATCTCGCGACGCTGCACCGTTCGGCGCGAGCGACGCCGCCCGGGATCGTTCTCGACCCTCACGCCGAAACGGCGCTGTCGCCGGCCGACGGCGACCGTGCGGTTCACGGCGCCGCTGCCGAGCGACTCGTCGCGCTGGACTGTTCGTGGGAGACTGCCGACGCGGAGGCGTTCCGCATCGACGGCCCCCACCGAGCGCTCCCCTTTCTCGTCGCCGGCAATCCGGTCAGTTACGGGACGCCGTTCCGGCTCAACACGGTCGAGGCGTTCGCCGGCGCGCTCTGTATTCTCGGTCACCGCGAGCACGCCGAAACGATCCTCTCGAAGTTCCGGTGGGGTCACACCTTCCTCGAGCTCAACGAGGAGCCGCTCGCACGCTACGCCGACTGTGTGGACTCGACCGAGGTCGTCTCGATCCAGTCGGAGTATCTCGACGCCGGAACGTGATCATCTGAACCCCGGCCCGGACGGCGGCGCGAGCGGGCTCGTCGGCAGGTCGTCGGCCAGCGTCGGCGCGTTGTAGCCGCCCGGGGCGACGTCGTTCGGCCCATCGGGGTAGAACAGCGATGCGAGCGTCTGGATGCCGCTGCGCCCGACGTCGAGCTCGAACTGCCCGCCCCCGTAGAGCTGGATCCCCTCCGTCTCGCAGTAGTCGATCGTCTCCAGCAGCGAGCGGACGGTACCGAATCGCGACGGCTTGATATTGAGCCAGGAGGGTTCGAAGGGGAGGGCCTCGACGCTGTCGACTCCCGTGATCGGCGCGTCCCACGAGAGCCGCCCGCTGTACTGCTCGAGAATCCCCTGTGTCTCCGTCGTCACGCCCGGATCCTCGACGATCGCGTCCGTGAACGTCTCGAGGACGCGCCGGTACAGCTTCGCGTTCGGCGCCTGGTCGACGTCGGTCCCCTCGTAGTAGCCCTTCAGATCCAGTATTCGCACACCCCCTCGCGACGCGATCGCCTCGATCAGTGTCTCGTCCCACTCGTCGGTCGGGTCGAGTTTGAACTCGGCGTCGGGATGGACGGCTCTGATCTCGTCAAGTCGATCGACCGTTTCGAGCCGGGTGCTGACGACGAACCGGACGGGTTCGTATCGTCGGTCCAGCACGGCTCCGAGATCGGTGCCCGCCTGTCGGAGTGCCAGATCCAGCGCCGCGCTCTCGAATCCCCACCGCCGGTATTTTCGATCGGCTTCCCGCTCCGGTGGTTCGGGGAACAGTTCGAGTCGTTCGAGCCGATCGGAGAACGACCCGAACGTGTACTCGCCGGCGAGATCGAGCCCGCCGTCGGCGTAGCTCTCCTGCAGCCGCCGCTGGTCGTCGGCCTCGTAGCCGACGTCCTCTCCCATTCCCGTCACGTCTCCGCCTGTGAGCGCGATCGTGGTCGACACCCGCTCGAAGCCGCTCGAGACGTCGACTGACTGGCCGGAGAGTCGGTATCCGTCGATCGACAGCGGTAGGTCCGCGAGTCGGTCGTACATGCTCGCGATACGTGGCCCTGTCGTATAAGCCTCGACG